>NZ_JAMYTK010000007.1:0-254410 GCF_040322355.1 Mesorhizobium sp. M0145
GACTGCCATCGCTGGTGGTAGCGCCGGAGGCGGCGGTAGTAGTCGAACTGCCGTCGCTGGCGAGGAGGGGCGACAGCGCGGTCTTGCCATGACTGCCATCGCTGGTGGTAGCGCCGGAGGCGGCGGTAGTAGTCGAACTGCCGTCGCTGGCGAGGAGGGGCGACAGCGCGGTCTTACCATGACTGCCATCGCTGGCGGTAGCGCCGGAGGCGGCGGTAGTAATCGAACCGCCGTTGCCGGCGAGGAGATGCGAAAGCGTGGTCTTGCCATGATTGCTATCGCCGGTGGTGGCTTCGGAAGGGGCGGTGGCAGTCGAGGTGCTGCCGCCGGTGATGGTCTCGGCCGGGGCTGTGGCGGTCGAGGTGCCGCCGCTGGAGGTGGCTTCGGAAGGGGCGGTGGCGGTCGAGGTGCTGCCGCCGGTGGTGGCTTCGGAAGGAGCGGTGACAGTCGCGGTGCTATCGCCGGTGGTGGCCTCGGAAGGGACCGTCGCCGTAGAAATGGGATCGGTGGCCGCAGCTTCGGAAGGAGCAGTCCCGGCGGTGCTGAGATTGTGTTGCCGGAAAACGGCCTGCAGTTCCGGGGAGCTCTCAAGCGCGGTGTCGCCTCGCTGTGAACCCCAGGCGTACGCGTACTCGAAGGCGGGTGACGGAACCAGCTTGGCCCAGTGGTCCATCATGGTTTCCATCTGGGCGGCGGTGGGCACGACATATTTGCCACCCATGTCGGTGTTATAGTCGCCACCGCCAAACGTCTGGTAGCCTGGAATGATCTTGCTCGTCGGGATGCCCGATGCCTGAGCGGCGGCAACGAATTTATCGATCATGTTATAGTCGACCGCGCCATCCGTGCGGACAGGATAGACATCCACGCCGTAGTAATCGATACCGGTATTGGCGGGATTGTACGTGTTCGAAAAATCCGGATTCGCGGACGTCCCCAAGCTCATCATCGTGATGTAGGTCTTGGCGTCCGGCACATTGGCGTGAATCCAGTCGGATTCTGCCTTCAGATTCGCGGCGGAGGCGTAGGTGCCCCATTGGCCGGTGGGATCCGGCTCGTCGACAAGGAAGAATCCGAACAGCTTCGGATTGCCGATGAAAGGCGTGATCTTGTCGATAAAGGACGACGTCGCTCCGTCGGTTTCGTTGAGGTAGACCAAGCCCTTCATACCGTCCGGCAGCGCATTGAGTTGGTCAACAGATGAAACGTCGGCCAGATTGAATCCGGCTTGCGAAATTTCCGTGCCCGATCCACCTGACGTGTAATGCAGAGTTGTCATCCAATATTCCTTTTTCTGTTTCGACCGTGCCTACTTACAGACGGCGTATATTAGCGCCAAATCACATACCGACACCCTCTGACAGAAATATTGAGGTTTGAAGTAGGATTGAGCGTTGGAGGGGCGCTCCCTTCGAACTCGTTTCCGCAACGGTATCGACGACCAGCCAAGGATGGTTCTATTCGGGATAAGACTCGGCTAACTTGATCCGACCGTGTGGAGCTTGGCTCGAATGGCGCGGTCGAGAAGCCGTCCGACGCAGGACGGCCGGGAAATCTGAAAACCAGACCAAAAACAAAACCCGCCTAGCGGCGGGTCGTCAGTGCGAATCTGCACCGTACCCAAATTACTAGCATAGCTGCCGGCACAAAGCAAGAACAAAATGTGACACAATCGACGAAGCTGCCGATCTAGACGGCGCTTCTCCGAAATGCGAATGCGCCTCGCAGCCGGCATTGCCGCAACAGCGGTGCCGTGCAACATCGGCGGCTTGGAAGGAACCCCGGTGCTGTCTCGCCTGATCGCCGGCCTGCTGCTCGCCTGCGGATTGACCCACAGATCATGTATTCGCTTGTGCAGGCGTCGTGGGGCTACCCAGTTGCCTTTTCCGCGAGGCGACGGTTGGACTCAAACATCTTCTGCGGCATCCGCCGAAAGCTCCTGATCATGACGTTCGCGCGGAAGAGGTTGGCCGGATTGGCCGCGAGGCTGGTGCAAGGCGATATATCCCAGACACCAGGGCGCGGACGAGCGGCTTGCGTACCGGCGTCTCGATGAAGCGCCAGACGATAAAAGAGGCAAGGAGGACCCCGGCCAACACGACGAAGAATGCGGCGTTCTTGCCGACATGAGGCGCCAGCGCGTTAAGCGAAATGTAGCCGATATACTGGTGCAAAAGATACAGCGGATAAGTCAACCCTCCGAGCATCATGATAGCCTTGGATGGAGCAATCACGGAGCGGAGCAATATCGCGCCAGCGAAGACTCCGTAGACCACCATGTTGGCGGTGAAGAGAGCAGGATACGAAATGGCTGCGCCAAAGTGCTCCTGCATCCAGTTATGAGAGAACATTGCGGTCTGGCAAGACACCAGGAACGCGACGGCAAGAAACAGAAACGCAGCCGGTGAACGGCCCCTTGCAACGATGTCTTCCGCGAGGATGCCGGCGGCAAACAAAGGCGCATAGTTTGTAATGAAGAGAATGCGTATCACCGGGTTCCCAAAGAAGAACTCGTTGGTTGCCGAAATTGCGAGCCAGATGGCCGCGATGGGTATTTTCCAGCGCTGAAAGGCGCCGGCAAAGATCAGCACTGCAACCCAGCCGTAAAACAGGATCTCGAGCATGATCGACCAGTAGACGCCATCCATGGACGGCCTGCCGAAGAGGCGGGCGAACATGGAAAGATTGGCTACATAGGTTGGAACATCGGTCGGAAAACGCTGATCTTTGGCGACGACGAGAACAACAAACGTCGCGGTCATGCAGACGAGGAATCCGGGATAAAGCCGGGCGAAGCGGGCGACCGCGAATTCCTGCCAGGTTCGACCTTCGGCCGACCACGCGATGACGAAACCGCTGATCAGGAAAAACAGATTGACGCCGAGATAGCCGTAGATGGCGTAAGGTGCTGCGGCAGGATATTCCACGTCGAGATTGCCCGCGATCGCGCCGCCAAAAAGATAGTGAAAGAGCACGACCGCGAGGGCTGCAGCTAGGCGCAGCAGGTCGAGTGATGCCATGCGCGCCGGAATGGCCTTGCCTGCCGGTTCCACAGCTACCTCCCGCAGCCGTTTCAGCTTTTGACAACCATCAGCGGCCTGATCCGCAATACCAGTGCTAACGCGAAGACTGCAAACCGGCGGCAGGTCAAGCCTTTACCTTCTCAAGTACGAACAGCTGCTCGCAGGACAGGAACCGCAGGACGCTAAAAGAGCGTACCAGCTTGAGCCCCGCCGCCGCGAAATCCTGTCGTGCAACGGTGAGATTGACGGGATGAGGCGCCGACATCCTTCCGGTGATCAACTTCCGCAGCCTTAGCCGTATTCTCTGGAGGCGGGTGCCAAGGCCGTAGGATACGATCAGGCGACGGCTGGCAACGCGCGCGAGCTCAATGATAATGTCGCGCCTGAGATGTGGCGGGATAAGGTGAATGAGGCGAAGGCAGACCACCGTATCAAAGCTTTCGTCGGCGAACGGCAGCTGCGTCACGTCACATCGGATGAATCCCCGAAATCCGGATTGACCTTCATATGCTGATTTAGCCAAGGCCATCATTTCCATTGAAATGTCTGCAGCCAGCACCCGACAATTATGCTGGCCCAGCACGCCGGCCAGCTTCCCGGTTCCGCATGGGATATCGAGCACCTGAGATGGAGGCGGGCTGCACCTCTCCAGCGCCTTGGCGATGCAGCGTTGCTCCCGTCGCGCAATGACGTATGACGCAACGGTGGACAGCTTCAACCGGCCTGCATAGCCGTTCAGGTACCAGCTCGCAAAACTCGGATCTTGATATCTCTGTTTTGTCGGGAGCTCATAGGCCGCGACTGCCGCGACCTTGGCGTTGTAATTGGCAGGTATAGCCGTATTTGCCGCTGCCGTCTGATGTGGCTCGAGGTTCTCGCTCATATGCCTGCTTTCATACGATTTCTCCTGCAGATGAGATCGAAGATTTTTGTCCGACACGTTCATTGGATAGCCGACCAAGCTGCCCTATTGGCGATAGAGGGGATAAACGGCCAGTTGGCTGCGTCCATCACAGAGAAGGTTTCCAGAAGGCTGGGTGTCTCGCATCCCTCGAACGGATGAGACATGCCGAACTCATGACTGCCGCGCCCGCGCGGAAGTGTGCTGGGGAATAGGGCTACTGCACATCCCTTTCGGAGACGGAACGGTAAACGGACGGTAGGCAATCCGGAAGGATAGTCACCGAAACGCACTCCTTCCGTTCACGATTTTGGCGTCCGTCGATATCCTAACGTGACCACACCGTCATTCATACGGATGGCGCGGATTCCTGGCTCGTCGGCTAGACATCCCAGGAAGAGATGGGCGTTCGCTTCAGCAAATGGACATGACGTCACTGCCAGTAGGCTTCCCTCAGTCTGGATTGAAAGATGATCTTGGAGCTATTTGGGCCGTCCGGTGCTGGTAAGACGACGTTAGCGTCCGAGCTGGTGCACGTTTTGCGAGCTCAGGGCTACTGTGTTGTTTTGCAGACCGGTGACCGCCGACATCCGGTTAGAAGGGCCGCCTTCAAACTGGTCTCCGGCTTGCATTCAAAGTGGATCGGACAGCGTTCTCTCGGTGCAGAAGTGCTTAAGATTCTTCCACCCAAGAATGAGCTGTGGGCGGCTCGCCTGAACTGGCATCTTGAAGCTCTTCTTCAAGCTTGGCGCGCGGCAATAGCGTCCAATGACACGATCTCAATTTTTGACCAGGGTATGGTGCAATTCGTATGTTCACTGGTTTTGTTCAGCGGCGTAACGGATCGTGAAAGGGTGTCGCGCGCGCTCGAGCTTCTACCCAAACCGGATCTGCTTGTCCGATTGCAGGCGCCAAGGGAAATTCTAGAGGTCCGTCTGAAGGAACGCCGGCGTAACCTCGGTATCATTCAGAAGTTCCTCGAAGTCGATCTGCAGAGCAGTCTTGATCATATTGACCACGTTAATCTCATTGGGGAACAACTTGGATCGTTTCCCGTGCCAACAACTTGCGTCGAAAGTTTAGATTCGAACGGGCTCACAGCTGCCACAGAAATGATAGCGCGTGGAGTAATCGACAAGTTCGGCGCGGCGCGGGCGAAATTTAAAAGAGTTGAAGCTTAGAGAGATGCGGTTTTGAAGCGTCGACAAGAAGATATCCAATAATATGGAAAATCGAATTATTGAAAAGAAACCGCGCGAGTTGACATGACATGCGCTTTTCTCGCTACCAGACTGCCTTGGCGTTGACGTTAGCTGCTGTCAGCGCGATATCCATAGTTATCCACGGGGCGGTGAGTGGAGAGGACGTCGCATCGACAAAGTTCGTCGCGCCGGTAGCCATGGACCTGCCGGATTACCTGCACGCCGCGAAGGATGCGGCATTTGGCACAACTTTCACCCGAATAACCAAACCCGGAATCCTCGGCGCCGGCATCGCATGCGGGAGCAAATATTGCAGCCACCGCTATTCGAGCGCCCAGGCCTGGAATTCGGATCAGAGCCTTCTTGTCATCAGCAACGGCTGCGGCGGCTTATGCTTCCTGGATGGGCGCACCTACGCCCCGCTTTTTCGCCGTGATCGATCGACCGAATGCGAATGGCATCCTCACGATCCCGACCTGATGATCTGCGTCGGTGGTCGGAAAATCTCGACCTGGGCGCCACGCACCAATCATGAGGAGGTCCTGTTTGTTTCGACTGACAGTAGCAATCTCCAGTTCGGGCCATACAAAGGTAATCCAAGCCGTGATGGCAGCCGTATTGCCGTACGCGCGGTTCGCCGGGACGGCAAAGCGGTCGTCTTTGCCTACGATCTCAGACAGCGGCGGAAATTTCCGGAAATCGATCTCGCACAGCTTGTCGGAGCCAACGGCGCCTGCTCAATCTCGCCGCTGGGCGTCAACATCTTATGCATTCAGAACCTGAAAGACGACACTGAACAGACGCTCATCTTTTCTGTTGACGGCGTTCTGCGCCAGAAATGGACTGAGCATCATCGGCCTGGCCATGGCGACATGACCGTCGATGCCGACGGCAGCGAAATCTATGTGGGGATCAGTAAGTCCGATCCAGACATATACCAGGTGATCAAGCGAAGGCTGTCAGATGGGAAAGTCACCTCGCTCATGAGATATGGTGAAGCACAGCATGCATCGCTCAGGTCGCTGGACAGGCCCGGTTGGGTGTTCCTTACCTATTCGGGCAATCCGGACGAAGTATCGAAATATCCGGCTTGGGCGCCGTATGCGCGGGAAGTCATCGCGTTGCGCATCGACGGCAGCGGAGAGGTCCGGCGCATTGTGCAGACGAAGAACGTTCCATTCGACTACTGGAGTGAGACCCACGCCTCGCCGTCCCCGGACGGTTCACAGGTGATCTGGTCAAGCAATTGGGGAGTACCCGGCGGCCCGGTTTACGATTTCGTCGCCCGTATTGACTGGCCGGAAGGATCAGACACTGGCTCGAGAGCATTAGCCGCGAGCGGTCTTCAATAACAAAACCTTCCGGTCGCCTATGGCGATATGGCCGATCGTGCTTGCTCCATTCACGCTTTTAACGCCTCACGTTCAACTTCGCCGCCATACGGCTCCGTTCGATGTCGATTCATTCAAACGGACGACGACAGTGGCCAAGCCTGCACCTAGCGTGATTGTGCAGTTTGCAAGGCTTATGACACTTGCCGGAATCCTACGAATTACAGCGATGACGTCGGGTGACGGCTTGTATCGCCAAGGGCGCTCGCGCCGGAGCTCACTGTTGATGTCACGGCCGAGAAAGGAATAGCAGATGGATACGGATAAGCGAGCCGAAGAGAATGCCTCTTTCAACCCTGAGTTGTTAGAATGGTTGGTATGCCCAATGACCAAGGGCTCACTTGCCTGGGATTCGGATCGCGATGAACTCGTTTCGAAGAGCGCAGGACTTGCCTATCCGGTTCGCGACGGCATTCCAATCCTGCTAGCCTCGGAGGCACGGACGATCACCTCCCGCGTGGTCAAACTTCGCGCATCCAGACGATGATGGGAGCCGCGCTAAAGTAGGCGGCTTTCCGACGACAGCCAGCAATGACAGGAAAGTGTGCCGCGGAGCGCGAGCCGTTTGTCTGCGGACCACTCTGCGCTCGGCACCCGGGCAGTGCCGACCTCTTTGATGCAACGCGCGGCGACCTGAACCGGCTGGGTACGGCGGCCCGCTGCCGGGACAGGGTTTGCGTCATTTAAACAGACGAGGACAGTGGCAAGACCTGCCCCTACCGTGACCTGGGCGAGATGGGTAGCGAAACCAACACCATGAAAGCAAATTCAAGGGCCGGCCACTTCGCGCGATCGGGCTACAGCGAACGGTCAGGAGACGCAGGATGAATCCGCATCTGGTGTGTGTCGGAGGCGAGGATCATGCCCTGCGAATTCCGTTCTTGATGTCGCTGCGAGAGAAGGGATTCCGTGTTACTGCGGTGTCGAGCGGCGGTGAAGCCGCATTCCTGCGGCATGGCATTCCGCATCGCAGCTACGGTTTCGACCGATTTTCCAGCAGCAGCGGAGAATGGGCCGCCATCAGAACCATTCGAAAGCTGATGGCGGAACTCCGGCCGGACATTATCCAAAGCTTCGACACCAAGCCCAACCTGGTGACGCCACTTGCGGTGCGCGGAAGCGTTCCAGTCGTGCGCACTATCAACGGTCTGGGCTGGACGTTCTCGTCCCTGGAACCGCGCGCCCTTGCCCTGCGCCCAATCTTTTGCGGACTGCAATGGCTTTCGTCGTTATGGACGGCGGCTACGGTGTTCCAGAATCGGGACGATCAGGCATTCTTTGAACGCTACCGACTGATCGGACGCGGCAGCGGACGAGTGATCCGCAGTTCTGGAATCGACGTCGATGCGTTCGCCATGGCAAGGCATCTTGCCCCGTCGGCGATGAAAATGCGCGAAGAGCTTGGGCTCCAATCCGCCGAGATCGTAATTTTTGTCGGCCGGCTAACGCGCCAGAAAGGCATCCCGACACTCCTCAAGGCAGTCCCTCGCATCCTGTCGGAAAGGCCCAATGCCCGTTTCGTGCTTGTCGGCCCATTGGAATCCGAGGGCCCATTTGCAGTGGACAAGGCTGAGATCGATCGACATGTGCCGCATGTCATCGCCTTGGGTCCACGACGCGACGTTCCTGCCCTTCTTGGCATGGCCGATCTGTTCGCCTTTCCAACACAATACCGAGAAGGGATTCCGCGCGTCCTGCTGGAGGCAGGGCTCGCGGGATTGCCTATCGTCGCCTCGATGATGCCTGGTTGCAATGAGGTGGTCGAGGACGGATGGAACGGCCATCTCGTCCCCCCGCACGATGCGAACGGCCTTGCCTCTCGAATTATTGAGGTCCTGTCCGACCGCCGGAAAGGACGGACCATGGGCGCTCGCTCTGTCGAGCTCGTCCGGACGCAGTTCTCGCTGCCCTGGGTGGTCGAGCAATATTGCGATCTCTACGACAATGTCCTTAGTGCCAAATCCCAGGGCGGCTTCGCTCGACCGGCATCGCCGGTGTTGCTTGAAGAGCCTGCTGCAAACCGCGGATCGGGTGGAGCGCGCCGATGATCCGGGACGCGATCCTGGCCTGCGGCGTGGCCATGTCGTATGCGGCGCAGCTCTCGGTTCCGGGCTTGCCCTACGGCTATGGCGAATTGTTTCTCGCGCTTTGGATCATGCTGTCGATCGGGCGGGTGCTCGCCGGCGGTCACTTGGTAGTCAGGCCCGCCCTGATCCGTGTTGCGGGCTTCTGGCTGATCATCACGCTCGCTCTGGGTATTGGCACCATCGTTGGCTACCTGACCACGGTACTGTACCTGTCGGTGGTGATGCACGATATGGTAGCCTACCTGCTGCTGATCTGCGTCACCTGCCTGGCCGCCGCGGAGCCCGACGCGGATCGCCGTCTGCGCAGTGCTGCCTGGTGGGTGGTCGCGATTGCGAATGCATGCTTTATTGTTCAGCTGGCACTTGGATGGGGTTGGATCCACCAATCCGGCGTCGATCCCTGGTACTGGGATCGCTTCCGAGGCTGGTCCGAGAATCCCAACCAGCTCGCGCTCTATTGCGCACTCCTTGGTCCGCTCGCCTTGCATCTTGCGACGACTACAAGCAAGCCGTGGGCGAGGCTGGCCGGGCTCAGCAGCCTTATCCTGACCATCTATGTCGGAAGGCTGACGAAGAGTGATACCTATCTTTACACGACGGTCCTGGTCGGCCTGATATTTCTTGGGCTGCGGGTTCGGACATGGCTCGCAGCCGGTGACGGCAAGGTCAGCCTGTCCCGGCAAGTTACCCTCCTGCTGATGATTGGCTTCCTTCCGTTGGCCATGTCGATGACGCCTTACATCGTCACGGAGGTGGGCAGCGTCGAACAGTTCGCCTTGAGTCTTACCAAGGACAAGGGCGGCGAAGCGACCGCCGAAACCGCTGCACTTCGAATCCATCTCTGGGGAGATGCATTGGGCAAGGGCCTAACGTCAGGATCCCTGGGCCTTGGTCCTGGCCCGCATCTGGAGCGCCCGCCCATTTCCTACAGCCAATTTCTGCCCCGGCCTTTCGAGGCTCACAACACGATTCTCGATCTGTACACTCAAGGTGGTTTGGTTGCGGTCCTGGCCCTGGCCTGGATTGTCGGCGCGGCGGCTTTATGCGCATGGCGTGCGAAGCTCGATGCCCTGTTCGTGCTGGTGGTGTCGATCGTCATCTTCGGAATGCCACATCTGATCATCCGCCATCCAATCGTGTGGTTTGCGCTTACCATTTGCCTTGTTGCCGGAACGCCGCGAACGATTTCGGCAACCTCTAGCGACCTGAGGTGATGGCATGTGTGGGATTACCGGAATTCTCCTTGCACCCGATGCCGCCAACATCAAGCCGCTCAGGGCAATTGGCCAGATGACGACGGCCCTTCGTCATCGTGGGCCTGATGGCGAAGGCTTCTGGATCAATCGCGAAGCCGGCATTGCCTTCGGCCACCGACGTTTGGCTATAGTCGACCTATCGGAAGCAGGACGCCAGCCGATGCATTCGGCAAGTGGCCGATATGCCATTACCTTCAACGGCGAGATCTACAATTTCCGCGATCTGCGCCGCGAGCTTGAAGACGCTGGCCATCGGTTCCGTGGCGCCAGCGATACCGAAGTGATGCTGTGCGCAATCGAGAGCTGGGGTCTCGACACCGCACTCACGCGCTTCGCTGGCATGTTCGCATTTGGATTGTGGGATCTAAAGACCAGGACCCTCCATCTCGCCCGCGACCGAATGGGCAAGAAGCCGCTCTATGTTGCTGCAACGCGCGATGCGCTCGTTTTTGCCTCCGAGTTGAAGGCAATCCATCGTTTTCCAGGTTTCTGTCAGGAGCTCGATCTCGACGCGGCCGCGACAATGCTTTCGAAAGGATGGGTACCGGGAAACTGTTGCATCTGGCGAGGCGTGTTCAAGCTACCTCCGGGCTCGGTCCTGTCTGTGACGGCGGCGGATTTTGCCGAGGCGCGCAGCGCCGCATCCCTTTCGCAACGCGCCCGACACTGGTGGTCGCTGTCTGAAATCGCCGCGAACGGTCGACAGAATCCAATCGCCGGTACCGACGAAGAACTGACCGATGGACTCGACGATCTGCTTCGACTTGCCGTCCGGGAACGCATGATAGCCGATGTGCCGCTGGGTGCCTTTCTGTCTGGTGGCCTCGACAGCTCCACGGTTGTGGCGCTGATGCAGGCCCAATCGCCAAAACCGGTGCGCACATTCACGATCGCTTTCGGAGAAGGCGGGTTTGATGAGGCTCCCCACGCGGCGGAGGTCGCGCGGCACCTGGGCACCGATCATACTGAACTCCACCTTTCAGCAGCCGCTGCGCGTGAAGTCATTCCGGAACTGCCGCGGATCTGGGATGAGCCGTTCGCCGATGAATCGCAGATACCGACTTTGCTCGTGGCGCGGCTCGCTCGCCAGCACGTTACGGTGGCGCTATCAGGCGACGGTGGCGATGAATGCTTCGCCGGTTACGCTCGTCATTTCATGGCTGCGCGGTTGAAACGACAGCATGCGCTGCCGTCGCCGCTGCGTCACGCGCTTGCTGCAGGGGTCGGATTGCTGGCCCGTGCGGCGCGTCACGATTTCGTCGGCAAGCTGCCGCTTTCGGCGAGTGGACGGCACGCGCTGCGGAGCGACCGGCTGCATCGCCTCGCTCGGCTGCTCGCTGCGCCAGATGAGGACGAATTGCATCGACGGCTGACCGGAGCATCGACCGGGAGCCTCGCACTCCACACGCCGCCCACATCAATTCAAGGGTCCCCCCGGCTTGATGGCCTGCTGTCCCGTCTCTTGTACGACGACATGGCCGGTTACCTGCCCGACGATATATTGGTGAAGTTGGACCGCGCCAGCATGGCCAATAGCCTCGAAGGCCGGTGCCCGCTTCTCGACCATCGGGTTGTCGAATTCGCCTGGCGGCTGCCGGCACATGCGAAGGTCCGCAATGGCAAAGGCAAGTGGCTTCTTCGTCAGCTGCTTAGCCGCTATGTTCCGCAACGGCTGATCGACCGGCCGAAGCAGGGTTTCGATGTTCCCATAGCAGTCTGGCTGAGCGGCCCGTTGCGCATCTGGGCCAGCGATCTAGTCGCCGATATACGCCTCTCCGGAGATGGGATCTTCGACTTTGCGAAGGTCGAAACCTGCTGGCGCGACCATCTTGACGGAAGACAGGATCATTCTCGCGATTTGTGGCCCGCGTTGATGTTCCAGGCCTGGCGCAACGAGGCCGGGCGGTCCGCCGGGCCGGCAACGGGCATGTCCACAGCGCTCGAACTGACAGGAGTATGAGATGGAAGGTTCCATAGTCAGCCGAATTCACCTTCCGCGCGCCACTGAAATGCACGTGCCGACGCGCGAGATCAATCCGCGCATGAGGCCATTCCTGCGCGAACAGGTCGACGCGCAGACCCCCTTCCATCAACTCCTCATTACCATCGCGAGGAGAAAATGGTTCCTGCTTGCAATGGTGATTTTGGGCGGAGTGTTGGCTGGGCTTGCGGGTTTTGTGCGTCCTGTCCTGTTCGAGGCGACCGCACAGGTGATTGTCGATGCTCCTGGCAGGAACGCGGCTCCCGGAGGTGCGGATTCTGCTCAGGAGATGCTGGATGCGAGCATTGATGACCACTTAACCATGCTCTCTTCGCAGGGGCATCTGCGTCGCCTGGTGGCAGCCCTACGCGAGACAAAGATCGGCAACATTGCTGAGCAAGGTGATGTCGGAAATTCCCGCGCCGCCCCGGTAGGCGGCAACCTGCAGAACATACGCACCTTCGCAGCTGGTCTGCTAGAAAGGATTTGGCCGCAGGGCGGGCCGGAGGCGGCCGATGCAGCCGAACTCAAGGCATTGCGGAAGGGCATGAGGGTTGGACAGGAACTGAGATCAAGGGTGATCACCGTCGGCTTCACCGACGACGATCCGGCGCGAGCCGCCCTGGTGGCCAATACGTTCGTCCAAGTATACATCGACGATCTCGCACAGAAGCGCAGGGCGTCAGACAGGCTGGAACTCGCCTCGATCGTCGCCAGCCTGCCGGTCGTACAAAGCAACCTGGCGAAAGCGACCGACCGCCTGGAAAAGTATCGACTGAGCCACGGCGCGGTCGATCAAGGTGCGGCGGATAACGCTGCCAAGGAGACAGCCGAACTTAGTCAGCAGATATCCTTGTCGAAAGCGGATCTCTCAGCGACGGAATCTCGCCTTCAGCACATCGAGGCTTTGCGAGAGGGAGGAGCATCGGTGGCGGCGCTCGCCGAAGCGATCGGGTCTCCGGTATTGGCCGACATGGCGGCCCGCCAAGCCAACGACAATGCGGATGCGGGCCTTAGCACTGCGATCAACGGCGAGATCGAACAAGGCACTGCTCGCATTGCGGCGGAGGGGAACATCTACCGTGCCCAGATCGCTGCTCTGGAGGGCCGTAAGAATGTGCTCGATGCGGTGGTGGCCGACACAGCCGGCCGGCTTTCCGGCTTGCGTGCGCTCGAGCCGCAGGTCAGCATCCTGACGCAGCGATACAACCAGCTTCTCACCCAACAACAGGATCTGGTGCAGCGCATCGCAACTCCCTTGCCCGGGGTCTCGATCCTTTCAGCGGCATGGCCGCCAACGAATCCAAAAACACTGCCGCCCATCTTTCTTATTCCGCCCGGCATGATCGTGTTTGGCCTCATTGGCGGGGTCTTCGTCTTGGTCCGCAGCCGTCTCAATCAGACCTTGCGCGGCGGGGCCGAAGCTGAAGCCGCGCTCAGGGTTCCGTGCCTGGGGCTGATACCGGAAGCGCCCACGATACACGCGAAACGACTACAGCAGCTGGTTCTCGGCCAGCAAAACTGCAGCTACAGCCGAGCCGTCACTTCTCTCCTTGTCACCGTGGCTCTCAACAAAGCGAGAGGCCGTGCGTCGCACGTCATCCTCGTCACGTCCAGCGTCCGGCATGATGGCAAGACCGAGCTCGCATGGAGCCTCGCCTTGGCAGCTACCCGACTTGGGGGACGAGTGCTTTTTCTCGATCTTGACGGCACGGGCGCCCGCCTCACGAACGAGTTTCTGAACGAATTCGGTGCGTTCAAGCCGCATAAATCCTTTGGAGACTATATGAGCGACCGTTGTCCGCTGCACGACGCGGTCACGGGAATGCCTGAAATTGGAATCGACTTCATGGCACTCGCACCATCCGAGGATCTGCTGCCGCAACTGTCCATGATCGACGGGTCCCTGGTCACAGATGAGCTGCGCTCGATGTACAGCATCGTCATCATAAATGGACCGCTGGGACTTGGAGGACCTGAGGCCAGGCTACTGACGGGCTGGGCTGACGCGGTTCTTTTCGCTGTTCGCTGGGCCAGGACGCGTCGCAGCATCGCGCGTGGTGTTCTGCAGTTGCTGACGGAGGACGAGACGGCTCAGGTCCCCGTAGGCAGCGTTCTCACGCAGGTCAATCTTAGGAAACACGCCGGCTACCGGTTTGGGGACAGCGCGGATCTCTTGCTCGAGAGAACATCATGAGTGTCACATGCGGGATTCCGCGTAACGACCGCCACGGCATTCGGCCTGTCGAGCGGAAGATAATGTCGACGATCTCGCAGTCCGGAGCAGGGTCCGCGGCCAAAGGCGATCAAGGCGATGAAATGCGCGACGCCGGCGCAAAAGACATCGACGATTTCAGCGATCCGAAGCTCGCCCGCTTCCCTGCGGCCTCCGTTGCTCCAACGAATATGGTTTTGCCGCACAAGGAGGACACGGGCCGGGGTCTCGGCTATGCCAGCATCTTCGCTCTTTTGGTCTATATCGGGGGTGCGGGCTTGACCAGCTTGGCGCAGTTATTGATTGCGCGCATCGTTGGCTCCACCAGCTATGGCATCTACTCCTATGTTCTGGCCTGGACCTCGGTGCTTGCCTATCTTGCAACGCTTGGTTTCCATGTATCCTTGTTGCGTTTCGTCTCCGCCTACAGTGCCAAAGGGCGGCTTGACCTGGTACACGGCGTAATCAGGTTTGCTCTGCAGAGGTCGCTGGCGGCGGCGACACTATTCGGCATCGTTGGCGCCGCCTTGATCTTTTTCTTTTCAGATCCTTCTCACAAGGAGCTTCAAATCAGCCAGCTGCTAGGCATGGCAGCAGTGCCTTTGGTCACCGCCTACGCTTTGGGCGCAACACTTGTTCGTGCTTTCGGCGGCGGTGTCTCGGCCCTCCTGCCGGAACGCATAGTGCGCGACGGCCTCTTGTTGACGTTGCTGGGAATGGCGGGCTTATCCGGATCATGGACCCCCAACGCACCCTTGGTGATGCAGGCGGTGCTGGCAAGTTCAGCCATCACGGTCGGCCTGGTGTTCGTCATGGCGACAAAATTTCAGCCGCCTGGCTTGCGGCAGGTTCAGCCAGGCGACGAGTCGCGGGAATGGTGGTCCGCGGTTCCGCCAATGATGCTCATGGCTGGGCTCGATGTTTTCATCAGCCGGGCCGGAGTCATGGTGCTGGGCTGGACGCATCACATTCGCGAAGCAGGCATTTTCGCATTGGGATTGAACGTCGCCTTGCTTGTGAGCCTTTCCCTGGTTGCCGTCTCTACGATGTTTGCGCCGACAGCGGCTGCCCTTCATGCCCGAGGCGATCGGCTGGCTCTGCAGCAGCTGTTTTCACGGGCCGCCCTACTTTCCTCTGGTGGGGCTCTAACGATGGCCATCCCGATGCTTGCGATTATTGAACCTCTGTTGAACTGGTTCGGCGGGGATTTCAGTACCGCGGCACCCGTCGCGCGGATACTCATTCTCGGATATGTCTTTGTCGCGCTGTGCGGACCCCAGATGCTCCTCTTGATGATGACCGGAAACGAATGGGCGGCAGCCGCAACCATGATCGTCGGCGCTGCGGCCAGTATCACAGGCTGTGCCACAGGAATTGCGCTCTACGGCGCGCCGGGCGCCGCAGTGGGCCTCGCGCTTGCGTTGGCGATTTGGAATGTGGCGATGTCGATCTACATCAGCAAACGGCTGAAAATTATCCCTGGGCTGATCTTTGCGCTAACATCGTTCAGAACACACGCAGTCGAAGGCCAGCGGCGACATTGGTTCCTGCGCTGATTTGAGACCGTCGCGCCCCGATACGCGACGGCATCAGCGTTCAGGAATTTCGAGTCCAGGGTTGTGTCGGATAGAGGCTGGCGAGTGCGGCTTTGTGGCCGACGCGTTACGCGCCGAGAGGCAGATCATCGCCCGACAGGGCCCGCGGCCTACACGGTGGCCTCATTCACCAACGTCTGTTGCCGTACGCTGGCCGCGGCATCCGTTCCATGAAAGTCCCGGTACCATTCGACAAAGCGTCGCACTCCGTCCTCTAGCGGTGTTGCCGGGGCGAAGCCGACGGCCTGGCGAAGATCGCTGACGTCGGCGCGCGTCT
This sequence comes from Mesorhizobium sp. M0145, assembly GCF_040322355.1. NCBI lineage: Bacteria > Pseudomonadati > Pseudomonadota > Alphaproteobacteria > Hyphomicrobiales > Phyllobacteriaceae > Mesorhizobium > Mesorhizobium sp. M0145. The sequence continues at coordinate 15,929 of NZ_JAMYTK010000007.1, forward strand.
CCAGAACGTCGCCAGGCGGCAACGGCACATCCACGCGAACTGCCCGGCTGCCAAGAGCGGTCTCGATGATCGAAATCAGCCGGTTGATCTCCTCGGGCCGGTCGTTGCCGATATTGTAGACGCGATACGGCGCGGAACTTGTGGCAGGGTCGGCGGTGCAAGGGTCCCAATTCGGATCCGGCTGCGGCGGTGTAGCAAGTGCTCGAACCACGCCCTCAGCGATATCGTCGATATAGGTGAAATCTCGCCACACGCGGCCGGCATTGGCTACTTCAATTGGTTTGCTCTCGACGATCGCGCGCGTGAACAAGTAGACGGCCATGTCGGGCCTGCCCCAAGGGCCATAAACGGTGAAGAAGCGCAGTCCGGTCACGGGCAGGCCGAACAAATGGCTGTATGAATGCGCCATGAATTCATTCGAACGCTTGGTGGCGGCGTAGAAGCTGACGGGATGATCGGCGCCGTGATTTTCGGAAAACGGTATGGTTCGATTCAAGCCGTAGACGGAGCTCGAAGAGGCGTAGACGAGATGACCGACGCCATGATGCCGGCAGCCCTCAAGGACGTTGAGAAACGCCACTATATTCGATTGCACATAGGCGTGCGGGTCAACAAGTGAATGACGCACGCCGGCCTGAGCCGCGAGATGGACAAGGTGTGAGGGGCGAACGTTTGAAAACAGCAACTGAACGCGCGCGGCATCCGCCAGATCCATTCGTACCGGCGTGAACTTCGCCTCGCTACAGAGGCGTGCAAACCGCGCTTCCTTGAGCCGCAGATCGTAATAGGGCGTGAAATTGTCGACGCCCACGACTTTGACACCAAGACGCAAAAGCCGTGAGGCCACGTGAAAACCAATGAAGCCTGCGGCGCCGGTGACGACGATCGGTCCTGTCCGTGCAAGTTTCTTCACCGCGCGGTCCGAACGGGATCGAGCGATTTCCATCTTCTCCGCTGCGGCAAGGACAGAATCGCTGCATAGATCGTTGTCCACTTGTCGCCTTTCGAAATCCGTTCGACAGTACCGAATAGCCGGTCCGGGATTGCGGCTTCCGATATTTACGCTGGCGCATCGAACCTAGTGGAGTGCGCAATGCGGTGCACGACCTGCCAAGTCATGACACACCAGCTTGCGCAGTTTGAATCCCGGGCGGCTGCCGACGTCCGGCGATTGGATCTAAGTGGCCGGCCTTACGGCAGGACCGAAATACGCCCAAGAAGGGCCACCAGTTCCGCCTGGCGTTTTGTTTCGGTCTTGGCGAACAGCGAGGCAAGCTGGGAACGGATCGTGGTGCGGCTGAGACGCCAGCTGCGAGCGATCTCCAAAGGTGCGTCGCCCTGGGCCAAGCGCAAGGCGAGGTGCGTTTCTGCGCTCGTCAAGCCAAACATTCTTTGCAGCGTCCGAGGATTTGGCCCCGACCTGTTGTCGCGATCCAGCAGCGCCACAATGCTCGTTCCGTCGGGAGCGATAACGCCGTTCTCGTTCAGTATCACCGGTCGGTCGCCCCTGCTGCGGATCACCACCCAAGACAACGAGCCCGGCAGGAATTGGCCCGGAACATTCGCGATCAGCCGCCTTAGGGCGGCCGTAAGTCCGCTCGCCGTGTCGGCCGCTTCGCCCTGGCGCTCAAGCGTGGTTTGGGCGGCTGCGTTCCACTCGACTACTTTTCTTTCGCGATTCAGCACGAGATAGCCACAGCCAATGCGATCAAGCACGCCGGTTATGGATTCCAGACTGCGGCCTTTTGGTTCGGCGAACCTTGCGTCCAATGGATCCGATGCGCGATCGGGAAGGTGACCAGAAGAGGGCCGCGTATTCCGCGCTTCAAAATCATACTTGGTCCTCGTAACAATGTACCGATTGCTCGAAGAAGCATCGACCTGTCTATCGATCAGATTCATTTTCTACCCCTAACCCAAAGTTTCACACGCCCGAAATAAGTATTCGGGATTCATGTAGTCTTCTATGTGTAGCTGGATTCTAGTCTTCTATGCGCTGACGGATAATACGTTCATCACCACCTTGAAAACTTAATATGATCCGACAGTTCTAAGGCAGCTCTTAGGCCCCGCTGCGTCCGATAAAATGCGCGCTATGATAGCGGTATGGCAATCCGGCAGTGGTACTAAGCTGTACGTTTTTTGCTCTAGTCTCGACGGGCTAGTCAGAAGGTTGTAGTCTGTGTCCATGAGCTCGCAGTCGCGCAGGTCGAATTCGAACCCGTCGGGCAGATTGCTAACTCATATTGCCTCTGCATCGGTGTTAGCTGCCACACTGATATTTGAAATAAAATCGTCAGCCTATATTGGGCAAGGCGCCAGTTTTCTGGAATTTATTCCGGCTATTATTATTATCGCCTATCTCGAAGACCGCGTACCGGCGCTCGCTGCGACCATTCTGATGGTGGCTGTCGGGCTGTGGGCACGAGGACACGATCAGATTTCAAGTGGAGATTGGGCACGCGCAATCCTGCTTCTGGTTTCGGGTGGCGTGATTGCCATGACCTTCCATCGTCTGCGGCAGGACTTGCGTGAGTTGCTGGAAGTCGCGGAGGCCAGGCTCGCTGCCGTCGAGGCGACCGAAAGCCGCTATCGTTGGGCCTTCGAACGTGCTGCCATGGGATTCGCGAACACCAACAAGAAAGGTGAGTTGCTGCAGTCCAACAGACGCCTTTGTGAGATGACCGGGTACAAGGAGGAGGAGCTTGCCCAACTGCAGCTCGATACGCTCGCCCATCCGAACGACCGGGATACCTTGGCGCAATTGCTGGCGAGGCTGGGCAATGACATTTCTTCGTTCGTTTCGGAGGTGCGTCTGTCACGAAAGGACGGTACGGCATTCTGGGCCAGGCTAACGCTTTCTTCGTCCGTGCCCGAGGGTGGCCTCTCGGAGAGCATCTTCGTGGTGGTCGACGATATTTCGGAACGACGCGCTGTTCACGAAGCGCTTCGGGCCCAGAAGGAATGGCTGGACCTCGCTCTGTCTGCTGGACGCTTGGCCACGTGGCGCATAGACCTTAAAGGCGGGATAGTCACGGGCTCGGACACGTTCTGGGACATTCTCGGCCTGGCCCAGGCCAATAGCCGCAGTTTGGAGGAGCTGTCAGCTGTCGTTCATCCGGCGGACTGGCCAAAGCTGGCGGCATCGAGAAAGGCCGCACCATCGGTCACGAATTACGATGTTGAGATACGCGTCCGCCGACCGGACGGACATATCCGCTGGGTTGCGCTGCGCGGAAGGGAGGAAAGACATGATGATGGTGGACAGCGGCTTGGAGTGGCTGCCGACCTGAGCGAGAGACGACAAACCACGCTGCTGCGCGCCGCGGCAAAGAAGCGGGAGCGCATCATGCTCGAACAGCGTCACAGATTCGGCAACGTTTTCGCGGTGATCACGGCGCTCGTGAAAATGGTCGATGTTCCCGGAAACAACGTCGCCAAATACAAGGAAATGCTGATCGACCGGATACGCGCGCTCGAGGCAACCCATCTGCTTCTTTCACGCAACGGCAGCGTATCGGGGGCGATAAACGATCTCGTTGCGCAAGAATTGCACCCATATATTGGAACACGTGCGATATCGGTCAGCGGTCCTTCCGTGGCGATGTCGGGAGGCGCCGCCGAGAGTTTTGCAATGATCGTTCACGAGCTTGCCACCAATTCCATGAAATATGGAGCGCTTGCCGATCCAAAAGGCCGGATCGACGTAAGCTGGACGTTCGCACCTGAAGAAACAGGCAGCGATATCGTGTTCGAGTGGGTGGAATCGGGGCGGCGTAGGACCTCAAGCGTAGTCCGTCATGGCTTCGGTTCCATGATAATCGGAGTGGATGGAGCGCCGCTTGTCGGTCACTCTCCCAGGCTGGAAATATCGGACCAAGGGTTGCGGTATTCGCTGCGGCTGTCACGCAAGGAAATCGGATTGTAGTGCAGTGCTCCAATCGGAAAGCAGATATCTAAAGGCGGGTCGCGCTGAGCGGCCTTTGAGATGCGCAGGGTTCCTTCCAAGAATGTCGTCGGCCCAAAGCTGCGCCGCGGCTTTGGGATATGCAGTAAAATGCATGAGGAGTCTTGGGACGCCGTTTGCACGTCCAAAAGGACGCGCGGCGCTCTAGCTGGCATGTCTCGAAAGCCAAGTCTTCAGCATAACGGCAGCCTCGGTCCGATTGCGTACCCCCAATTCACGCAGAACCGCAGCAGCGTGGATTTTCGTGGTCGCCTCTGCGATTTCCAGATCGCGCGCAATTTCCTTGTTTGAATAGCCTTCCGCCATCAGCTTGAGGACTTCCTTTTGCCTCGAAGTCAGCCTGCCAAGGTTGACGCCAGCGGTACGCCTCTGTGGGCCTTTGTCGTCGGAATGGGTATGCGCGTGGGTTGTTTGCGTCGCTCCCGGGCGTGACAGAAGTGCAGGAACATAGATGCGGCCGGAGAGGATTTCATTGACGGCCAAAACAACCTCTTCGTCCGTCTGCGATTTTACGATGTAGCCGTGAAGCCCGATCGACAGAGCCGTGAGTATTTCCGAGCGTGAATCGTTTCCGGAAACGATCGCAAATCGCGTGTCCGGATAGGCAGACAGGATCCCGCCGAGCACTTCTTGATTGAACAGGCCCGGCATATTCAGATCCAGGATCGCAAGATCCACGAACGACTGCTCTGCCAGCAAACTGAGCACCGCGTCGAAACAGGACGCTTCAAAGATCTCCACACCTGGAATGCCTGCGGTCAGTGCCAATCGCAAGCCGCGACGATACAAGCCGTGATCGTCGGCGATGACGATTCGATACATTGAACTACCCCAACGCCTATCTGAATGGATTGAACGGTAATGGCCTGAAAGTCGTGGCCATCATCTCGTCGATTCATCCAGCCGACGCTGCGGCACCCCCAACACCGCAAACGCCAGATTTCTAATATAATCTTAAATGACGGGAAACGCTCCTCTTTTTTTGCCCCTTGTGAGCGAAACCCGCCGAACGTCGTCGAACATACGTTCTGACCTTTTGGACAGCTGACAGACCGGCCGGTCGTTCAGCAGTGCTATAGGTCTAAAGATATAGAACAGCAAAACGGCTGAATTGTTACCATTCGAATGCACGACGACATCCACCCTGACGGCCACATACCATCCAGATGCAATGTCCGGATCAGGGGACAGTGGAGAAATCTCACCGGTCTTCTACGGGAAATCTCACCGGTTCTTCTGAGGGGACAAGAACGCGTTTCCCGGGTGCTGACCAGGGCAGGATAGCCGGCCCGTGACGATAGCGTTCAGGCCGAATGAACAAGGGAGGACCAGGATGAAAGCGGTTATTCAATGTGGAGGAATGGGAACACGCCTCCGCCCCTTCACTTCGGTCTTGCCGAAGCCGCTCATGCCGATCGGCGCACGGCCGGTTCTCGAGATGCTTCTGAAATGGTTGCGACGCAACGGCATTCAGGAAGTTTATATTACAACCGGATATCTCGGCCACTTGATCCGCACCGTGTGTGGAGATGGCTCGCAGTGGAACCTGAAAATTCGATATACGCAGGAGATGGAGCCGCTTGGCACCATCGGGCCACTGTCTTTGATCAGGGATGAACTGACGGAGCCATTCATCGTTCTCAATGGCGATGTCCTCACGGATCTAAGCCTTAGTCGATTTGTAGCAGCGCACCGTAAGCACACCGATCCAGTGACGATCGCAACAGCCTGTCGCCTGATCAAGATGGATTTCGGCGTCATCGACGAAGTCGACAATACCGTGCAGGTCTTTCGCGAGAAGCCGACGCTTTCGCATCTGGTCAGCATGGGAATTTACTGCATGAACCCGGATGTTCTGCAGTTTATCCCATCCGGCATACCCTTTGGGTTCGACGACCTGATGCTGCAGATGATGCAGAACGGCACAACCGTGCACGTGTACAAACATGAGGGTCTCTGGCTCGATATCGGGCGCGTCGACGATTTTCAGAACGCACAGACCATTTCCTGGGAAGACCAGTCGGCCTCGATCGAGGTCACTGCGACGGCTGCATGATGAAGTCACGAGCCCGGTTCCCACAGTTATCAGTCTAGGAGGTTGTGATGCTCTTGGTCAGTGCCCCGATCTTGGGTGTGCCGGAGAAGACTGCTTTGACCAAGGTCATCGACAGCGGCTGGCTGACCATGGGGGAGCAGGTACGAGCCTTCGAACAAGCTTTTGCCGACGTTCATGATGCGGAGGATTGCGTCGCGGTCAGTTCTTGCACCGCAGCGCTTCATCTCATTTTGCACGCACTTGGCATCGGACCGGGCGACGAGGTGCTGGTGCCATCCTTGACGTTCGTGGCGACCGCAAATGCGGTCCTCTATGTCGGTGCGACGCCGGTTTTCGTCGACATCGAGTCAGCCGACGTGCCGCTGATGTCGATCGTGGAAGCCGAAGCGAAATGCACGGCCCGCACCAAGGCAATCATTCTCGTTCATTTCGCCGGCTACCTCGCCGATCGGGAACAATGGCAGAGGCTCGCCCGTGCCCGGGGGCTGCACATCGTCGAGGACGCGGCGCATGCGCCGGGCTTGAAGGAGGTGGGGACATTTGGTGCCGCAGCCGCCTTCAGCTTCTACGGCAACAAGAACATGACCACGGCGGAAGGCGGGGCTGTGATCGCCAGGGATGCCGGTCTGCTCGAGACAATCCGCCAGGCGCGTGGACATGGGATGACCACCGGGACGCGTCAAAGGCTGAACAGCCGCACCCCTCAGTATGATGTCACCATGCTCGGATTCAACTATCGCATGGATGAATTGCGGGCTGCGATCGGACTGGTCCAGCTGCAAAATCTGCAGGAGTGGAATGAGATCAGGCGTATCCTGGTCATGCTGTATCGCCGTCTCATAGCGAAGCATTGCCCGGCCGTGACCATCCCGTTCCACGAGCCGCGGACGTCGGCCTACCACATCATGCCTATCCTTTTGCCACGTTACGCCGACAGGCAAGACGTCATCGACGCACTGCGCGGGCAAGGGATACAAACCACTATCCACTACCCGCCGGTGCACCAGATGACGCTCTATCGTGAGCTCATTCCCGGTACTCACTTACCGCGCACTGAAGATTTCGCGCAGCGCGAACTGACTGTACCGCTGCATCCGCAGATCACCGCGCCATTGGTCGAATCGGTAGTCGTCGCTCTTGCCGCGGCGGTCAATAATTGCGCTCAGACAGGAACAGCCGCATGAATGCCCTGGACCTAGCCATTCACCGGTCTAACGTCTCGAGCGCCGCCCATGGGTCTGCGAGACGAGCAATCGATCTCGTCATTGCTGCAGCCGCGGCGATCGTCTTCGCCCCGCTGATGCTGCTGATTGCCGTGGCGCTGCTGCTGGAAGGCGGGCGGCCCATCTTCTTCACACAGACCCGCGTCGGGGCCGGTGCTCGCCCATTCCGCATGTACAAGTTCCGCAAGTTCAGCGTTCAATGCGACCCCGGTGGCTTGGCTCTGACCATGGCCGATGACAGCCGCATGACGCCGATAGGACGGTTCCTCGCCGTCACCAAGTTCGACGAACTGCCACAGCTTTGGAACGTCTTCAGAGGCGAGATGGCAATCATCGGGCCACGCCCGGAGAGCCTTGCCTTCGCCGATTGTTTTCGCGGGGGCTTCGAAGACGTTTTACAATACAAGCCAGGCTTGCTGGGTCCAGCCCAGGTTCTCTTCCGGCATGAAGCCCGTTTCTATCCGCGATCGGTGGACCCGCTACTGTTCTATCGCCAGGTTCTGTTTCCTGCCAAAGCCAGGCTCGACCTTTCCTATTATCCGCAGCGCACGATCGGCTCCGATGTTGTGTGGATGGTGCGCGGCTTGCTGGCGGTGCTTGGCGTGGTTTCGCCGCCGCCGATTGGACCTTGAGAGCAGGTGGGACATCCGCGCTCTCGTGGATTTGCAAAGTCAGTGCCTCACGTCATAGGGGGAACGCTTGGGTCATGGCATACAAGGGCAGGAAAGTTCTGGTTACGGGTGCCGACGGGTTCATCGGTTCTCATCTCACCGAAGCACTCGTCCGCGGCGGCGCCGACGTCACCGCGCTGGCACTCTACAATTCCTTCGACAGCCACGGCTGGCTGGACGATTTGCCCGACACCATACGACGCCAGTTGAATCTCGTCCGCGGCGATGTTCGCGACAGCGCGTTCCTTAACCGGATCGTGCGTGGCCAGGCGGTCGTGTTTCATCTCGCCGCACTGATAGCTATCCCGTATTCGTATGCCGCTGCCCAGTCCTATGTGGAGACCAACATCCTGGGCACGGTCAACGTTCTCGAAGCGGCGCGCCAATGGGAGACGGAGCGTGTAGTGCACACTTCGACAAGCGAGGTTTACGGCACCGCGCTGACAATGCCTATCAGCGAATCCCACCCGTTGCAGGGACAGTCACCATATTCGGCATCCAAGATCGGCGCGGACATGATGGCGGAGTCCTACGCCAGATCGTTCGACATCCCCGTGGTCATCATGCGGCCCTTCAATACGTACGGCCCGCGCCAGAGTGAGCGGGCCATCGTACCGACCATTATACGCCAGGCTCTCGACAAAAAATGCCCGGCGATCATGGTGGGAGACACAAGCCCGATCCGCGATCTTACTTTCGTGGAAGACACCGCGGCGGCGTTTTTGACCGCAGGTTCGGCCGAGCTCGAATTTGGCCATGCCTACAACGCCGGAAGCCAGCGCGCTGTGACGATCTCGGACATATTGGATCTGGTGATCGAGTTGAGTGGCTGCAAGAAACCAATTCACCGCGACGAGCGCCGCCTGCGGCCGCAGAATTCCGAGGTGCGTGCCTTGCTGGCCGATTCTTCGCTCCTCGAAAGCAAGACTGGATGGCGTGCCCAGACCAGCCTGCGCGAAGGCTTGGAGCGGACCATCGGATGGTGGCAAGGGCGCCTCAGCGAAGGCCGGGTGCGACACGAAATGGGTTACATGACATGAGCTTTCGCCCGGGAGGATTGGCTCCGCTGTTGATTGCGGCCGCGGTATCGCCGGATTCGAGCCAGAAGGAGATTGTCGCCCATGGTCCTCGTTGATCGAATCCTTATTGTCGTGCTCGGCATGCTGGCTGCCATGGATACGGCTGCTGCAGCGGAACCGCGGGTCGCCTATCGACTTTCTGCCGGCGACACCGTCGAGATTGGAATTGCCTCCATCCCGGAGCGAACGCAACGTGCGGTGGTCCAGATGGACGGCACGATCGCGCTTCCCGAAGTCGGTATGGTTTCGGTGGGCGGCTTAACTCCGGCTGAACTGCAAACGCGCATGCAGACGATCTTGCCGACCAAGATATTCCACCAGCGTCTGCCTGATGGGCGGGAGCAAATGATCGTCATCAAGCCGACAGACGTGACCGCTGTGGTTGCGGAGTACAGACCGATCTATGTGACCGGCGACGTGCTCACTCCCGGACAGCAGGCCTACCGCCCGCTGATGACCGTGCGGCAGGCGATTGCGGTGTCAGGCGGTTTCAGCCTTTTGCGGTCCCGGGCAAACCAGGTTGGCCCAGATCCGGTGGATCTGCGGCGCGATTACGAGTCGCTTTGGGGGGAATATACGAGAGATTATTTTCATAGCGCCCGCATCCGCGCCGAACTTCAGGACAAACCGACTTTCGACATGCAGCCACCACAAGGATCTCCCTTGCCGGCAAGTTTTGCGTCGGCGATCGCGCAGGCTGAAGCGGAAGGGCTGAAGCTCTCGTTGGACAACTTCCAGCAAGAGCAGGGCTTTCTGGATAAAAGCGGCAAGGATGCCGCCGCACAAACCGAGACCTTGCTCAAACGCGAGCAGGCCGAAGCGGATGGGGTGAAGGCGGACGAAGACGATCTGGCGCGCGTAAGGAAAGCGTTTGAGTCCGGAAATCTCACCAACAACCGGCTCGCCGACGTTCGGCGCGCTTTGGTTCTCTCTTCCAGCCGGGCACTCGAAACGTCGGTTGAGCTTATGAGAGCACGACGTCAGCAGGACGATTTTGCCAGACAGCACGAACGCAATGACAACCAAAGAAGGATGGGTCTGCTGATCGAGTTGAAGGATACCAACGTGCGCCTTGCCGACGTTAGCGCAAGGCTTCGCGCCGCCAGCCAAAAGTTGCAGCCCACGGGAGCTGCCGCACTGCCGTTGCCGGTTGCCGGCGAAAAGGTCCAGGCCGAGGTCACGATCATTCGCAAGGTCGGCGAAGAATGGCGAAAACAGCTTGCCCAAGAAGACACCGAGGTCATGCCGGGAGACACGATCGAGGTCAGATTCAGCAGCGCTCTCGAAAATGCGGCGACCCGATAGATCGGGGCGCGTTTCGCAACCGCTTTACTGCCTGAAGGCCCTGGAAAACTGGTCGGTAAGGGGCTTCATCAAGTAGGACCAGACACTGCGCTCGTCGGTTCTTATGTGGACTTCGGCGGGCATGCCCGGTTTGAGTATTTTCTCTCCTGTCAGGCACGTCGCTTCATTCTCGACGTCGATGCGCGCCGAAAAAAAGGAAAGCTGGCGTTGCTGATCCTTGATCAGATCCGCTGAGACGCGCTTGACCGAGCCTTCGCAAGCAGGTGTGGTGCCGGCGTCGAACGCTGGAAAGCGGATCGACACCTGCTGTCCGGGATGAATCTCATCGATACGCGACGGAGGAATGGAAGCGTCGACGACAAGGTTGTCGGAATCGGGCACAATCATCATGAGCACCTCTCCTGCGCCAATCACGCCTCCTACGGTATGGACCGAGGATTCTTGTACTGTGCCCGATTGCGGGGCACGAATGTCTGTCCTGCTGAGTTCGTCTTCGGCCACCACCTTGCGCTCACTGAGCTCGGTCTGCTTGGCTTCCGTTTCGCGAAGTTCGTTGGTCACGTCGCTCCGCATTTGTTCGTCGAGCTGAAGCACCTGCAGGTCCGTTTCACTGATGTGAGCTTGTACCTCTGCTATCGCTGCGACAAGGCGTCCCGATTCGCCGCGAGCCCGGGTCTTGTCCAGGCTGACATTGCTCAACCTCTCCTTGGACACCAACTTCTTTGCGTAGAGAGATGCGACATCCGCAAGGTTCTTGGTCAGCAGATCCAGAGACTCGTCCGTTGCAGACTGCTGCGATTTGAGGCCATCGATCTGACGTTCCAGCTGCTTCGCGCGGCTTTGTAATTGTGCCTTCTGGCCAGCCAGCGCCGCAGCACGGCTTTCAAACAAGGCACGCTCGCCACTGACAAGTGCCACCACTTGCGGGTCGCCCATTTGAGCGCGAAGGTCGGGCGGGATCTGCATTTCCGGCAGACCCTGGCGCTCGGCCTCCAGTCGGGCCAGACGAATGGTGGCGCGATTGAGGTCCTCGGTGATTATCTGCAGGTTTGCTCGGGTCAATGTGTTGTCCAGCCTGACCAACACATCGCCGGCCTTCACATGATCGCCGTCCTGCGCGAAGATTCCGCCGATGGTGCCGCCGGTTTGATGCTGGACTTTTTTAATGTTGCTTTCGACCACCACGGTTGCGGGCGCAATCACCGCGCCGGCAATCTTGGTCAATCCCAACCAGAGCCCTCCGCCAAAGATCAACAGCAAGCTGGTTGCCAGGCCCAAGAGCAGATTGGCCCGGATGCCATCCGGCTCTGGCTTCGTCTCCAACGAACGGCTTTCGCCACCGGCTGCGACGTATGACGACACGGCAACAGCAGAGCGATACCTCGCATATGTCCGGCTGCACCTTTGTGCGGCGGAACGACAATGTGCTGCTAGGCTCCGGACCAGAGTACCCCAGGGTAGATTGGCTCGAATCCCATCCGGCTCCGGCTTCTCCCCGGTCGGCTGGCCTTCGCCGCCAACCGCAGCATATGACGACATGGTCACGTTAGACACTAAGCAATACCTCACGCATGCCCGCTTGCACCGTGCTGCAGCGGAACGACAATGTTTGGCTTGTCCGGGCGCGGGAAGGGCCGGATCACATTTGCCAGAACGTCTTCGCGCGAGCCGAACGAATGGAGCATCCCGTTCGACAGGACGAGTACCTGATCGATGTTGACGAGAGCGGAGGGGCGATGCGCAACGACGATCACGATACCGCCGCGCTGACGCACTGCCAGGATTGCGCCGGCCAAAGCAGCATCACCGTCTGCATCCAGATTGGAATTTGGTTCGTCAAGAACGACGAGGAATGGATCGCCGTAAAGTGCCCTGGCAAGCCCGACGAGCTGCCTCTGCCCAGCCGAAAGGGCCGCGCCGCCTTCTCCGATGCGTGTTTGAAAACCCTGCGGAAGACGCATGATCATCTTGTCCACGCCCGCAGCCTTGGCAGCTGCCAGCACGCCTTTTGCGTCGCGCTTGCCGCCGAACCTCGAAATGTTGTCGGCGATCGTCCCGTCGAACAGCTCAACGTCCTGCGGAAGGTAGCCAATATGAATGCCGAGCAGTTCTGAATTCCACTGATCGAGCGAGGCGCCGTCCAATCTTACCGTGCCACGAAGCGGCTTCCATGCCCCGACCAAAGCGCGCACGAGCGTGGTCTTGCCGGAGCCGCTCGGGCCGACGACCGCCAACCCTGCGCCTCTCGCCAAGCGGAAGCTTACATTGAAGATGGTGGGCTTCTGCAGGCTTGGTGGCGCGACGGTCAATTCCTCGACCGCAAGCTCAGCCTTCGGGCCGGGCAGTTCCATTGGCTCTTGCTGGCTATCAAAAGCATCCAGGGCTGCCGACAGTTCGGTATAGCTTTTGCGGGTTGCCAGAAACCCTCTCCAGTTTGCGATCGCCACATCGACCGGCGCCAGCGAGCGGCCCAGCAATATGGACGATGCAATGATCACGCCAGGCGAGGCCTCGCCGCCGATCACAAGATAGGCACCAAGCCCTAGCACACATGATTGCAGGGCCATTCGGAGCGTCTTCGACAGTGAGCTTGCTGCGCCGACGACGTCGGAGAGCCGTTCCTGGTTCTTCAGATAAAGATGACTGATCTCGTTCCAGCGCCGGCTAAGCGGGGCGGAAAGGCCCATCGCCTGAACAACCTCTGCGTTGCGGCGGCCGGAGTCGGCCAGAAGCCGCTGCGCTACGAGTGTCTCAGATGCACGAGCCGCAGGTTTGCGGCCGATGATCTCGGCAACCACCGTCAAAAACACAACGGCACATGCGCCGAGCGTTGCCAGCACGCCAAGCGCGGGGTGCAGCAGATAGATGACCACCATATAAAATGGTATCCAGGGAGCGTCGAATAAGACTGTCGGCCCGAGCCCGGAAAGAAAGCCACGTAGCTGGTCCAGATCACGAAGCGGGTGTACCCGGTTCGCATCCGGCCCGGCGACGAGGGGCAGGGAAAGCGAGGCTGCGAACGCTTTTTGCTGCAGATTTCTATGCAGGCGGCTGCCGATGCGGACCAACAGGCGAAGCCTCACGAAATCGAGGAGCCCATAGGCCGCGTAAAGTCCCAGCATCCCGACTGTAAATCCGACAAGAGTCGGCACGCTCTGCGAAGGCAGCACGCGGTCATAGACCTGGAGCATGTAGACGGAGCCGGTCAAGGCGAGGATATTTATCAATGCCGAGAAAATGCCTACGCCGACGAGGCCGTGCACACAGCCGAACATTGCGGAGCGGAGATCGAGCGAGCGCCCTTTGGTCGACTTCATGATGTGCGCTCGTTGACGCGAAATTGCCGCGCAATCTCGTCGATTCTTTCGATGAGGGACAAACTTTAACCTTCCGGGAAGCAGCAGCCCCGCCCCGCTGCTGAACATTACGAATTGCTTACATACGTGCCTTCTTTGATTAAAATGTAGCAAAATCGTGACGCCAGGCTGAGAATTCGGCAACTGGCTCGCCAGGCTGGGGATAACCGGGTCGGGTAAGGAGATATTCCTAATCATGACACGGCGCAGAAGCTTATGGTCATCTTTGTAGCATCAAGGCTTCAAAGCGTCTGGGGAGGGATCGGTTTTGATTTTGTCGATCGAGAGTTAAACGGTTTTGAGATACACTTCATCGGTACGCAATTGTCGGCCACCAACGCCGGCTAAATCGGGAGGCGAGTGTCGTGAGCGAAGAGATCAACGTTGCCGATGCCTACGGCAGGGGGCGCAGCACCTTCATGGGATTGCAGTTGCTGGTCTCGCCCGGTGCGCTTGTTCCTCGGCCGGAAACGGAACTGCTCGGCAAGGCCGCTCTCGATGTCCTGAGCCAACTGAACCTGCCGGTGCCTCGCGTTGTCGACATGTGCTGTGGGGCGGGCAATCTGGCGTGCGCCATCGCGCACCACGCTCCCACCGCGCGCGTGTGGGCAAGCGATCTTACCGACGGATGCGTGGAGGTCGCGCGCCGCAACGTCACCCATCTTGAAATCGAGGACCGGGTAACGGTGCTTCAGGGCGACTTGTTCAGCGCCTTCTCAGGCTTGGAGCTCGATGGCACGATCGACGTGATCGTTTGCAACCCGCCCTACATTTCGGAAAAACGGCTCGAGGGCGACCGTTCGCATCTGGTCGAGCTCGAGCCGCGTGAAGCATTCGCAGCCGGCCCCTACGGCCTGAGCATCCACATGCGGGTGCTCAAGGAGGCGCCGCGCTATTTGCGGCGCGGAGGCATCCTGCTTTTCGAGGTGGGGCTTGGCCAGGACCGGCAGGTCATGAGTTTGCTCGAGCGTTCCAAGGCCTATTCGAGTATCCGGGCAGTCACCAACCAGGCCGGTGAGGGCAGGGTGGTTGTGGGACATACGAGGGCGCAGGCGTAAGCATCGCAGCCGCGGCAGGTAGACGCGCTGTCGCGGCTAGAAACGGCCGGGAAGTTGAAACAGAGTTGCGCGAGATTTCGGCGATCAGTTTCTCTTGCGTCAGTTTCTCTTGCGCATGACGTATTGCGCAATTCCCTCGATGGAATCGAGATTCTCCGGCAGCAGCTCGCTGTCTTCGACCGTGATGCCGAAGGTCTCCTCGATGAAGCCGATAACCTCGAGCACACCCGTCGAGTCCACGATGCCCTGGTCGAGTAGCGAGGTGTCGCTCTCCAGGCTCTCGGGATCGGCTATATAGAAATTCGAAGCCAGGAAAGCGCGAATTTGTTCGCTGCAGGTATCGGTTCTATCCTTGGTAGATAACATTGATTTCGCCTCCGGTACAAAAGATGAATGCTGATCAACTTCGCCCTGGTACCGACTCATGACAGGGCCGTTTTTTTGAGCTTACCCGTGTCGGTCATCGGCAGACTGGGTACGATGACGATGGACTTCGGAACCATGAAGTTTTCCAGCCGTCTCTGGCACTCTTTCTGCAACTGCTTTTCACCGATCATGCTTCCCTGCTCCATCACGACAAATGCCTTCACTGCTTGCCCGAGCAGCTCGTCCGGAACGCCGATGACCGCGGCTTCCCGTACGCCCGCAATGTTCATCAACACGTTTTCCACCTCCTTCGGCGCTATCTTCTCTCCGCGCGATTTTATGATCTCGTCGCCGCGACCGACGAAGTAGAGATAGCCCTCGGCGTCCATCCGGCAGTAGTCGCCGGTGTATAGGACCTGCTCACCCGGCAGCGGGCCAGGCTTGAGCTTCCTGGCTGTCGCCTCCGGCTTGCCCCAATAGCCCTTCATCACCGTCGCTCCGCGGATGACGAGCTGACCAACGATGCCGGGGCCGACCCGCCTGTCATGCTCGTCGACAATCCACATTTCCGTATTGGGGATGGCGATCCCGACGCTCGACGGCTTTCGCTCCAGATCCTCCGGCGGCAGGTAGGTGCAGCGCTTGCATTCGGTAAGGCCGTACATCGAATAGATGCGGGCGCCAGAAAACAGCTCCTGCAGCAGGAGAATGTGCTTGAGCGGCAGGGCGGCCGCAGTGTTCGTGACGTAGCGAATACTCGAAAAATCCTGATCCCTGAGAGACCTGAGCTCCCCGAGTGCGGCGAAGATGGTCGGTACGCCGGGAAAACCCGTCACCCCTTCTTGCTTGATCAGCCCAAGGATCTGCGCCGGGAAGGCGAACGAGCGCTCAAGCACCAGCCGGGCGCCCGCGCCGAATGCCATGATCATCTGGTAAAGACCGTAGTCGAAGGCGAGCGGCAGGACATTGAGGATCACCTCGTCTTCGGCAAGCGCCAGGTATGAGGAAATCGAGGCGCACGCGGCGATCATGTTTCGATGCGTCAGCATCACCCCCTTGGGCTCGCCCGTCGAGCCGGATGTATAAATGATCGCAGCGAGATCGATGTCGATGCAGCGGCGCGAGGGCGGCGTGCTGCGGGCTGCCGCGACCGCGGCGTCCCAGCGCACAGCATGCGGCAATTCTTGCAGGTCGCTGTGTTCGATCGGCCCGGAGACGATCATGCGGCGCAACGATGGGCAATTCCGCGCCGGCTCCCTGAAAATCGAGTGCAGGTGTTTGTCGGTGATCAGTGCCGTCGGGCGGCAATCGTTGAGCAGATAATCAAGCTTGTCGCTTTTGGTGAGCGGATTGACGATGCACACCACGGCGTTGGCCTTGAGCACCGCCCAGAACGCAATGACGGCCTCGACAGTGTTGTCGGCGAAGACCACCACGCGATCGCCACGCGCAATTCCGGCATCGGTCAAATGGTGCGCTATGGCGTTCGAACGCATATCGAGATCGCCATAAGTGACACGTTGATTGCCGCACACCAGGGCCACCTTCTCGCCGAGCCGGCTGGCAGAGTGGGTGAGATAGTCATGCAGGAGCGGTACGGCGCCATGCATCATGCGAGCACCTCTTCGCGGTGTTCGCGGTCGATATCGATGCTGAGCTTGAGCGTGCGAGCCCCACTTGGAAGGCTCGCGATAAATTGCCGATGAAGAAGCTGCGTCGACAGCACCCCGACAAGCGCCATATTGTCGGAGTTGGACAGGTCGCCGTCGCCGGCGCTGGCCTGGCACTTGTTCAGGAGCCGGGTAACCGACTTGGGATCGAAGACGTTCGCTTCGCGCAGCGCCGCCTCCGAAAGTGCTTCGCGAATGTAGGCCGGAGCGCCATCTGCGACAAAGCAGAGCGCGTTGGGGGCCCGGTAAGGCTGCTTCTTGCGGGTGACGATTTCCGACGGCACGATCGGTTGCGCTACGCGCTTCAGCACATGCTTTTCATCGAGCACGCGCAGCTTGTAGGCGGCAGGAAGCGAATTCGCGAGTCTCACGAGTTCATGATCGAGGAACGGGAAGCGCCCCTCGACGGAATGAGCCATCAGCATTCTGTCCCCTTGTGAGGAAAGCAGGTATCCCGACATCAGCGTCTGAATCTCTATATACTGGTCCTGCGCAAGAGAGCCCCATCGCGAAAACTCCGGCGGCAGGCGGGCAAGCAGCTCGGACACGGCGTTGCGGCGCTCCGTTTGGGCGCGCATGTCTGCCGAAAACAGCCGCTTGATGGCGCTTGTGGTACGCCAGCGCGTGCCATGCGCAAAACCAGGCGCGTCACAGGCGTGGATGTCGCGCCCGAAGAACTGGCGTGCCATCGCCTGCTGCTGCACCGGCGAGCGGCTGAGATAGGGATAGAGGCGCTCCAGCAGCCGCGAGCGTCGCGTCGAGGCGGGCTGGCGTCCCCAGAAGCGGCGGACCTTGCCCTCGCGGAACAAATCGTAGCCGGCGAACATTTCGTCGGCCCCTTCGCCGGTCAGCACGACCTTGATGCCGTGCTGGCGCACCAGTCTCGAGAGCAGGAACAGCGGCGCCGGCGCGGTCCTGAGGATTGGCCGCTCGGTGTGGTAGATCACCTCAGGGAAGATGCCAGCGATATCGCTGCGCGAAACAACCACCTCATGATGGTCACTGCCGGCCACGCCGGCAACCAGGCGCTGGAAATGCGTCTCATCATACTCGGCGTCGGCAAAACGCAGCGAGAAAGTCTGGAAGCGCTCGCCCGCGAAGCGTCTCCCCAGCGTGGCGACCAGCGAGCTGTCGAGCCCGCCGGACAAATAGCAGCCGACCGGCACGTCGGCGCGTACTATCCTGAGCGCCGTCGCGGCTTCCAGGGCGCTGCGCACTTCCTCCACCGCGTCATCAAGCGAGCCGGTGAATTCATCATCGCCGGGTCCGTCAACCTCTGGATAGTCAGGCTTCCAAAAAGCCCGCTCCCGGACGACGCCGCTGTCATAAATGCGGACATGCCCCGGCGTGAGTTCGCTTACTCCTCCAAACACGCCTTGTGGCGGCGCGACAGTCCAGAGTGTGAAAGTCTGATCGATGCCGGCTGGATCGAAGGCGCGGGGTATATCCGCATCGGCCGCGAAAATGGCCTTCACCTCGCTGGCGAAATAAAGCCGTCCGCCATGCTCGCAAAAGTGCAGCGGGCAGATGCCGAACCGATCCCGCGACAAGACGAGACGACCTGCCACGGAGTCCCAGATGGCGACTGCCCACTGCCCATTCATTCGCTCGAAGGCGGCCTCGCCCCAGGCATGATAGGCATGGACGATGACCTCGGTGTCGCTGCGTGTGCGAAAGCGATAACCGAGCGCGACCAGGTCTTGTCGCAGCTCGACGTAATTGAAGATTTCGCCGTTGAAGACGATCCACATTGTGTCGCCCGCGCCGGCGAGTGGCTGCTGGCCGCTTGCGAGATCGATGACGGACAGGCGGGCATGCGCCAATCCCGCACGTCTGTCCCGGTAAAGGCCGCGTTCGTCCGGGCCGCGATGCGCCAGCGCGCCCGCCATGCGTATCAGCGCATCGCGGGAAGGGGGCGCCGCTGCGGCGCTCAGCGACACAATTCCGGCGATGCCGCACATCGCCTAGCCCTCGCCCATTGAAGAGGACACCAACGGCCGCGCGTGAAGATAACGTGCGGCGCGCCGCTTGCTGTCGATATCCTTGAAAACCTTCTGGACCTGCATCACGGTGAGGCCGGTTGCCTCGGCGACGTCTTCGTCGGCGATCCCATGGTTCAAGCCGTAGAGGCACAGATCCATCAGATAATAAGGAAGCGCGAAGTAGAACTCCTCCTGACTCTGCGCCATCGAGAAGGTGTCTGTGGTGGGCGGTCTGCGCCGGACCTCTTCCTCCACCCCAAGATATTCGGCCAACTGGTAGACCTGGGTCTTGTAGAGGTGGACGATTGGCATCAGGTCGGCAATTCCGTCGCCCTGCTTGACGAAGAAGCCCTGGTCGTACTCCAGGCGGTTCGGCGTGCCCGCTACCGCGTAGTTGAGGCGGTCGGCATGGTAGTATTCGGTCATCTTGCGCAGGCGCTGCTTGTAGTTGGTTGCAGCGACGATCTGCAGATAGGCTGCCGACGGCAGGCGCACCGTGTCGGTCCTGCCCTCGGGGTCCTGAACCGTGAGGCGCGTGATGTTGAGACCGTTGCTCTCGAGAACCGAGGCGAGCACCAGCTTGCATTTCCAGCCGTCCCCATATTCGGGAACGACGGTCTGGATTGCTTCGGTCTGCCGTCTATAGGCGCCGATCGCTTCCAGGGCCGGCGTTATATCCTCCAGGATCGTTTCGATACCAAGGTGTGCGGCGACAATGCGGCCGAGCCTCAGTGAGTCGCCGGAGGAATGGCGCTCCGGCATGAATATCCCGAGGACCTTGCCTTTCCCAAAGGCGCGAACACACAACGCCGCAACGACGGAGCTGTCGATGCCGCCTGAGAGGCCGACAACCACCCCTCGACGTCGCAGCGTGCCGAGGACCTGCTGGCGCAAGATCTGGACGATGCGATCGACTTCCGCGCCAGCGTCGAGCACCAGGGCGTCTTTGCCGAATGTTGAGATCAGGTCGATGGCTTGTACTCCAGTTTGCGAGACTCGATTGGCGAATAGGTTTTCGCCACCGCTTTCTCGATAAGGGGACGATTGGTGGTAAGGTGAGGCTCTACAACCAGATCGATGTGGCTGCCGACGATCGGAATCACGTCCAGATGGGCGAAGACGCTATCCCAGCCGATTGCCAGAGGCATTCCGGGTCGAGCACAGCGGAACAGGGTGCCTGTGATCGGCAGAGCCGGCTTTGGCTCGGCCACCCACTGGAAGAAGGCTTGCGCGCGCAAAACCTCTTGCAGTTCCAGTTTGGTTCTAAAGCTCGTCGCGTTGAACTGTCCTTGAGCGAAGCGGTCGAGAAACTGGACCAGTTGTGCCTCGCGCTTCATTGCCACGGCGACTTTCGCGAGGGCGCGGCATGCCATCCGGTAAGCGGACACGCGGTTGGTTCGGATTCGATTGAATGTGCGCGTAAACGTCTCCCAGCGGGCGCTTCGCTCCCCGACGAGGCTGGTGTCGAGGATGCCGAGGAACTTTACGGTTCGCCCCGCTG
The DNA here is from genome assembly GCF_040322355.1 of Mesorhizobium sp. M0145. Lineage (NCBI taxonomy): Bacteria > Pseudomonadati > Pseudomonadota > Alphaproteobacteria > Hyphomicrobiales > Phyllobacteriaceae > Mesorhizobium > Mesorhizobium sp. M0145. The sequence continues at coordinate 36,163 of NZ_JAMYTK010000007.1, forward strand.
CCAGCAGCCGCGCCGCAACTTCGAAGGCAACAGCGCCGCCGAGCGAATGGCCGAGAAGTCGTACATGGCCCGAGGGTTGGGCGCGGCGGATCTGGTCGACGGCGGCGTCGGCCATATCGGCGAGGCTGTCTTGTCCGCGCAGTATCATAGCCAGGGCCGGATACCTGATCGGGGCAACGCGGGTCACCTTGCCCATCGCTGCTGCAAAGGCTGCAAGGCTCGGGCCATAGCCGACGGACCCCGGGAACAGAAAAAGAATGGGAGGGTCGTGCTTCTGGGCGCGCGCGCTTTGATCGCCTGCCTGGGCGGACACGACCGCCTTGACCATTTGCTCCAGGCTCATCCCGACGGTGAAGGCCTCAAGGCCGAGTTCCTGCCCGATGGCGCTTTCGATTTCCATGACGCAGTGCAGCAGCTTCAGCGAATCTCCTCCGGCGTCATCCCAGCGTCCTGCCGCCACGCGCGTATTGAGAATGCTGGTCCATGCCCGCTGGACAACCTGCTGCGCGGTCAGCTTGCCTCGCGGCTCGAGCGGACGCGCGGTCGCCGCTGTCTCTCTGGCTGAAAGATCCATCTCTGCAAGTGTCGTGATGTCGACTTTGCCGCTCGGCAGACGCGGAATCTCGGCGATCGTGTGCAACCGCAAGGGACGCAGCGGCGGCGGCAGATTGGTCCTGACAAGCTGGCGAAGCTCGTCCGAAAAGGTCGCTTCGGCCGAGCGCCGAGGAACAGCAAAGGCGACAAGCTCATTCGCGGCCGTCACGATTGCCACGGCATCCGCGACAGAGGGTGCACAACGCAGCACCCGTTCGAGTTCGGCTGGCTCGACGCGTCGACCGTTGATTTTTACCTGGCGCCCCTTGCGACCGACGATGTGCAGTAGGCCTTGATCATCAAGTCGAACGAGGTCACCTGTCGCGAAAATCCGAAGGCCTGGATCGTGCGGGTCTGATGTTGCCGGCACAACCGCCCCGTCCTCCCAATGGCCAAGCAAGACATACGGGCTCCTGATCAGAAGCTCTCCGCTGCGGCCCGGTTGAACGCGGCGGCCCGCTTCGTCGACAATTGCGAAGGTGATTCCAGGCAGCAGCCAGCCAACTGGAACCGAATCTCCATGCTCTGGCCAGTCTCGCGGCAGGAACCATTGCGAGCCGGTGGTCTCGGTTGACGAGTAACCGATCTGGATAAGGCACGTATCGGAGACGGCCTTGCGCAGCAGGGCGATGTCGGTCCAGGGCACCTTCTCGCCACCGATCCGGGCGACTCTGAGTGAATGGAACGCTTCTGCAGGTCCGTCTGCCATAAGCGCGCGAAGCAGTGCCGGCACCAGATAGGTGATTGTCACGTCTTCGGATCGCACCAGGCGTTGAACGGCGCGCAGGCCGACCGCTTCGACTTCGACCAGATGCAAGGTGGCGCCGGTGAGAAGAGCAGCAAGAATCTCCCGGCACCCGGCGATTGTGGCGGGTCCGGTCAATGGCAGGAAAACATCATCCGAGTTGATGTGGCACGCATCGACATATTGCTGGACCCGGCACAGCAAGCTGCGCTGGCTGTTAACGATGCCTTTGGGCCGGCCCGTACTCCCTGACGTATAAAGCACGATGGCGGGCGCATCGACCGAGACGGAATAAGAACGAGGCACTTGCCCAGCCTGCGAGGCCGCACTGGTCGACACATCGATCCAACTGACCAGGTGGGGCAATCCATCGGGTCGGACATTGCCCTCGCCCAGGACAGCTGAGAGCCGCGCCCCGGCCACGATTTCAAGGATACGCGAGCTAGGATCTCGCGCGTTGAGTGGCACCGAAGGCCGCCCAGCCGTCATGCTTGCCAGCATGGCAATGGGATACCAGGCCGAGTTGGCCTGAAGAATCCCTATCGCCTGTCCGTCTGGGACGGTCGCCGCGATCTGGTGGGACAGCGTCTCGACTGACCGGAGGAGCTGGGAATAGGTCAGACGATTGGCGCCGTCGCTGATTGCAAGCTTGTCGGGGTACTGGCGGACGACATTTCTCAGGTGATCGAAGGCCGCAATGTTGGTAAAATCGACGCCCAATCTTTGAAATGGGCGCAGTACGGGACCACCCTGATCCAGTGCGTATTGTGGGACACTGGACCAATTATCGGAGGTCGTTGTCTGACAATCCACCGCTAGATCCTGATCCGCGACTTCTGATCCCAAATATGCCGAAGACATGAGTTGCCTACGCTAAGATTAGGGTCACTTATCGCCCCCCGCCCCAATCTTTTCATCGATCATTCTGATGATGCCCTGATCTTCCCTCAAGGGCGCTTGGTTAGTCACTTCGCCTGTTTCGCAAGCCGCCGGCCGAGCCAATCATGCCGGGCTCGCTGGCTGTTGTGGTGCGCATGACACGGACACATGCCAAGGCGGGCTCGAAGACCAAGGTGGGGTCGAAGATGGAATTGCCGCTATTCAGGCATATTGCCTATTCGGTGGTTCTTCCGGACGACACCGGCGATGCTTCGGTGTCGGAATAGCTGCCGGGGACGAAACAATAGGCATAGATCTGTCCCCGATTTTCGTCGGTCACGCGGATCCAATCCTTTTCCCACGTTCGGAAGGTAATACGCCCGCCCGTCATCATAGCTGCGGCTCTGAACGGACTCGGCGCGTTGACAACGCGCACCGAGATAACATCGTCGCCGTCCATACGCTCGACGAGATACGTCTGCATGAAAGCCTCCCCATGCCCCGCTAGATCACCCGCACTTTAACGCCGGCTAATGAATTCGGTTGCAACTGCTTGGCGAAACTTTGGGTCCGATACTTTCCGTACCCACCGGCAACTTGGTCCTCCGTATCCGTCAGGTTTTTCAGCGACGGGATGCCAGTTCAGGGGAGGGCAGGCTGATTGCGGCCATGCCGGCGACATGCCAATCTGCGCCGCAACGTTAGGCCCCTGCCTCCGCGGGCAATGGAAAAGGCGCTCGAATGGGCTCCTTTATGCTGTCCGTGATCTGGCATTCTGCCCGTGATTTGGCCTCATCGGACGACCCTGCAGGCCTTTGCGGGACATCCACATAGCGTGGCGTCGCCATCACCGAGGCATAGCAATGTGCGTCGGCAGAGAAATGGGACGGTTCGAGGTTTTCTGAACCTGCCTCACGACGACTGCGTCGTGTCGACGATCCGTTGGAACAGAAGACCTGGCGCTGGAACGTCAATCGTATTTGGCCAGGAAGCGCCCGACGGCGCTGAGGCAGTCGTACTTTTCCTCCACATGCGGCATGTGGCTGGAATTCGGGAAGACCAGGCCTTCAACGTACGGGATAAGATCCAGAAAGGGCTGGACGCAGGCCTCGGTCGCTTCGTCGTAGAAGCCGCGGAAAACCAGGGTCGGCGCCTCGATCCGATGCAGGCGGTCGACGATGGTCCAATTCCGCATCGTGCCGATGACGTGGAACTCATTGGGACCGTTCATGGTGTGATAGACGGTCGGATCTTCCTCGATTGCCGCAAATGTCCGGGCGACCTCTGGCGGCATCGGAACGACGCGACAGACATGACGGTCGTAGAAAGCCTTCGTCGCCGCAACATATTCGGGGTGATCGGTGGTTCCCGCCGCTTCGTGCCGGTCGAGCGCACTTTGCACATCGGCTGGCAACTCGGTGCGCAATTGCCGGGCTCCTTCCACCCACAGCGCCATCGAGGCCAGCGAATTGGCCAGGATCAATGCCTTGAGCCCCTCAGGGCGGCGCACGGCGTGCTCGGCCGAGAGTATGCCGCCCCAGGACTGGCCGAGCAGGGCATAATGGCCGGCAATGCTGAGATGGGCGAGCAACGCATCGAGTTCGCCCAGGAAGAAATCGACGGTCCAGAAGTCGCCGCCCTTGTCCGGCAGATGGGTCGATTTGCCGTTGCCGATCTGATCGTAGTGGATGACGGCTCGCCCGGTTCCGGCAAGCTCCTTGAATGAGTCCACATAGTCGTGGGTGCAGCCCGGTCCACCATGAGCGACGACCAGGGGCAGCTTGCCCGACCCGAGGTCCCCGGTCACACGGTACCAGGTGCGATAGCCCTTGTAGTCGCTAAATCCTTCGGTGATCGCATGTGCCGTCACAGTCCAAGCTCCGCATCATGGCGCGGCAGGAGCCACTTTGGTGCACCCCTCCCAAGCCTTGTGTGCGGCCGACGGTACTAAGCGGCCCAGCGCATTTACAGCTAGCACTATTTATAGGTTCGCCGGTTATGGGTTTGCCCGAGGCAAGGCCGATCCCCCGCAGGTCACGAGCCTCAATGCTCCGGTTCGAGCAGCCGGTAATGGGCGGCGAGCGCGATGGCATGGAAGCGGTTGCGCGCGCCAAGCTTTCGCGTCGCCGCGTTGAGGTGCAGCGTTGCGGTAGGCACCGCGCGGCCAATCTCACGCGCGACCTGCTTGGCCGTCAGTCCGGCAGCGGCCAGGCGCAGGCACTGACGTTCGCGCGACGTCAGATGGACATGTTGGCAGGTGCGGATTCCGGCGTCGAAACCGGTGTAGGCGGAGTCATGCAGCAGATGACCCAGATCTCCGATCTCGGCGATCAAGGGTCTGGCTTCGAGCTCGAACCCGGCCTCCGGATCGGCACGGATCGCGGTGAAGGTGGCGAGATCGCCGCCGGCAAGGCGAATGGGTACGGTGACGCCGCAGGTCATCCTCGTGTCAAGCAAATAGCTGACCACAGGATCGTGCTTGGACTGGAGCACGCGCTGCATGACGGTGCTCTGAACGCCGCTGTGCGACCAGAGAAACGGTCTCGATACGGTGAGCGCGGCCTCCTGCACCGGGTCAAGCTGATAATATCCGCCCTTGCACCAGAGATCCTGCATGTCGCGCGGCACGTTGCGCAGAGCCATCAGCGACGGCGTGATAAGCTCGCCCTTGTGACTGACCGGCACGGGCGTATAGTCGTAGATGAATGCGGTGAAACCGATGGGCTCCAGCACCTCCGTTGCCACCGCCATGGCAGCGTCGATGCTCATTCCGGTTTCGAACCGGCTCTCTAGATCGCCTGGAAGGCTTTGCATCGGGCAAGCTTACCCGCTGATGATTGCTTGTCAAATAGCCATGTCGGCCGGCTGCTCAACAAATAGGCGGGATAAGCCTGTCCGACCCTATCTATCTTAATAGCTATCCCGTCCGGCTTCGCTCGCCGTAGTCTTTTGCGATCGGGCCAAGTAGCGCACACCGTTCGCAAACCCAGACTGTTTCAGCCGCGCAATGGTCGATCGACCGGGTTCAGCGCGGCAAAAGCCGACACGCCTCCATGAGGGAACAAATATGCGACCCCAAAAAGCATTTGCAGCGTTGATACCCTGCCTGGCTCTGCTCGGCGTGACCATGATGTCGCCGGCAAGCAGTGCCTTGGCCACCGAGGGCAAGCCAGGCGGCACACTCCGACTGCTGGCCAATGCCGCGGCAGGCACCGCCGATCCGCACATCAACTACACGCTGCAGTATTTCCAGATCAATTATGTCCTCTACGATGGCCTGGTGACCTACAAGAAGGCCGGGGACAAGACCGGCTTCGAAGTCGTCGCGGACCTGGCGGAAAGCCTCCCGCAGGTCGAGAACGGCGGCAAGACCTACGTCTTCAAGCTGCGCAAGGGCATCAAATTCGCGGATGGCTCGGATGTCACCACGAAGGACGTGGTGGCTTCGTTCCAACGCATCTTCAAGATCAGCGGGCCGACGGCCGGGACCTTCTACAAAGGCATCGTCGGCGCGGATGCGTGCTTGAAGGCCCCCGCTGCATGCACCCTCGAAGGTGGCCTGTCGGTCGACGATGCGGCCGGAAGCATTACCTTCAACCTGGTCCAGCCGGATGCCGAGTTCCTGCAGAAGCTGGCCGTTCCACACGCGTCGATCCTGCCGGCGAGCGCGCCGCTGAAGGACGCCGGCACCGATCCGATCCCGGGTACCGGACCGTACATGATCGCCAGCTACGACCCCAACAAGCTAATGAAGATTGTGCGCAATCCTCACTTCAAGGAATGGAGCAAGGAAGCGCAGCCGGCCGGATATCCGGACGAGATCGACTATGAATTCGGCCTTACCGACGAGGCGGCGGTGACGGCGGTCGAGAATGGCCAGGCGGACTGGATGTTCGACCCACCGCCGTCCGACCGTCTCGCCGAACTCGGCACCAAATATGCCGCGCAGGTCACGGTTCACCCGCTGACGGCAATGTGGTATGCGCCGATGAACACCAATCTGGCGCCGTTCAACGACATCCGCGTTCGCCAAGCTGTGAACTTCGCGATCGACCGCGCCGCGATCGTCAAGCTGTTCGGCGGCAGCAATCTGGCGCAGCCGGCCTGTCAGATCCTGCCGCCGGGCTTCCCGTCATTCGCAGCCTATTGCCCGTTCACCGCCAATCCAGGTGAGAAGTGGTCGGCGCCGGATATGGACAAGGCCAAGCAATTGGTCGCGGAATCGGGAACCGCAGGTCAGGAGGTGACGATCATCACCGAGGACACCACGGTCTCCAAGGCGATCGGCGTCTACCTGCAGGATGTGCTCAACCAGCTTGGCTACAAGACGTCGGTCAAGCCGATCTCGCAGAACATACAGTTCACCTACATCCAGAACACCAATAACAAGGTGCAGATTTCGATCTCGCAATGGTTCCAGGATTACCCGGCGCCATCGAATTTCCTGCAGGTCTTGTTCAGCTGTGCCTCGTTCACGCCGGGCTCCGACGCCTCGGTCAATATTTCGGGGTTCTGCGACAAGTCGATCGACGCCTCGATGGACGAGGCAGAGGCAGCCACCATCGCCGATCCGGCCAAGGGCGCGACACTCTGGACCGCCATCGACAAGGCTGTGACGGACAAGGCTCCGGTCGCTGTCCTGTTCACGCCAAAGCGCGTCGATGTGATCTCTTCCAGGCTGAAGAACTTCACCTTCAGCCCGCAATTCTACTGGATTGTCAGCCAGTCCTGGGTGGAATAGCCGACCGGAGCCAATGCGACGGAGTGCCGCTGGCTCTCCGTCGCATTTCCTTTTCCGGCGGATCAGCGCATCTTCCAGGCCGCGATTTTTCCCAGGCAATCCTGTTCATGGTCAATGTCATTGCGGACCAGCCTGCCATCCCGGTTCGCCGGGCCACCGATGGCCCGTGGCGCACCGCTTGGCGCAAGCTGAAAGGCGATCGTTCGGCAATATCTGCCTTCGCCGTGCTCGTCGTCATCGTGATCGCCTCGCTCGCGGCGCCGCTTTATGCGCGATACGTCTCCGGCACCGATCCATTTGTGACCAATCTCAATGGCGAGATCGTCGTCGATGGGGTGACCCAGCCGGTGCTGCAGCCCTCCACCGAAGGCCTTGGCCTCGGCATGACGCCGGTCGGGCCGACCTGGCGCATCGGCCCCTATATGCTCGGTGCCGACAACCAGGGCCGTGACGTCGCGGCGCGGCTGCTTTACGGCGGACGGGATTCGCTGTTGATCTCGGGTGCTGCAGCCGTGCTGTGCCTTGTCCTCGCGACATTCCTGGGGGTCGTTTCCGGCTTCTTCGGCGGCATCGTCGACATCGGCCTGTCGCGCATTCTCGACGTGCTCTGGGCTTTTCCGATTTTCCTGTTGGCGATTTCGTTGTCGATCGTGCTGATTGCGCAGAGTATCCAGATCGGTCCGTTCGAAATCCGCTCCGGCAGCCTGTGGCTACCGGTCTTCATCATCGGCATCGTCTATGTGCCCTATGTGGCGCGGCCGATCCGCGGCCATGTCCTGACCTTAATGCATGCCGAATTCGTCACCGCTGCGATCGGCGTTGGCGCATCGCCCTGGCGCATCCTTTTGCGCGACATCATGCCCAATGTGGTGACCCGCATCATCGTTTTCGTGCCGTTGATCCTGGCGCTCAACATGATGACGGAATCCTCGCTGTCGTTCCTGTCGATCGGCGTGCAGCCGCCGGATGCCAGCTGGGGCACGATCATCCAGGACGGCCAGGGCCTGCTCTATTCGCGGCCGGTCGTGGCACTGGCGCCGGGGCTAGCCATTGTGATCACGGTGCTGGCCCTAAACATTCTGGGCGACGGCGTGCGCGACGCGCTCGATCCGAAATCCTCGCCGAGGGGCGTCTAGTGGTTGCCGCGCTCGGCTTCCGGCTTGGCCAGATGGTGCTGGTTATGTTCGGTATCAGCGTCGTCGCTTTCCTGATCTTCTTTGCGACGCCTGGCGCTGATCCATCGGCGCGCATTGCCGGCCGCAATGCTTCGCAAGAGACGCTGATCCAGGTGCGCCACGATTTCGGTCTCGACCGGCCATTGCCGGTGCAATATGGGCTGATGATGAACCGGCTTTTCGTCAGCCGCGATCTCACCTCCTTCGTCAATCGCGGGCAGCGCGTCATTCCGACCGTGATAAGCGCCATTCCCGTGACGCTGTCGCTGGTCGGCGGCGCGGCAGTGCTGTGGGTGCTCGGCGGATTGATCGTCGGTGTGATCGCAGGCGCAACGCGCGGTACATTCATTGATCGCGCGCTGATGATCCTGAGCCTGGTAGGCGTGTCGATCCCGGTCTTCTGGCTGGGCGAGGTCGCCAACCTGCTGACGCAAAGCCGCTGGCACGACAGCTGGCTGTTTTCCTGGGTTCCTCCGCTCGGCTACATCCCCCTGACCGAGAATCCCTGGGGCTGGTTCAAGGCGCTCGTCATTCCGTGGTTCACGCTGGCAACCCTTTATGTCGGCCTCTACGGCCGGGTGCTGCGGGCAAGCCTGATCGAGATGATGCAGGAGGATTTCATCCGCACCGCCCGAGCCAAGGGGATCGGCGAGCGGCGGGTGGTGCTGCATCATGGCCTCAGGACCTCGCTGGTCGCATTTGTTACCATGTTCGGCCTCGACTTCGGTGCCCTGGTCGGTGGCGGCGCGCTGCTGACCGAAGTGGTCTTCGGACTGCAGGGCGTCGGAAAACTGACCTACGAGGCGCTGCAGACGCTCGATCTGCCGATGATCCTTGCCACGGTGATCTACGCCGCCTTCTTCGTGGTGATGGCAAACTTCGTCGTCGACGTGGTCTTCGTCATAATCGACCCGAGGGCTCGCGATGTCGGCTGATGCTCCTCTTCTGGTGGTCAAGGACCTCACCGTCTCCTTCCGCAGCGACGAGGGCCTGGTGCGCGCGGTGGGAGGTGTTTCGTTCTCCGTCGAGCAGCGCGAGATCGTCGGTGTGGTCGGCGAATCCGGTTCGGGCAAAAGCCAGACCTTGCTCGCCATTATGGGGTTGATCGACAGCCCCAACGCTATCGTCTCCGGTTCCATCCGTTTCATGGGACGGGAGCTGATCGGGCTCAAGCGGCGTGCGCTCGATGCCATTCGCGGCCGCCAGATCGCGATGATCTTCCAGGATCCGATGTCTGCGCTCACCCCGGTGCATACGATCGGCAACCAGATCGGCGAGCAGGTCCGCGCGCATGAAAAAGTGTCGGCGAAAGCGGTACGGGCGAGGGCCGTGCAATTGCTGGATGCGGTCGGCATCGCAAATCCGGATCGGGTCATCGACAGCTACCCGCACCAGCTTTCCGGCGGTATGCGCCAGCGCGCGGTGATTGCCATGGCGCTCTCGTGCAACCCGGCGCTGCTCGTCGCGGATGAACCGACTACAGCCCTCGATGTTACCGTGCAGGCGCAGATCCTCGAACTGATCGGACGATTGCGCGACCAGTTCGGTTCCGCTGTGATCCTGGTCACGCACGATCTTGGCGTCGTCGCCGAAGTCGCGGACCGGGTACTGGTGATGTATGGCGGACGCTTTGTCGAGGAGGGCGGCAAGAGCAGCGTGTTCCGGGCGCCGCTGCATCCCTACACATGGGGCTTGTTCGGCTCGATCCCGCCGATGGAGGGACCACGTCCAGCCCGGCTCGCTGCCATTCCGGGAATTCCGCCATCGCTCTCCAACCTGCCGAAAGGCTGCGCCTTCAGCCCCCGCTGCGCCTTTCGCCACGACGCCTGTCTGGTTCAACTGCCGATCATGCAAGGCGAGAGCCATCGCGCCGCGTGCCTGTTGCCGGAGCCTACGCGCAGACAATTCGCTGCCCAGAGGCCTGGCGGCGTGGTGGAGATGCAACGATGAATGCCAGGCCACGCGAACGTCCGCTGCTTCGTGCCGGCGACCTGTCGAAGCGCTATAGCGTCGGCCGCTCGATCTTCCCGGCGCAGCGCCGGACCGTGCATGCGGTTGATACGGTGTCGCTCGACATCTGGCCCGGGGAGACCCTCGGCATCGTCGGCGAGTCCGGTTGCGGCAAATCCACGCTTGGCCGGTGTCTGGTGCGTCTGACCGAAATCAGCTCGGGGTCGCTGGAATTCGAGGGCCGCGACATCAGCGACGCCTCCCAGCGCCAGCTTCGTCCGTTGCGGCGGCAGATGCAGATGGTCTTTCAGGATCCCAGCGCTTCGCTCAATCCGCGCCGGCGGGTCGGCGATCTGCTGGCCGATCCGTTCCGCATGCATGAACGCCTCTCGGCATCGGAAATGGCGGACCGCGTGGCCGAGCTCCTGCGCCGGGTCGACTTGTCGCCCCAGCACGCATCGCGCTACCCGCACGAATTCTCCGGCGGCCAGCGCCAGCGTATCGGCATCGCCCGCGCGCTGGCGCTGCGGCCACGGCTGATCGTGGCCGACGAGCCGGTCTCGGCGCTCGACGTGTCGATCCAGGCGCAGATCGTCAATCTGCTCGCCGACCTGCGCGAGGAGTACAACCTGACCTATGTGTTCATCGCCCACGATCTTTCCGTGGTGCGTCAGATCTCGAGCCGTGTGGCGGTGATGTATCTGGGATCGATCGTGGAGAGCGGGCCGACCGACGAGGTCTTTGCGGCGCCCAGACACCATTACACCGCGGCGCTGCGTTCCGCCGTGCCGATACCCAGCATCGACCGGGCGCGGCGCGGCCGGCTGGTGCTCAAGGGTGATCTGCCCAGCCCGATGAACCCACCCTCGGGGTGCCGGTTCCACACCCGTTGCCCAGCTGCCACCCCGATCTGCCGCAGCGAGCGCCCGCTTCTCCAAAGCATTGGCGAGGGCCGCCTGGTCGCGTGCCATCATCCCGCCGACGGTTGACTAGGGGAATTCTCGTTCAACGATATCGGATCAGGACCGTTCAGCCGCAATCGTCGCTTCGGCGAGAATAGAGGCCGATCTGGACGCCGCACGATCCGACGCTATGTTGCGCTTCGGCGCTCAAGGCGATCGTTTTTCAGTTTGCCACGCTCACCGACGTCACCTGGCAGATGTCGGGCGAGGTGATCCTGATGACGCTCCTCGGCGGCATCGGCACCATGGTCGGGCCGATCATCGGCGCCAGTTTGGTCGTCGGCCTGGAAAACACGCTCGCCACCTCGAACTTTCCGGTGACCATCGCCACCGGCCTGACCTTCATGGTCTGCGTGCTGGTTTTCCGGCGCGGTATTGTCGGTGAGGTCTATGCGCGGTTTCTCGGGCCAAAGGGTGACGCGAAAGACTGAACGGCTCAGTTCCGCCTCGCTAGGCGATGCGTAAGCCTTGCGCGTCGAGAAGCACGCAGCCCAGCGGGTCGAAGCAGACATCGACCGCTTCGCCTTCACGCAGCGGCTGGCCGTCGATCAACGTGTTGGCGCGCACCAGCGTGCCGGCGCCGATGTCGATCTCGTAGACCGCATTGCCGCCGAGATAGGAGGTCGAGACGATCCGTCCCGCCAGCCTGTTGGCAGCACCGGCGGTACCGACGGTAAGCTTCTGCGGGCGAACGACAACGGTGACCGCGCTGCCGGTCGCGAGCGCCTTCGGCGCGGCCGCCTTTACGACATGGCCGGTGGCCAGCGCGATCGTCGCCATCTTGCCGTCCATCGCTGTCACGCTGCCGGGCAGCATGTTGGCCTTGCCCAGGAAATTGGCGACGAATGCGGTGGCCGGCTGGTCATAGACCTGCGCGGGGGAGCCGATCTGCTCGATCAGGCCGGCGTTCATCACGACGATGTGGTCGGACATCGACAAGGCTTCTTCCTGGTCGTGCGTCACGAAGATAGCGGTGATGCCCGTCTCCCTCTGGATTTTCTTGATCTCGACGCGCATGTCCTCGCGCATATTGGCGTCGAGCGCCGACAAGGGCTCGTCCAGCAGCAGCACTTCCGGCTCGAAGACGATGGCGCGGGCCAGTGCGATGCGTTGCTGCTGGCCGCCCGAGAGCTGCGACGGCAGCTTTGTCTCGCTGCCGGGCAGCCGCACCATATCCAGCGCCTTCTTGACCCGGCGCACGATTTCCGGTTTCGGCACGTTCCGGTATTTCAGGCCGAATGCGACGTTGTCGAAGACGTTCTTGTGCGGAAAGAGCGCGTAGTTCTGGAACACCAGACCAATGTTGCGCTTGTAGATCGGGATGTCGTCGACCCGCTTTCCGCCGATCGAGATCTGGCCACCGGAGATGTCGACCAGGCCCGCGATCGAGCGCAGGATCGTCGTCTTGCCGCACCCGGACGGCCCCAGCAAGGTGACGAAACTACCCTTGCGGATCGCCAGTGAAAAATCGCGCACAGCGGCGAACTTGCCGTAGAAAATATCGATGTCGCGAAACTCGACCGCAGGCTTTCCTATCGGCTGCCGCTCGCTCTGGGCGAGCGGGTCGCCATCAGCCCCGGCCGAAGCCGGCCGGGGCTGCTGGTCGTGGCTGTTGTCGTCATGCACCTTTCGACACCCTGTCCCATTGCTTGGTCCAGGCGTCTTCGTTCTTCGCCCAGTAGAGCGGATCGGCGAAGGTCAGCGATTTCATCGATCCAGTCGGGTCGAAGGCCGGAAGCGCCGCGATCTTGTCGGTCAGCTTCACCTTGGTCGGGTCAAGCGATGGCGGATAGTTCTGGCCCTCGGCGACGGCGATCGACGTGGCCGGATCCAGCATGAAATTGATCAGCTCCTCGCATTCGGCCATCGGCGATCCCTTGAGCACCAGCATGTCCTCCATCCATGCGTATGAGCCGGCAGGGTCGAGATAGCCGATCGGCTGGCCCTGCTGCTGCAGGGCGGCGACACGTCCTGACCAGGCGTCAGTGACGACGATCTCGTTTCGCGACAGGAGGTCCATGAGTTCCGCGCCGGAACTCCAGAACTTCTTGGCCAGGTCGCGGGTCTCGCGAACCTTGGCCCAGACCGCATCCATGTCCTGGATGTTGTTGGGGTCCTGTTTCGTCTGCAGTGCCGCATACCAGACGCGCGTCGTCATATCGGCGTAGCCGCCGATCTTGCCGGCATATTTCGTGTCGGTAAGCAGGTTGGCGCCCTTTTCCTTGGCTTCTTCCGGCGAGATGACCTTGTTGTTGTAGGCGATGCCGGTGGTGCCGTAATCATATGGCACCGCCGACAGCTTCGGCGTGATCTTACGGAACGGCTCGATCATGGCGGTCAGCACATTCGCCATGTTCGGAATGTTCGCCTCGTTGATCTCGGAATTGAAACCGCCATTGACGTATTTGATATAGTAGTTGACGCCGGAAGAATGGACGATCTGGAAGTCGCCTGGTTTCGACGTCTTGATCTTGGTGATGATCTCGTTCTCGTCGCCAAAGGTGCCCTGGACGACCTTGACCTTGGACTTGGCGGTGTAAGGCTGGAACGCGTACTTATCGATCGCCTCCTGCACCACGCCGCCCCATCCGTCGAAGCGCACTTCCGAAACCGCGGCGAGCGCCCGTCCCATCCAGGGCATGGAAAGCCCGGTGGCGGCGGCAGCGGCGGCCGTCAGCGTCAGGAACGATCGGCGGCTGATGTCGCCATTGGCATAGCGTTCGTTGAGCCGTTCCAGTCGTTTGGTGGTTGTCAGTTTCATTTCCATTCTCCCATTTTCATCTTCACTTGCCTGCCTTGAACCAGGTGAGGCTTTGCAGGACGAGCCCGCCAGCCAAGGGAATGCCGACCGTCAAAAGGATCATGACGGTTCCGAGCGCGTTCACCTCGGGGCTGATCGAGATCTTCAGCATCGAAAGGATTTGCGTCGGCATGGTCTCGACGCCCGCCGGCCGCCAGAACAGGCTGGCCGAGGTGTTGTCGAACGAAATGGTGAAAGCGAGCAGAACACTGGCAAGCACTGCGGGAATGAGCAGCGGCAGCGTGATTTCGCGGAATGTCGACACACGCGGCGCCCCGAGCGAAAGCGCCGCCTCCTCATAGGAACGTTTTATGCCGACCATGCGCGCCTGGACGATCAGCACCACGTAGGGGAGCGTGAGCAGAATGTGGCCGAGCACCAGCAGCGTCATGCTGCGCGGCTGGTCGACGGCTTTGATCATGACCAGCAGGCCGACGCCGAGTATCGTTTCGGGGACCAGCGCGGGAAGAATGACAAGCGTGTTGATCGCCTGCTTGCCACGGAACTCGAAGCGCACCAGCGCCAATGCCGCCATGATGCCGAGCAGCGTCGTCACCGTTGCCGTCACCAGGGCAATCCACATCGATGTCCGGAAGGCGTCGAGAACCGGCTCGTTGGTGAGCAGCTTTTCGTACCATCGCAGGCTGAAGCCGGTGAGGGGAAAGCCGCCGAACATCGAGGCGTTGAAGGAAAGCACGACCGTGGCGAGGATCGGCGCAAACATGAAGATGTAGACGCACACCGTGATCGCGCCGGTCAGCCGCCACGCCCATCTGCCTTCGCGATTGGGATGATCCGCTCTCATGCACTGAGGCCCTTCATGATCTGCGATAGGCCCATATAGCGGCTGTAGGCGGCCGCGGCCGCGCCGAGCAGGACGAACAGGACGATGGAAAGCGTGGCGCCCATCGGCCAATTGAGCTGCCCCATGATGGTGTCGTAGATCAAGTTGCCGAACAGCGCATCGCGGCTGCCGCCGAGCAGCTGCGGCGTCACATAGGAGCCGGCCGCCAGCACGAAGCAGAGCAGCAGCCCGGCGCCCAGCCCCGGCATCGATAGCGGCAGGGTCACTTCGCGAAACGCCTGCGCGCTGGTACAGCCCATCGAGCGGGCGGCGGCGATCAGCGTGCGGTCGATGCTTTCCAGGCTGACATAGACGTTCAGGATCATATAGGGCAGCAGAAAATGCAGCAGCCCCATGATGACGGCGCCCTCGGTGTAGAGCATCGGCAACGGCTCGTTGATAACCCCCAGCCTGATGAGCACGACGTTGATCAGCCCCTGTTCGCCGAGAATATGGATCCACGAGAATGTCCGGATGGTGAAGCTGATCCAGAACGGCACGATGAGCAGCAGCAACAGCAGCCATTTGTGCCTGAAGGTCGTGGCCCAGATGAAATAGGCGGGGAAATAGCCAAGGATCGCGCAGATCACAGCGGTGATGGCGCCGACGCGAACGGTCTTCCAAAGAAAACCGTGATAGTAGCTGTCGGTGAGGAATTCCTTCCAGTTGTCGAAGGTCAGCACCGCCGATTCCACCCCCGCGGTGACGAAGGTGAAAAACGTGTAGACCGTCATCATCGCGATCGGCAGCAGCAGAAGCAGGGTAAGCAGTAAAAGCACAGGCGCGACGAGGACCCAGGCCAGTCGCTGATCGTATAATTTCCACCCTTTGGTCACGACCCGTCCAACCACTCTATGTGCAAGCCGCCATCACCGGGCTCGGCTCCGGACTAGATTGGGCGATCGGCGTTCAGGTGTCCACTCTGCATATGGCTCCTGCACAAATTCTGTGCAGGGCCACCGCGCGACCCTCGCCCTGCCGGATTCAACAAATTGCCCGGCGTTCCGCCTGCACATTGATTAAATCAGATATCCCGATATACAGGGTAATTTCGGATATAGATTTTACATGGGCCGGGCAATTTCATGAGTCGCAATTTTCTGGTGATTGAACCTGAGGAAGGCATTGCCGTGCTCAAGGGGCTTGCCTCCTCGGCGCGGATCTCGATGCTGAAACTGCTGCATGAGAAGGGGCCGATGAATGTCAACGAAATCGCCGCCGTGCTGTCGCTTCCGCAGTCGACCGTCTCGACCAACATCCAGGTGCTGGAGGATGCGGGGCTGATCCGCACCGAGAACCTGAAAGCGAAGAAAGGCAGTCAAAAAATCTGTTATCCGACGGCCGAAGAAGTGCTCGTCGTGTTCAAGAGCGAATATCGTGCGGTCAAGAACGACGCGATCGAAGTGTCGATGCCGATCGGGCTTTATACCGGCTTCGAGGTTACCGCGCCCTGCGGCCTTTGTTCGCCGGACGGCATCATCGGCCTGCTCGATGTGCCGAACACTTTCCTTGATCCGGACCGCATGAAAGCCGGTCTGCTATGGTTCACGCGCGGTTTTGTCGAATACCAGTTCCCCAACAATGCCAAGCTCGCCAATGCCGAGATCACCGGACTCGAAGTTGCGATAGAGCTGTCTTCGGAAGTGCCGGGCACCAGCGCCGATTGGCCCTCGGACATCACGCTGACGATCAATGGCGTCGATGTCGGCACCTGGACGTCGCCGGGGGATTTCGGCGACAAGCGCGGCGTCTTCACGCCCTCCTGGTGGAAGCTCAAGGGCTCGCAATACGGTAAGCTGAAGAACTGGCGAATTGCCAATGACGGCACCTATGTCGACGGCCTCAGGATTTCCGAAACCGGCCTCGCCGCACTCGATCTGAAGAGCCATCATTCAATCCGCGTCCGTATCGGCGTCAAGGACGACGCCAAGCGCCCCGGCGGGATCAATATTTTCGGCAAGGGCTTTGGAAATTACGATCAGGACATCCTGCTCAGGATCAAAACTGGTTGATATCATGAAACCGGGTTCTGAGGATAACGCAGCAATTTCAACTATCTGGCTTTCTGCTGTGCCAAGGCGTTCGTCTAATTGTCCTACATTTGGGTATTTTGGCTTGACGAAGGGCTGCCAATTCCTCTTTGATATCGGGCAAGATGATTTAAATCATCGTTTGTGATATCGATGGGAGGAATGCATGAAGGCAGCCGTTACGGCTCATCCGCATTATGTTGTCTCGGAAATCGATCCGAGGCTCTACGGATCCTTCATCGAGCATCTGGGGCGGGCAGTTTACACCGGCATCTATGAGCCCGGCCATCCGACAGCGGATGCCAGCGGCATGCGTCAGGACGTCATCGATCTCGTCAGGGAACTCAATGTTCCGATCGTCCGCTATCCCGGCGGCAATTTCGTCTCGGCCTACAATTGGGAAGACGGCATTGGCCCCAAGGAACAGCGCCCAGTGCGCCTCGACCTCGCCTGGCACACATCGGAAAGCAACGAAGTCGGCCTGCATGAATTTGCCGATTGGTGCACCTCCGCCAACACCGAGATGATGCTTGCCGTCAATCTCGGCTCGCGCGGCCTCGATGAAGCCCGCAACCTGCTGGAGTAC
Source organism: Mesorhizobium sp. M0145 (assembly GCF_040322355.1). Classification (NCBI taxonomy): domain Bacteria; kingdom Pseudomonadati; phylum Pseudomonadota; class Alphaproteobacteria; order Hyphomicrobiales; family Phyllobacteriaceae; genus Mesorhizobium; species Mesorhizobium sp. M0145. The sequence goes on from NZ_JAMYTK010000007.1 coordinate 53,469, forward strand.
GCCAACCATCCCGGCGGCAGCAAATGGAGCGACAGGCGCATCGCCAACGGCCGCAAGGAGCCCTTCGACGTCAAGCTCTGGTGCCTCGGCAATGAAATGGATGGCCCCTGGCAGATCGGTCACAAGACCGCGGACGAGTATGGCCGGCTGGCGCATGAGACGGCCAAGGCCATGCGCGCCTTCTCCAAGTCACTCGAGCTGGTGGTCTGCGGCTCTTCGAATGCCAAGATGCCGACCTACCCTGAATGGGAAGCGACGGTTCTCGACCATACCTACAACGAGGTCGACTACATCTCACTGCACATGTATTTCGACAACGACGCCAACGACGCTCCGAACTATCTCGCCATGAGCGAAAAGCTCGACGACTACATTGTCTCGGTCGCCGGCGTCATCGAGTATATCAAGGCCAAGAAGCGCTCCAACAAGCAGGTCTACATCTCGTTCGACGAATGGAACGTCTGGTACCATTCCAAGGAGCAGGACAGGAAGATACTCGGCGGCAGCAACGGCTGGCCGTTCGCCCCGCCGTTGCTCGAAGACATCTATAATTTCGAGGATGTGCTGCAGGTCGGCCTGATCCTCAACACCTTCATCCGCCGTTCCGATGTCGTCAAGATCGCCTGCCTGGCACAACTGGTCAATGTCATCGCGCCGATCATGACCGTTCCGAATGGCCCGGCATGGCGGCAGACGATTTTTTATCCCTATCTGTTTGCTTCTAACTATGGTCGCGGCAATGCGCTGGATCTCAAGGTGGAAAGCCCGACCTACAAATCCAGCGTTGCGGGCGACGTCGCCTATGTCGATGTTGCCGGCGTGCACGACAGGCAAACCGGCCACGTCACCTTCTTCGCCGTCAACCGCCATTCGAGCGAGGCAATCGAAACAGTGGTCGACCTCACCGGCTTCGGCGCGGCGGAGATCGTCGATCACCAGGTGATGGCACACGCCGATCTGAAAGCCGTCAATTCGGCCGAAAACCCTGGCAATGTCGGCCCCAGGAAGGGTGAGGGCGCCTCGCTCGCCGGCGGCAAGCTGAGCCTGTCACTGCCGGCCTATTCCTACCAGGTCATACGCCTGAGGCTCTGAGTTCAGGCGGATCATCGAGAAAGCGCAAACGCTGAGGAGGAGCGTCGACGTGACGGCCGATATCGAGATCAGGAACGTGAGCAAGCAGTTCGGTGCCATGACGGTGCTGGATCATCTGTCGCTCTCCATAAGGGCACGCGAATTCATCGTGTTCCTGGGCCCGTCCGGCTGCGGAAAATCGACGCTTCTTCGAATGATTGCCGGGCTCGAAGCTGTCGACAGCGGCGAGATTGCCATCAACAACGAGCGCATCGATCATCTGCCACCGGGCAAGCGCGGCATTGCCATGGTGTTCCAGTCCTATGCGCTTTATCCGCATATGACGGTGCGCGACAACATGGCCTTCGGCCTTGCGAATATCGGCGTACCAGGCAAGGTCATCGAGGCGCGCATCAATGAAGCCGCCCGCATGCTGGAAATGCCGCATCTGCTCGATCGCAAGCCGGGCCAGCTCTCCGGCGGTCAGCGCCAGCGCGTCGCCATCGGCCGTGCGATCGTCAAGGAGCCGAAGGCCTTTCTGTTCGACGAGCCGCTCTCCAATCTCGATGCCGCGTTGCGCACCCGCACCCGCATCGAGCTTGCCCAGCTTCACCAGCGGCTGCAATCGACGATGATCTTCGTCACCCATGATCAGGTCGAGGCAATGACGCTGGCCGACCGCATCGTCGTCATGAACAATCGCAAGATCGACCAGATAGGTACCCCGATGGAGATCTACGAGCGCCCGGCGACCAAATTCGTCGCGGGTTTCGTCGGCGCGCCGGCGATGAACTTCGTCGATGCGACGCTTGACAGATACGGCAAGAACGCCACGGCCAGGTTTGCGGACGGCGTCTCGGTGCAGACCGAGATCGCCTCCAGCCAACTGACCGATGGCAAGTACACTTTCGGCATCCGTTCTGAAGACGTGCGCATCGTTGCCGCCGGACAGGGCAATGCCGGCGGCGTGGTCGATGTGCTCGAGCGGCTCGGCGAACGCACCCTGATCTACGCGCGGCTGGGCGATGGCCAGCAGATCGTCGGCTCGGATGCCGGCAACAGCCGCGTCGCCGTCGGCGACAGAATCGGGCTCGCCTTTGATGGCCAGAAATCGCATCTGTTCAACGAGACCGGCCGCGCCTGGCATGCGAGGGAGGCCTGAGATGGCTGACCGGCTGGCGATGTCCCCGACCGCGACGCTTGCTGTCGGCGTCAGAGCCCCTACCGCCGACATCTATGCGCCGCAATGGCGAAACGTCATTTTCGTTGCGCCATTCTTGTTCTTCTTCACCACGCTGCTGCTCTTCCCGCTGCTCTGGGGGATGTGGCTGAGTTTCCACAAGGCCGACACGTTTTCGTCCGGAAATTTTGTCGGTCTCGGCAATTACGCCAGGCTGTATCACGACAAGGTCTTCCTGCAATCGATCTGGAACACCTTCTATTTCGTGCTTCTGACGGTGCCGACGCTGGCGCTGATCGGCCTTTTCCTGGCGCTTTGCCTCAACCGCCGCACGCGCACTGCCGCGGTTTTGCGGACGCTGTTCTTTTCCTCGTCGGTGCTATCGGTCACCATCGTCACGCTGATCTGGCGCATCGTCTTCATTCCGAATGTCGGCCTGTTGTCGACGATCTACGGATGGTTCGGCGCAACGGCTCCGGCCTTCATTTCCGATCCCAGCCTGGCGATGGTCGGCATCGCCATTGCCACCATCTGGTGGTGTATCGGCCTGCCGATGATGCTCTTTCTCTCGGCGCTCCAGCAGATTCCACAGGATATTTACGAGGCGGCAGCGCTGGACAATGCCAATCGCTGGCAGACGCTACGCTCGATCACGCTGCCGTCGATCAAGCGGACCTTCATCCTGGTGATCATCATCCAGATCGTGCTGCAATTCCAGCTGTTCGGCCAGGCCTGGCTGATGACGCGCGGCGGTCCGAACAACCTGACCAAGCCGATCGTGCTCTACATCTACGATACCGCATTCCGTCGCTGGGATCTCGGCCTGGGCGCCGCTGCATCGGAAATCCTGTTCATCCTCATCCTGGTCGCGGCCATGGCCCAGTACCTGGTGACACGCAGCAGGGGAGACCAGGCATGAGCGCCACAGCAGCTTCCATCAAGGGCCGGGCATTTGGCGACCATTTGTTATTGGCCCTGGTCATCCTGCTTTCGATCGTCATGATCGCGCCGGTTCTGTGGGTCATCGGCCTGTCACTCAAGGACAATACGGAGCTGATGGCCGATCCGAATTCGGTGTTTCACGCGCCCTATACGCTGAAGAACTACATCAACACCGTCGGCACCTCGTCGGTGTTCATCTGGGTGCGCAACAGCATCATCGTCTCGGGCGGATTGACGCTCGGCACGTTGATCCTGTCGTCGCTCGCCGGCTACGGTTTTGCACGGCTGAATTTCCCCGGCCGAGACGTGCTGTTCGTGATCGTGCTGTTCGGTCTGGCGGTCCCGGAACAGGCCGTGCTTGTCGCCCGTCACCAGATCTTCAGCATGCTGAAGTTCCACAACACCTATCAAGGGCTCATTCTGCCGGGCCTTTCGGCTCCGTTCGGTGTCTTCCTGATGACCCAGTATTTCAAGGCCATCCCGAAGGAGCTGGACGAAGCCGCCATGCTCGATAACGCCAGCCGGCTCAGAATTTTCTGGAAGGTGCTTCTGCCGCTCACGCTGCCTGCGCAGGCGACGCTCGGCATCTTCACCTTTCTCGGCGCCTGGAACGACTACTTCTGGCCGCTGATTTCGGCGACGAAGAAGGACATGTTCACGCTGACGGTCGGCATGGCCTCGACCCAGACCAACTTCGCCCAGTCCGAAGGCATCGGCTTCCTGATGGCGCAGGCGGTGTTCGCCGGTGCACCGATCCTGATCGTCTACCTGTTCTTCCAGAAATACATCGTCACGGCGGTCTCCGGCGCTGCGGTGAGATAACGAAGATTGCCTGACGGCCGGGGGAATGCGCAGCGATTGAAGCACGAAAGCCAATCCAGGGTGGAGCGGCGGAAACTCAGTAGGAGGAACTGATATGAAACTGAAGAAAATACTGTTTGCAGCAGTCTCTGCGGGCGCAATGATGCTCGCAAGTCCAAGCTTCGCGGCCACGGAGCTGAGCGTGCAGCGCTTTTTCGGCGCCTGCGATGCCGATTTCGGCACCAACACCGATGCCACCAAGGCCGTTGGCGAATGCGGCATCATCACCTCGCTAATCAACAAGTTCAACGCCGACAATCCCGATGTCCATGTCAACGTCACCACCGTGGAATGGCCCGGCTATGATCAGCTGACCGCGCAGTTCGCTTCAGGCGACGCTCCGGACATCGTCACGATCCATGAATCCGTACTGTCGGATTATCAGTCGAAGGGCCTGTTGATGCCGCTCGACGATCTCTTGAAGTCGGTCGGCGTGACACCCGACGCCTTCACCGACGCGGCACGCAATGGCGCCACCAAAGACGGCAAGGTCTATGGCCTGCCGATCGACAGCTGGACGATGCTCTATCACGTCAACATGGATCTTTTCAAACAAGCCGGCCTGGTCAATGCCGACGGCACGCCGATTTTTCCAAAGTCGCCCGAGGAACTGCTCGCCCAGGCCGAACAGTTCAAGCAGAAGACGGGCAAGCCTTATTTCGTCCAGAACCTGACCAATGAGACTGCACTCTACACACGCAACCTCTACACCTATCTTTTCCAGCAGGATTCCGATTTCTTCGCCGATCCGAAGCATGTGAAGTTGAATACGCCGGAAGCCAAGAAGGTCGTCGAGATGTACAAGGCGATCTTCGAGAAGGGCTACACCACCAAGGATCTCGATTATGGCGGCTCGATCAACGCCTTCCTTGCCGGCGAGGGTGGCGTCCACCTTAACGGCACCTGGGTGGTCGGCGATTACAACGCCCAGTCCGAGACCAAGGGTACGGCGCTCAACAAGGGCGGCTATGCGGTCTATCCGTATCCGCAGCTGTTTGGCGGCGCCCACGCGCAATATGCCGACGGCCACACCTGGGCCGTTTCGCAGAAAGACCGCACGCCTGAACAGATCGCGGCCATCGGTAAATTCCTGAAGTTCTTCGCCGACAACGACTTCGAATGGTCACGCACCGGTCACCTGCCGGCCTATAAGGCCGTCATCACCTCGGACGCGTTCAAGGCCCTGCCGCATCGCAACACGATCTCTGCGGTCGCTGATCTCGGCAAGCCGCTGCCGTCCGCCGTACAGCGTCAGTTTGCGATCCAGGACATTATCGGCGAAGAGATGAGTGCAGCAATCAGTGGCCAGAAGGACGTCGACACCGCCCTTGCCGACATGGAAAGCCGCGTCAACGAATTGCTCGCCAACATCTGACCACGGTTTCGAAAGGCCCTCCCAAGGCCCCCGCGGCTGGAAACGGCCGCGGGGTTTTGGTGAGGGAGTGGTTATTGTCCTCGAATTGCGAGAACTTGCCGGTGGCGACCGGGTCAAACACGCCAACCACGGCGCCGCAACCTCGGCAGCAGCCGACGCAAGCCCTGGCCGGAGGATTCCGTTAGAACGCCGCGGCCATGGGCATTGCGACCTTGTTGGGGATCTGGATGTCGATCTCCAATCTCGACGTCGTTTCGCCGTGATCCATGCTCACCTGCAGGAAATCCTGGTCGACCTGAACATGCCGGGCGATCACCGCCATGATCTCCTCGCGCAACACCGAGACGAGATCGGGCTGGTTGCGGCTTCGACGCTCGTAAGCCAACAGCAGTTGCAAGCGTTCGCGCGCCACCGGCGCGCTGCCGCGGCGCTTGAAGATATCGAGCAGGTTCATGCTGCCCTCCTTCCCAACAGCCGGTCGAGGAGGCCCCTCCGCTCGAAAGGCAGAATGACCGGCAGGTCCTCGCCCTCGAGTCTTCTTGCCGCGTCGATATAGGCGCGTGCGGCGGGGTTGGTGTTTTCGCTGAGCGTAACCGGCGCGCCCACATTGGATGCGCGCAGCACGTCCTGGCTCTCGGGAATTATTCCCAGCAAGGGCGTCGACAGGATCTCGAGCACGTCATCGATGCTCAGCATCTCGCCGCGGGCAGCGCGCGCAGCATCGTAGCGCGTGACGAGGACGTGTTTGACAATCGATTCACCTTGCTCGGCTTTCATCGTTCTGGAGTCGAGCAGGCCGATGATGCGATCGGAATCGCGGACCGAGCTCACTTCCGGGTTGGTGACGATTACCGCCTCGTCGGCAAAGCGCATGGCAAGTTGCGCGCCCCGCTCTATGCCGGCTGGGCTGTCGCAGAAGACGTAGTCGAAAACCGATCGCAGCTTGTCGATGACATCGGCGACGCCTTCCTCGGTGAGAGCATCCTTGTCGCGCGTTTGCGAGGCCGGCAGCAGGAACAGCGTTTCGAGTCGCTTGTCACGGATCAGCGCCTGCGAAAGCTTGGCGGTTCCCTGAATGACGTTGACGATATCGAAAACAACGCGCCGCTCGGCACCCATGATCAGATCGAGGTTGCGCAGGCCGACGTCGAAATCGACGAGAGCCACCCGCTTGCCGGTTTTCGCGACCGCGGCGCCGAGAGCGGCCGTCGAGGTCGTCTTGCCGACACCCCCTTTGCCGGATGTGACAACCACTACCTTGCCCATATTTGTGCCTCCAATGTTGTTAGTTGAGCGGTGCGACGCAAAGTGCGCCGTCCTCGAGAAAGGCCTGTACCGGCCTTCCTCGCGAGGAGGCGTCCATCTCCTCGGCAGTGCGGTACCAGCCGTCCACCGCCAGAAGTTCGGCTTCGTTTTTCCGGCAAAAGATGCGAGCCGCGGAATTTCCCGTGGCGCCGGCGAACGCACGTCCACGCAGCGTGCCGTAGACGTGGATCGATCCTCCGGCGATGATCTCGGAACCGGAACTGACGGAGCCGACAATGACCACATCGCCATCGGGATGAAAGATCGACTGGCCGGAGCGGATCGGTGCCTTGATCATCAATGAGTTCGGCGCCTGCGGCTCTTCCGTCTTGGCCTCAGCTGCGGCCTTCGGGTGCGGCTGCACGTAAAGCGCGTCGGCGGTGGCCTCCTTGGCGCCAACGAGGAGCGGCGGCAGATCGGCATCGAGAGCTACATTGCCATCGGCCTCGATCGCGTAGATGCGAATCCCGCGCTCCGCGAGTTGTAAGACCAGATCCCGCATCTCGCCCACCTCGGGCTTGAGTATATTCAGATCGAGCACGACCGGGCGGCCGGCAAAGAAGCCGGGAGAGTTTTCGGTCCAGTGATCGAGGCTTTGCAGCCATTCCCCTAGCGGGGCCTCAGGGGTGAGGGTGAAGGCTACAAACGAGCGCGCTCGAAAGCGTATGGACTTGTTTTGGATGGGAGAGACGCAGGTCACAGAGGCGAGTCCTTACTGATTGGTTAAGGCTAGCCCGGCATGGTTAACGAAAAGTTAATGGCGGCTTCCCGAGGCGTTGGCGGAGGCATTCTTTTTGCCCCTGATCGCCCCGCCGGCGCCCTGCTTCCGATGCACGACGAGGTCCTCCTCGCGGCTGCCTGGAGGCGCCTCCAGTTCACGAGGTCGGCCGACCGGTATATTGTTGCCGGAATGCCGGGCCTATTAAGGAGTTATCGATTTGACAAGCGTTGCCAAGGGGCCTGTCGCGGATCGCGGTCGCGCTACCTATGACCTTGGCGCGACCGCCATCTTTGCTTCCAAATCAGACCCGCGCTTTCACTATTGCCTGTATGTGCCTCCCGCGGTTGGGGAAGGGGCCAAAGTCGATCTGATGGTCGCTGTCCATGGCACCGGCCGCACCTCTTTTCTTGGATTCCGCGATGCGTTTTCCGAGTTCGGACGCTGGAACGGCTGCGCCGTTTTGTGTCCGCTGTTCCCAATCGGCGTTCTCGGGGATGATGCCCGCAGCGGATACAAATATTTGCTCGAGGGCAACATACGCTACGATCAGGTGCTGCTCGCCATGGTTGAGGAGGTCAGCGCCAAATACAGTCAGGATTGGAGCCGCTTTGCCATGTTCGGATTTTCCGGCGGCGGGCATTTCACGCATCGTTTTGCTATCCTGCATCCCGACAGGCTCTGGGCGGCCTCAATCGGCGCGCCAGGCTCGGTGACCTTGCTCGATCCGACGCGTGACTGGTGGGTGGGCATTCGCGATCTGCCGGAGAAGTTCGGCATCACCTTCGATGCCGCAGCGCTGGCAAAAGTGCCTTTCCAGATGATCGTCGGCGACGCTGACCTGGAGACTTGGGAGATCACTCATGTCCAAGGCAGCACCCATTGGATGCCGGGCGCCAACGATGCGGGGCGAACACGGCCGGAACGCCTCATGGCATTGTGTCGATCGTTCGAGGAGGCGGGGGCGCGCGTGCGCTTCGATTTGCTGCCAGGCGTATCTCATGAACGGGATGCGGTTCTCGATTCGGTCAAGGATTTCCTCGCCCAACAACTCAAGGAACGAGGGAATGCCTCACGATAAATTCGTTGCGCCCCAGCCCGTGAAGAGATTATCGCAATCAAAGCCCGACCACGTCGACCGCATCCAACCGCGATCTGCTGGCAGTGCGTAACGACTAGAGCAACGCTTCGTATTGATCGCCAATCTTGTCGACTGTGAAATCCGCCGCCCTGTTTTTCAGCACGGCAGCAGGGGTGGGGTGGTCCAGCATCTCGGCCATCGCCTTCGCCAGGGCCGCGGCGTCACCGACCGGCACCAAGGTGCCGAAACGGCCGTCAGCGAGTATTTCGCGCGGGCCATGCGGAGCATCGGTGGAGATTACGGGGACACCGGCGGCCATGGCCTCGACCAAGACGTTGCCAAAGCCTTCGCTGGTCGATGACAGAACGAACAGATCGGCCGCGGCATAGCAAGCCGCGGGATCGTTGACATAGCCGGCAAAGAGCACGTCCCCGCCTATGCCTGTCTCTTCGGCATAGGCGTGCAATTCGGCAGCCAGCGGACCTTCGCCGAAGATAACAAGCCGGGCGGGGCGGCCGGCGCGCAGGGCAGCGAAGGCCCGCAGCAAAGTCCGGTGGTCCTTGACCGGCACCAGGCGCCCGGCGGTGGCAATGACCGGCGCATCGCCCATCGCCGCCAACGCTGCCTGCCAGGCATAGGAAGTCCCCGGCGGTGCTTCAGCCGGCGGCAGCGGGTTATTGATGACGACGACCTTGGATTCGGGGAAGCCGCGGGCGATGATGTCACGGCCGACACCCGCTGAAACGGCGATGGCTTTGGTTGCGCGCGCTGCAACCAGCGCGGAAAGCCAGATCGCCAGCCTCGCGCCGAGGCCGCTGGCAGGCAGCGAGGCGGCGGCATGGAAGCTTGGAAAGAATTTTGCCCGGCTTCTGGCCAACATGAGTGACAGCGCCATCACCAGATTGGCGAATTCCGGGGCGCTATAGACCGCATCAGGATCAAGGCGGCGGAACAAATTTGCGCTTCGCACGATGCCTTTCAGCGTCGCCGACTTGGCGTAACCCTCGCCGCGCAAGAGAAGGCCGAAGTCGACCAGATGCACGGCAGCTGAACGCAGCGCGGCGTTAGGGCCTTCCGCGTTCCAGGTAAAAAGCGTGACCTCGTGGCCACGCGACGCCAGTTCATTTGCCATCAGGACGAAAACACGTTCGGCGCCGCCGCCCCTCAGGCTGGCGATGTGGAAAACGATGCGCTTCACCATACCTTGCTTCAGGCTCGGCTGGCGGCAAGGCCTGATCGGTTCGGCGGCCGGCGCATGTCGCGGATGATGCCCATGCCGATGGCCAGCAGCATGCCCAGGGCAAAGCCTGCGAACGCTCCTGCGCCTGCCACCAGGGCAGTGCGCGGGGGCCATGAGCGCGCTGGCGGGGGCACCGCGGTCGAAATCACCTGTACGTTTGTGGTGTCGATCTGCTCGCGCTCGCTGATTTGGCGCGCACGTGACAGGAAGCTCTCATAGACCGCTCTCTTCGAGGCGGCATCGCGTTCAAGTTCACGCAGGGCGACTTCGGATTCGCTGTCGGTGAATACATTGCTCTTCAGATCGTTCATCCTGGCGTTGAGAGAAGCCAACGAGGCCCCGGCCTTGTCCAGGCTGGCCTTTGCCGTGCCGATGGTGCGGGAGAACTCGGCCCGGAGTTGCGAGTTGACGGTCTCGAGTTCCGTCCTGAGCCTGACAATCGTCGGGTGGCGCGGACCGAAGGTCATCGACTGTGAATCGATCTGCTGCCGCAGGCTGTTTGACCTGTCGCGCAGCGCCGCGAGCGCTTCCGAAACCGTGGGGTCGGGATTGGCCCCGTTGATACCGGAGGCAACCAGGGCGTCGTAGCTTGCCTGCGCGGCGATGACACGCGATTGCGCATCGACGATTTCGCCATTGAGCTGCGTCAGCGTCTGCGAACTGACGAGCTGGCCATTGCTGGACGACAGGTTGTGGCTGCGCCTGTAGCTCTCGACCTTCTCTTCGGCTGCCTGCACGTCGCTCTTGAGTTGGCCAAGCCGGCTGTCAAGGGCAGCCGCGGCACGGCTGGCGCCGGCAGCTTCCGCCTTAGCCAGTTCTTCCTGGAAGTTTTTGACTATGGCCTGCGAGATCAGGATCGCCTTGGCGGTGGTTTCCGCAGATACCGAGAGGGTTGTGACAAACGAGGTCGGATCCGCGATGGCGTCTACCCGGTCCGCCAGGTTCTTCAAGGCGATGAGCCCCGGGTCGGGCTTCGCCACGGCGCCGGACGAGGATGTGCTCCGGTCCGGATCGAAAAACTCCGGATCGTGAGTCAGATTCAGTTCGTCCACCACACGGGAAAGCACGTTGCCCGAGGTCAGGATGCGCTGCTTGCTGCGCGTGCTGAGCAGCTGGCTATCGACCTGGCCCGGTTGCGAGTAGAGGTCGTTTTCCACAACCTGCAAATTGGATGGGTTGATGAGGACCTCGGTCGTGACGGTGTAACGCTGCTTGCTCAGCAATGCATAGGCGCCGCCGACAATGCCGCCGATTACCGCCAGCATGAAGGCCAGGGCGAGGCCGGCCCGCAGCCAGACGAACAGGCGTCGAAAATCGAGCTCGAGGAAATCGCCGATCTTGTCCAGGGTCACCGTTGCGACAGGCTCTGGAGGTTGCGGCGTCACCGGCGCGGAGCTTAGCGCCGCGACTGGGCCATGCTGTTGCAGCAATGCCCTGCGCCGTGCATTGGCGATACGCTCGAATGCACTGTTATTGGAAGCCGTCGCGGAGATAGGGGGTGTGCCGGAACCGGCAGACATGGTGACAACCCTTGTTAAATCATTACGCTTGGCCTGCTCTACAGAAACATCGTTAACATCTTATTTTCCAAGTTGGCCCATTTTACCGCTCACGCTGTCCGTCCGGCGGACGTTGAAGGGATTTCGTTGCCCAGAATGCCGTTCGAATATCGCCATTTGGATGGGCCATGAGCTATCCCGCTGCCGCTTCGGAACGATTATCGTCCAGCCGAGCGCGCCGTCAGAACGCGCTGTCGCTGCTGTTTTTCCTATGCGCAGCGTTCGCGCTCCTGCTTCGCTTTACGGTATCACCGCAGGTGATGAACATGGTCGTCGACTATACGGCCCAGGGAGGCTCGTTCTACGAGAAGCTGCATTTCGGCACCTATGCGATCATCCTGCTGCTTCCTATCGTTCTTTTCAGCCGGCCGTTTCTGCTGCACGGCGACGAAATTGGAATATTCAAGGCGTTGATCCGCTATTCGGTGCTGATGTTCGCGCTGGTGCCCTATCTGTTCGTTACCGGCCGTGCGGGCTCCTCCGGGTTCATCATCGATACCTATCTGGTGGCCGGCGCCACAGGCCTGTTGATGCTGGCATTGAATGCAGAGGTGCGGCGGGCGCTGGGGGACGTCGTGCTTGGAATGGCGATCCTGAGCGCTGTCATCGGCACCATCGAGGCGGTGAGTCAACATCGGCTGTTGCCCTATGGGTTGAACGAACTGCAATTCAGGCCAACTGGCCTGTCGGCCCATCCGCTGGCACTGGGCGCGCTCTGCGCCACAACCATCGGATTCGTGCCGCTGACGCACTGGCGCATATGGGCGCGGGTGATGGCGATCTTCCTGTTGTTCATCGGTTGCGCTGCATCGGGCGCTCGCGCCGCGCTGATGCTCGCCACCGGCGAAATCCTCATTCTGCTGCTGTTCGTGCCTTGGCCGGGCCTGTCGCTCAAATATGAGCGGCAGGCCAAATTTGTCGTGCTGATGTTCACCGTGACGGGTGGCGCGGTGCTCGTAGCGGTACTGTTTGCGGGCGGTCTGCTGAATCGGTTCAGCAACACCATCTTCGACGAAAACTTCATGGCCCGGGTGACCATTTATCAGGTGTTCGGACTGGTCAGCTGGAACGACATCCTGTTCGGCATGAACGTTGACGACCTGCTGGCGATCGTCCGGCAGAAGCTGCATCTGCCCTACATCGAAAGCGCGCCGGTGGTAATTATCTTGCTCTTCGGCCTGCCCATAGCCCTGCTGTTTACAGCGCTGATATTCTGGTTCGTCTTCCGGCTGCTGCGCGGGGCGCCGCTGCCGGCATGGATCGGCACCATAACGTTCTTGCTTGCCGCGCTGTCAAACAACGCGCTTTCGTCAAAAACGCCGGACATGACGATCATCGTGGTGTTGCTGCTTGCCTACAGGAAGCAGCCCCATGGAGGCTCGCTCGAGAGCATGCCTTCGGCCGCTGCATCCAGCCCAAACCCGGCTGGATCTCGTTAAGCACGGACCTCGGATCCGGTCAGCCGGCGCTGTCCACGACCTCGACACCGCCCGCGCGATTGAGCGTGTGAATGCCGGACCGAGCCCATGCCGGCCCGGGATCGATTGAGCGGGGCAGTTCAAAACGGACGTCGAAATCATCAAGCCGATCCAGCCGCATCAATCCCAGGCCGCCGCCATAGGCTCTAGACCCGTTTTGCACCGGCAGCAGCAAAGCGTCGCCCTGGCGGATAAAGGCGCCGCCCGGCCGAGTGGCGGAGTGGTCGACTGCGACGGGATTGAGCGCGTGCGCAGCCCACGGCCCACGCAGCGCCGGGGCGGAATAGACGGCCATCGTGTCGGACGCGCTGCCGTGACCGAACCGCTCAGTCCCCAACAGCCAGAAGCGACCGTCGGATTCGAGCAGCGTGGCGTCGTTGAAATCCCTGTCCGTCATCAGCACCGTATCGCGTACCCAGCGATCAGGAAACTGCTCGGCACGGTAGAGCACCAGTTCTCGCGCCGTAGCGCTTTCAGGGATCATGAAAATCTCGCCGGAGTGAGCAAACACCTGCGGATATGACAGGTGATGCGCTTCCTCCAGCACCACTTTCGGCACGCCGAAAGTGCCGTCGGTGCCAAGTTCAGCGACAGAAATCACCCCGCGGCCGGTGGAGTAGGGAAACTCCTCGACAAACAGAAAATGACGGCCGTCGCGCTCGAGAACGAACGGATCGGCGTAGAAGCGCTGCCCGTCATCGGCAAGCACGGTGAACGGCTTACCATCCAGCTGTCCGGTTTCGGCGACGCCTGGACCGTCGATCAGCCGATAAGCAACCTGCCAATAGAAGGGGCGCCGACCACGTCGCAGTTTTTGCACGGCGCGGTCGACCAACCCCCTGCCGAAAAAGGGCAGATAGTGCCCGATAAATCCGCCTTTCTGCAGGGGCGGCGCCGGGCTCTCGGCAATCGGCGCAAGTTTGCCCGCGGAAAAGCGGGCGACACATTGGGCAATCAGGGAGATGGCGCCGGCGAGCAGGTCGTTGCTGGTTCGAGACAGCCACAACCTGTCGCTGATCATCGGCCGCGCTCTGGCGACGGCAACGCCGTCGAGCCGAGCGGTGAGTTCGGGCAGCCGCCCGCTCGCCAGCATCTCGGTCATGCCCGCGGCAAAGCTGCTTTGGCCGCAAAATTCGAGCGTCAGGACAGGCGTGCCCCGTCGTGCGGCGGTAGCGGTGAGATCGACCATAAGATCGACTGGGCCGGTGTCGCCGGACGGCAACGGCCGGGAACGGCTTGCCAGTGAGGGGCCGAAGCGCCGGCCCTCGAGCGCCAGCACGTTATCCATCGTGCGCGCATTGGGTTCAGGCGTCGGCGCGCGGCAACTCGAAACCGCATGTCCAGCTGCACTCAACCGCGCCAGAAGCTCATTTTCCCAGCGCCGGGATGTGTCGGCGTGGCCGATGATTAAAATATTAGTCAATCCAATATATTCTTTTTCAAGACTACTGTCATAGACTACTTGTCAGCCCAACCTTTCACAAGAGTTAAACCGGGAGAACGCGGCCTTGGTTGTTAATCATATATTAAGAATTGAGATCACGAAGGCGCTTTCCGGCGCTATTATGGCTCTTGCGGGCAATAGTCGGCATGTCCCGAAGGCTGCAGGCGACCAGGATCAGCGATGAACGTCCTTTCACGTCCAAAACTGCCATCCAGGCAGAAACTGCTGATCGTGTTCGGCACTAGGCCGGAGGCACTCAAATGCTTTCCAGTGGCGCGTGCCGCCCTTGCTCATCCAGGCTTCATCACCGAAATATGCATCACCGCCCAGCATCGTGAAATGGTCGACCAGGTTGTCGAGCTGACCGGCCTGCCGGTGCATCACGATCTCAACATCATGCAACCCGGCCAGTCGCTGTTCGACGTGACCTCGCGCGTGCTCCTGGGCATGGCCGAGGTGCTGGAAAAGTCGCAGCCCGATATCGTCATGGTACAGGGCGACACCACCACGGCGATGGCCGCGGCTCTGGCTGCCTTCTACAAACGCATCCCGGTCGCTCATGTCGAAGCAGGATTGCGCAGCCACAACATCAACTCGCCGTTTCCTGAAGAACTGAATCGCAAGATTGCCGGCGACATCGCCACCTGGCATTTTGCGCCGACCGTTCAGGCGCGCGACAACCTCATCGCCGAAGGAAAGGCCGAAAGCACCATCTTCGTGACCGGCAACACGGTGATCGACACGCTGTTGCATTTTTCAAGCGCGATCGATGCCGACAGGCTGATGAACGCGAAGCTCGCTGCCAGCTTCCCCTTCCTCGACCCTTCCAAGAAGATGATCCTCGTCACCGGACATCGCCGCGAGAATTTCGACGGCGGCATCCAGCGCATCTGTACGGCGTTGAAGGGATTGGCGGCGCGCGGAGACGTGCAGATCGTCTACCCTGTCCATCCAAACCCCAATGTGCGCTCGGTGGTCAACGCAGAGCTGGAAGGCGTGCCGAACATCCATCTGGTCGAGCCGCAGGACTATCTGCCGTTCCTGTACCTGCAGAAGCAGAGCTATCTGGTGCTTACTGATAGCGGCGGCGTGCAGGAAGAAGCGCCTTCGCTCGGCAAGCCGGTGCTGGTGATGCGCGAAAATACCGAGCGACCGGAGGGGATCGTGGCCGGCACCGCCCGTCTTGTCGGCACCGATGTCGAGAAAATCCTGTTCAACGCCAATCGCCTGCTCGACGATCAGGCTGCCTATCGCGGCATGGCGGAACGACACAACCCATATGGCGATGGCCGGGCCAGTAACCGGATTGTTGAGGAACTGCTGCATCATGGCTGAAATCAAAACCGTTTCCGTAATCGGCATGGGCTATATCGGCCTGCCGACCTGCGCCATTTTCGCCAGCCGCGGGCTCAACGTCATTGGCGTCGATGTCAACGGAGCGGTGGTCGAGAAGGTCAACCGCGGCGAAATCCACATCGTCGAGCCGGACCTTGACGGTCTAATCCAGAAGGTCGTGGCGAACGGCAAGCTCATGGCCTACAGCACGCCGCAGCCGGCGGACGCCTATATCATCGCCGTGCCGACCCCGATGACCCACGATCATAAGCCGGACGTGACCTACGTGCTCGCGGCGGCACGAAGCATCGCCCCCGTGCTGAAGCGGGGAGACCTTGTGGTATTGGAATCGACATCGCCGGTTGGAACCACGCGTATCATGACCGGGCTGCTTGCCGAGTTGCGGCCTGATCTCAAATTTCCTGTCCAGCATGGCGAAGACGCCGATGTGCTGGTCGCCTATTCGCCCGAGCGTGTGTTGCCGGGAAAGGTGCTGACCGAGCTGATCAACAACGATCGCTCGATCGGCGGATTGTCCCGCAAATCGTCGGAGCGGACCGCGGCACTCTATTCGACCTTCGTCACCGGCGACCTGTTCATGACAACGGCCGAAAGTGCTGAGCTGGTGAAACTGACCGAGAACGCGTTCCGCGACGTCAACATCGCCTTTGCCAACGAGCTTGCCGCCGTGTGTCAGGATCTGTCGCTCAATGTATGGGAAGTGATCGATCTCGCCAATCGACACCCTCGCGTGAACATCCTCCAGCCGAGCCCGGGCGTTGGCGGTCACTGCATTGCGGTCGATCCATATTTTATCATCGACGCCGCACCCAACAGCACGCGGCTGATGGCTTCGGCACGCCGGATCAATTCCGAACGGCCGATGTCGGTGGTCAGGGATATCGAGGCCTTGCTCGACCCCTCCCGCAAACAGACGATCGCCTGTCTTGGCCTCAGCTTCAAAGCCAACATCGACGATTTGCGCGAGAGCCCGGCCGTCAAGGTGGTGAAACTTCTGTCCGATATCCCCAATGTGAAGATCATTGCGGCTGAACCCAACACAAATGCGCTGCCGCATGAGCTCGAGGGCAGGGGCATCGTGTTCACCGACGCACTTTCGGCCATCGACAAGTCCGATATCGTCGTCCTCCTGGTCGACCATCGGCAGTTCAATCTGGTCGACCCCGAAGCGCTCAAGGACAAGAAGCTCGTCGATACGAGGGGTCTGTGGACGTGGCGCAAGGCACGCAAGCCCGACGCCCGCATCGAAGGCAAGAAACCAGAGGTCGCACAAGTGACGCTTGCAAGGGAGCAGGCCGCATGAACGCGCACGCCCCGGCATGGGCGCAGCATTCCCTGTTGGCATCACGGCGCCGGGAGTTCCTTGGTGCACCGATCCATGCGCTGACCATGGCCGAGACACTGGCCATCGCCGACGAGGCGATGACCCTGGGGCGGCCGCTGCATCATGTGGTCGTGAACGTCGCCAAGCTGGTGACCATGCGCCAGAATGCCGAGCTGCGCGAGGACGTGGCCGGGGCGGACGTGGTCAATGTCGACGGCATCGGCGTGCTTTGGGGTGCACGTCTGTGCGGCGTCGCGCTGCCCGAGCGGGTGGCGGGCGTCGACATCATGATCAATCTGCTGAGCCTCTGCGCGAAGCGTGGATTCAGGCCGTATCTGCTGGGGGCCGAACAGCACGTTCTCGACGCGGTTGTAGTGAGACTTGCCAAGGACCATCCGAGCCTCGTCATAGCGGGAATGCGCAACGGCTATTTCAAGCCGGAGGACGAGGCCGGGATCGTCGCGGCGATCAACGCCTCGGGCGCCGACTGCCTGCTGGTGGCCATGCCGACACCGCGCAAGGAACGCTTTCTCAAACGCTACCGCGATGAACTCGCCTCAAGCTTCGTGATGGGCGTGGGCGGCAGTTTCGACGTCTATGGGGGCAAGGTTGCCCGTGCGCCGAAGCTGATACAAGCGGCCGGCCTGGAGTGGCTGTTCCGCGTCGTCCAGGAGCCGCGACGCTTGTGGCGCCGCTACTACGACACCAACACTGCCTATGCGGGACTGCTGTGCCGGGAGTTCTGGGAGCGTCGCTGGCGCCGAAACGCCGGTTTATAGTTTCGCGTTCCCCCACAAAACAGGCGTTGACCCTGGACTTCGCTTTACGCGATCCGTAGCCGCGCCCGCAGCTGGGCGACGAATTGCGTCGCTGCCACAGGGTGGAACAACGAGGTCAGCCCGAAGAAAACCGCAGCACCGGCAGTGCCGCCGGCGACAAGCGAGAAGATTGCCGGCACGTCGCCGGGCACCATGCTGGCAAGCTTGGCGGCCACCCCCGTGCTGAGCGAGATGACCACCGAGACACCGATGTCGCGCCATGGCACCGGCACCGGTGTGAGCCGCTCGCTGATGATGATGCAGGTTATGGAGCCCACCACCGAGCCGCCCGCCAGCGCCAAAGCGGCGCCGATCTCCGCCATCGGGGGGATCAACAGCAGGGACAATGCGATTGTTGCCACCGAGCCGAAGAGATTGGCGATGATCAGCAGCCACGGCCGCTTGTGCGCGTGCACCACGACGCCATAGACGAAGCTGGTGAGGTTGGCGCACAGCACGCTGAAGGCAATGATCGGAAACAGCAGGCCGAAGCGGCCGTGATATTGCGAGGGCAGCATAAGCTCGGTGATATCGCTGCTGAGCGCGACCAGCATCGCTGCAATAGGCAGGCAAAGCCGCATCATCAGCGCCATCAGTTGCGACAGCAGCCGGCCCGACGCCGCGGGCCCATCCTCGTCGAACCGGCTGACCACCTCGGGAAAGGCGCCCATGTTGATGGCGTTGGCGACCATGTCGATCGGCTGGCGGGCCAGCGCATAGGCTGCGGCGAAGATCGCCACAGCGCTGGCATCGTAATAGATCTTGAGGAACAGACGCTCCGCGCTGTTGAGCCCGAAGCCTACCAGCGCCATGATGATCAGCGGCACACCGAGCGCAAAGAAGTCCCTGTGGGTGAAGCGCGGCGGACCGGCAACGAGCCGTCGCGATGCCATGATGCCCGCCACGATGCCGGCAATCAAGGCGCCGAAGCTCGAGCCGAGCGATACCGTCAGAAAGCTATCCTGGAAGATAAGGATAGCGCCGATCGGCAGCGCGAGTTGCAGCAGGGCACGCAGGGCTTCGAGCATCGAATAGACCGAATGGCGCTGCTGCATCTGCAGCACCGTCAACGCGAAGCGGCTGATGGACCCGGCGACCAGATAGCCGCAGACTGCGATCGCGAACTCGACCCAGCGTTCAGGCACGATCACCGCCGACGCGCCTACCGATATGACCAGCGCCAGTGCCGTGGTGGCAAGCAACACCTGCCCGGCCAGCATCAGGCTGCCGCGGCTGACTTCGCCCTTGCCGCCAAGCCTGAGCAAGGCGATGCGCAGCCAGTTGGTGACGGCAATGTCGGTCATTTCGCCGACGGTCACCACCAGGGTGAGCAGGCCATACTCGGTCTGGTCGATCAAACGCGTCACGACGACCAGCAGGAGCAGCGCCGAAATTCGCGTCAGCAGGATCGCCGGAGCATAAATGAGCGTGGAACGGAGCAGCAAGGGCGTGTCCCTGGAAAACTCACCTTCGACTAGCCGCCGACTGGCGGAAAATCCAGCCCGATGACGCCGAAGGGTGAACAGATTCAGTTTGAACTAAAAGATTTGCCGTAAACCTTATCGGGAACGTTTGCTTTGCAGTTACCCGGTCTGTGTTATTTAGAGTACCATCATGTTGCAGCGCCTCATATCCGATCGAAAAATACATGTCCTGGTCGCGACGCCCTCGGGCGTTTCGGGGCAGGGCGGCATCGACCGCATCATGGGGGCGCTGAAGCAGGAGTTCGAACGGCAAGAAATCGCCGACATCGATGTGTGCTTCCTTGCCAGTCGTGGCCCGGGGCATGTCGGACTTTCGATCTTCTATATGCTCGGTTTTTGCTTACGGATGCTTAAAGCGCGTCTGGCTGGACGCGCCGATGTCATTCATATCAACATCTCAGTTTCCGGCAGCACCTACCGCAAGATGGTGATCGCCGCCTGCGCACGGCTGCTGTCGATACCCTATGTCCTGCATTTGCACGGGGCGCAGTATCAGACATTCTGGAAAGCCGACCGCGGTTTCATAAGCCGCCTTATCAAAGCTCTGTTCGAGCATGCCGATCGGGTGATCGTTTTGGGCAGGCTTTGGCGCGATTTCGTCGCCAGCCGGGCGCCGGGCGCAGCCGGCAATATCGTGATCGTGCCCAATGCGACCGAAGTCCCGTCGCTGGCGCATGTCGGCGGCGGCGACCATGTGCATATCCTGTTCCTGGGCCGCATCGGCGACCGCAAGGGCGTACCGCAATTGCTCGAGGCACTGCACCGCATGAGCCCTGTCAAGAATTGGCGCGCCACGATTGCCGGCGATGGCGAAGTCGAGGCGGCACGGGCAAAATCGGCCGCGCTGGGGATTGCAGACCGGATCGCCTTTCCGGGTTGGGTGGGACCGGACGATGTCGCATCGCTGATTTCTTCGGCCGATATTCTGGTTCTTCCATCCTTCGCCGAAAATCTGCCGATGTCGGTGATCGAAGGCATGGCAGCCGGTTTGGCGGTGGTGGCGACCCCGGTTGGCGCCGTCGAAGACATAATCACCGACGGGCAATCCGGGCTGCTGGTGCCGCCAGGCGATGTTACAGCGTTGACCGAGGCGCTGAGCCGCCTCGTGGAGAACCCGGCACTGCGGGCAAAGCTTGGTGCCGGTGCCATGGCCGTGCATCGGGAACGGCTTGAGCTCGCCCCGTTTGTCGGCGCAATCTGCGATGTCTGGCGGTCGGCGGCGTCAAGCCGTCAACCGGTCAAGCGCTGACGCCGATGATGACGGCGGCGCTTCAAGCCTGAATTCGCGGTGGAATATCTCCAAATTCAACAGCGCCCATATCAGCTTTTCGTGATCTGCAGCACGCGTGGTGTGTTCCGAGACGATTTGATTTAGCTGTTTCGGACTCAGATAGCTGCGAATGACGGAGTGAGGCGAGCAAAGATGGTCATGCACGTAGTTCCTCATCGATCCGCGAAACCATTCGGCGACCGGTACCTTGAACCCGACCTTGCGGCGGCTGAGAATTTCCTCTGGGAGGATATTGGCCATGCTGTCGCGCAGGATCTGCTTGCTGTGCAACCAACCCAGCCTGTAGCGATCGGGCAATTTGCTGACGAATGAAACCAGGTCTCGATCGAGGAACGGCATTCTTCCTTCGATTGAACCGGCCATCATCATGTGGTCGCCTCGTTCCAGTAGATTGTCAGGCAGCCACGATGTCTGATCGAAAAACAGCACGCGGCGAAGATGGGAAGCCGCAGCGCTTGACGAGAACGGAAAGTCGTTGCGCTCATAACGGCGATTTGCGGACGCGCCGATCAGGCAAGCGCGCTGCTGCGCCGAAACGGCTCCAAACCAGGAGACCATCCGGGCGGCAAAGTCCCTTTCGCCGGCGGTGCGGGCAAACGTATCGACCTTGGCCGACGCGCCCGGCATGGCGCGTACCAAAGGGGAAAGGACGTTATCGTGCAGCGAGGCTGGAACAAGCGACTGGTAGATCCCGGCCAGTGATTCCGCGCGATGCTTGGGATAGCCGCCGAGAATCTCGTCGGCTCCTTCTCCGGTGAGCACCATCTTGACGTCCTGCGAGGCGCGCTCCGACATCAGGTAAATTGGAATATCGCTGCTTTGCGAAACAGGTCCCCCGCGTTGGCGAACCATCGCGGGCAGGTGATCCATCAGATCGCCTGGCTGAATGACAAGTTCGCAATGATCGGTCTTGAAATGATCGGCAACGCGCCGGGCGAATCCAAGTTCGCTATAGGCTGCGTCGTCGAACCCGACGGAAAACGTGCGAATGGGCGTGGCGCTATGCCTGGCCATCAGGGCGACGATAGCCGAGGAGTCGAGTCCTCCGGAGAGAAAGGCCCCAAAAGGTGCATCGCTGCGCATCCTGATCTCGACGGAATGGTCGAGCAGTTCCAGAAATCGCTTCTTGGCGGTTTTTCCGTCGATCCGCTCGGTCAGGGCCGCCTGATCCGGAGGCGTATAGTAGCGCGTTTCCTTGACCACCCCTTGCGACCAGACAGCATAGCTTCCGGGATTGAGCTTGCGGATCTGTTTAAAAAGCGTGCGTGGTCCCGGCACATAACGCCAGTTCAGATACTCGTCCACCGCATCCAGATCGAGTTGCTGCGCATCTTGCTGCGCCGACAACAATGCGTTGATCTCCGAGGCAAACAGCAGCAATCTTTCGCTTTGCATGAGGTAAAGCGGCTTTTCCCCGAAGGGATCCCGGCCGAGGATCAATTCCTGCCTCTGAGCATCCCAGAGTGCAAAGGCGAACATGCCGCTCAGCCGGTCGAACATGGACAAGCGCCATTGATCGTAGGCTCGGAGCAGCACCTCGGTATCGGAGCGCGTTCGAAAATGATGGCCAAGGCCGATCAGTTCCTGGCGCAACTCGATGTAGTTATATATCTCTCCGTTGAAAATTATTTTGAGACGGCCGTCCTCAATCTGCATCGGCTGATTTGACTCAGGCGCCAAGTCAATGATCGCCAGGCGGCGATGGACCAATGCCAATTGTTGCTCGCCGGTATTCAGGTCCAATATCTCGGTGCCTTCGGCATCGGGACCGCGATGCCGCAATGCGTTTGACATTCTGGCGGCCCGCTCTTGTGGATTTTTAGCCCTTCGACCGATCCATCCGGCAATTCCACACATTGTTCCCCCTAGGCGCGCGCATTCCTCAATTCAGTACAACAAATGTGTTAAACACTTCGTGCCAATACAACCCAACCGGGAGAAAGCTGCCACGGGCCGTTCCTCGATCGAGCCTGGCGGTCAGGGGTTGCCACCGGTTGTTCGCTGGTGAGGGCGAGTGACGGCACCTATGGCAGGCCCAATGCCTGCAGCATCTCCGGGTCGGGAACCGGGGGACCATCGGGCGGGATGAGGCTCATCCCATAGGGATTGGAGAATTCCCAGACAGACCATGGGATAGCGAAGCGTTCGGCCTCTCGGCGCACTGCCTTGAGATAGCGCGAACGGTCGGCCTCAAAGGCGCCCATGCGGCCGTCCGCGGACATGAGGATAGCGCCGAATTCGCCCATGAAGAGCCGCCGGCTGGGAATGCCATGGCCTTCAGCCCAGTCGACAGCCTGGCGAAAGCTCGCCTCCAGTTGGCTCTGGCCCCAGTTCTGCTCGAAATAGTTCGCGATTGCTTGGCGCGCGGTGGCCATGTTCATGACCTGCTCGACCCTGCTCAAGCCGGCAGCTTCCATCCGTGCTCTAAGGGTTTCGGTCACCACTTCGGGTGTACTGCTGTCGGCCGGCCAGGGAAGTCCCGAAGCAAAGCTGATCGTGTCATCGGGCCGCTGGTGGGTGAAGCTGTGCGGCTCATACATATGGAAGCTGTAATAGAGGTTTGGGTCATCAAAGCTGGGGCTGAGGTTGACCAATCCGGCAATGCTGCCGCCGCAGGCGCCGGTTGCAACGATGGTAAGTTCGCTGCTGACCGCTCGAATGTCGTGGACGGTCCCTGCCATGATCCGCTGCCAGTGATCGCTGCCGCTCGCATCGCAAGGGTAGTACGCGGGCTCGTTGTAAGGTTCGAGGGCGACTTTGTCGGTGCCTATCTTGACCAGCGTGGCGGCGACCGCCACAACCATTTGACGATAGCGGGCAACGCCCTCGCTGTCGGCGCCGCCATAGATCATCTCCATGCTGTAGTCGGGAATCTGAGTGACGCCATGCAGGTCGAAAACCACCTTGAGGCCGGTCGACGTGATCCGCTCGACGGCGGCGGCAAGTATGTCCAGCGCCTGCTGCCGCTTGGCGTCCCCGCTGGCAAGCAGCGGGCCGGGATCGACGCTCAGCCGGACGAAGTCGAAGCCCATCGATCGGATGTGGGCAAACACCTCCCCGGCCGGCCGGTCAGTGAGCGGCCTGCTTTCCGCAAGCCACTCCTTTTCGCTGCGATAGGGCGGCCAAACGTAGGTTCCGTCTTTCTCCACCGGCGACCAGTTGAGCCACTGATGCACGCCAACGCCGCGCTTGAGAGGGACGGGCTCTGCCTCGGCCGCCACAAGCAAGACGAGCACCCAGGCAACAACATACACCGCTTTTCGCATCGCTCCCTCCGCATGCTCGCGGGAGATATTAACCGCAACGAACGGGAAAGAAGATTGCCGGCCCGCAGCTTTTCGACGGCATGGTATACAAGGACCGAAACGTTGACGGGGCGTGCATGAGAATCGGCTGGTACATCAACCGATTGCGCAGCATGGGACCGGCCGAGGTGTTGCACCGGCTGGGCGAGCAACGTCGAAGGATCGCGTCGCGCCGCCGCGATGATGGGTGGGAGCGCTATCCATCGCCGCAGTTGCACCCAGTGCTGCCTGGATTTCGCCATGCTGCGCTGGCAGCGACCGACGCTCAACGGCAGTCCATAGCGGCGGCCGCGCAAGAGATGCTGCATGGCCGGTTTTCGGCACTCGGGCGGACATGGCCAAAGCGTGAGCCCGATCTTTTGTTTCCTGCTGAGCTTTGGCGTCTTGATCCGGTAACCGGCAGGCTTTGGCCTGGCGCCGAGGCTCATACGTTCGATATCGATTTTCGCGATGGCGGCGACCTTGGCGATATAAAATATGTCTGGGAGGTCAACCGGCTGCAGCAATTGCCAGTACTGGCTGCACACCTGCTCCTCAGCGAGGACAATCGATCCCGGAGTGCCATTGAGGCGGCAATCGGCAGTTGGCATTCCGCCAATCCGCCGTTCCGAGGCATTGGCTGGGCTTCCGGCATCGAAGTAGCGCTGCGAGCCATCAGCCTGATCGTCACCCTGGACCTTATCGGTGACCGGCTTGACCCGGCGACGCTGCGGAAAGCTGGTGAGATACTCGCGGCAAGCGCCTATTGGCTGCCGCGGTTTCCGTCGCGATATTCCTCCGCCAACAACCATCTCGTCGCAGAGTTGGCTGGCGAATATCTGGTTGGCCTGGCGCTCGGGGCCGAATCCGAAATTGCCCGCAGCGCCCTCTTAAATGAGACGCACAAGCAGATTCTTGCCGACGGCGCCGGTGCCGAGCAAACGCCGACCTATGCAGCCTTCAGCGCCGAACTCATCTTGCTGTGCGCCGCCGCGGCACGCCAGGCGGGAACGCCGTTTCCCTCGGCCGTCGAAGCGCGTCTGGGCGCCTTCGCCAATTTCGTCGGCTGGCTGCCACAGAAAGCCGCCCGCTTCGGCGACGACGATGAGGGCCATGTGCTGAAGCTGGGCGACGAGCCGAACTATATCCGATCCGTCGCGGCCGCCATCCACGGCTTACTGGGGACGCCGGGCAACGCGCCGGAGCCTGACGATTTTCGTTCGCTTTTCTTTGGTGCGCCGTCAGGCCCGGCGCCCGCGGTGCATGGCTTGCAGACATTCACGCAAGGCGGGCTCTCCGTCTGGCGCGGAGCAATGAATGGCCGCAATGTCGAACTGACGTTCGACCATGGACCGCTCGGCTATCTCTCGATAGCGGCGCACGGCCATGCCGACGCGCTGTCGCTCACCCTGTGCATCGACGATGAGCCGGTGCTGGTCGATCCCGGCACCTGGCTCTACGGTTCGGGAGGCGCATGGCGCGACTGGTTCCGCTCCACACCGGCGCACAACACGCTCAACATCGAGGGCAAGAGCCAAAGCACCATCGCTGGAAATTTCAACTGGTCGCACAAGGCAGTCGCAGCGCTGGTGGAGAGCGAGCCGGGACCGCACTGGAGGCTGAGCGCCCGGCATGACGGCTATAGAAGCCGCCTCGGCGTCGTGCATCAGCGCACTTTGGCGCGCCAGGCCGATGGCATCCTCATCACCGACCAACTGCTCGGCGGCAGGCGCCAGTCCGAGATCGTCTTCCAACTGGCCGCCGGCCTCCATGCCGACCGGCACGAAGATACGGTCACGGTATTGCGCGGCGACGAGGTACTGTTGGCCATCCGCTTTCCTGATGCTGCGCTCGATATCGGCGCCGGCGGTGACATGCCGGGCCAAGGCGGTTGGGTTTCACTGCGTTTTGGCACCAGGCAGCAAGCCGAACGCCTCGCCTGGCACGGTGAAGTGGGCGAAGCCGGGATCGATATCCATCTTGCCCCAATTCACCCGCCGCAACAGCAAAAACCGGTGCCAACGTAGAGTTGCCGGGCGAGTTCCAGCCGTATTCGACATTAATTACGTTTGGACATTTAGCGGTTTCGTTACCGTTGATCTGCTAGTCTCGCACCATCCAGCCTGCTTTGCCCGCTGCGCCCGCAACAGCCACTGGTTGCAGGCGGCGTAGCGAGTTTGGCGGGAATTTTGTGCTTTGCTATTCGCCAGATCGCCTTCTTACGACTTACGACCAGGAGCCGCTGCATCAATGTTTTCCGAATTTGCCAGAGCGATTGTGGAAAAGCTTTCGAACGTCAATCTGACCACGCTCGGCCTGCTTCTCCTCACCGCACTGGGCAGCGCGGTGATCGCCTACTGGCGAACTGCCGAACATAAGTCCCTCAGGGACTTTTTCGACTTCGCCTTCCCACAGGAAGTCATCCTGCACCCGTCGGCGCGAGCCGACGCCCTGTTCTGGATCACGAAACGGGCGATGATGCCTTTCCTGCTTATTCCTGCCGGCGTCACCTTCGTCGTCGCGGTGGGCTATGGCACACGTGAGGCAATTGGCTGGCTCCTTAACATCCACGCGCCGCTTCTCGGCGGCCCGGCGGGACCGGTGACGATCGTCATCTTCACCGCAACCATGCTGGTCGCCTATGATATTTCATACTACCTCTACCACGTCGCCCAGCACCGTTTCCCGTTCCTGTGGGAATTGCACAAGGTACATCATTCGGCCGAAGTGATGGTGGGGATCACCAAGGACCGGGTTCATCCGCTGGACGATCTGATGAACCGTATGTGGGATGGCGTCATCCCGGGCATCTGCTTCGGTGTCTGGAGCCTGATCGCACTCGATCCGGTAGAGGTCGCTATCTTCGGCATCAACGTCTACGTCATCCGCAACATCCTGATGATGGACTTTGTTCGCCATACGCATCTCAAGATATCGTTCGGCCCGTTGAACAACATCATCCTGTGTCCGCACTGGCACCAGGTGCATCACAGCATCGACCCGCGTCACTACGATAAGAATTTCGGCCTGCTTTTTTCGTTCTGGGATCGTCTGTTCGGAACGCAATTTGTCCCGGAGCCGGATGAAGACCTGAAATTTGGCCTGGTCGATCGCGATGTGCGCGATTACCAGTCGCTCTTTGGGCTCTACATCCTGCCGCTCAAGAAGATGGCAAGGCATGTCATGCGACTGTTTCACAGACGGCCCAATGTGGTCGCGCAGCCACAGGACAGTTCTCCTTCATGAACACCGCTGTTTCCATCGACGTCCTAGGCGCGGAGCGCCTGGAAATCGTCCGTTCGGCGGATCGCCTGGCTGCGATCGAAGCCGCTTGGATGGAGCTTTGGCATCGTACCGACGGGCTGATCTTTCAAAGCCATGCCTGGATTTCGGCATGGTGGAGTACCGTACAACGCCGTGACCAGCGCGCGTTGCGGATCGGCCTGGTCTGGAAGGGCGAGAGACTCGTTGCTGTCGTTCCGCTGGCGATCGGCAGGCGCAGGGGGCTGCGGTTTCTCGAATGGGCGGCCGGCAGCTATACCGACTATGGGGATATTCTCGTCGCTCCGGAATGCTCGTTATCGGCGCTGCAGGAGCTATGGACCCAACTCTGCGATGCAGGTGGCTTCGATCTTGCCTTGATCAGTCGTCTCTCGCCGGATGCGGCGGCCCGCAAAATTTTCACGCCGGGAGCTTCCGACGGCATCAGGCTTCGTCACTTTCACCGAACGGAAGTCAGCTATCGCGTTGCCGGACAATGGGAAAGCGGAGCGGCATGGTTGGCGGACCAGTCGAAAAAGACGCGCCAGAACTATCGGCGCGGCATCAAGGCGCTGGAAGAAACCGGAGAGGTGAGATTTCGCCTGCTTGCGCCCGACGAGCCGCTGCAACCGGTACTGGAGCGCCTCGCGGCCTTGAAGCGGAAATGGCTGACCGAGCGCATGCGTGAATCAGACCTCTTCGAAGAGGGCGTGCCGGTACTCGCCGCGCTCGTCGATGCGTTGGCGCGCGCCGGCGTGCTGCATATCTTCGTCCTCGAATGCAATGGCGTGATGGTCGCGGTGTCGATCAACTTCGTCCAGCACGACATGATGATGGCCTTCGTGACGACGTTCGATCCGGATTTCGGCCGGGCGTCGCCAGGTGTGATCCTGTTGATGGATTACGTGCAGTGGTCGATCGATCACGGCTTGAGCATGGTCGATTTCCTCTGTGGCGCAGAGTCGTTCAAACACAAATTCTCAACGCAGTCGGTTACGCTGGAATCCGTCATCGGGACGCGCACGGCACAGGGTGCGCTTGCATCTCTTGCCGATCGTGTCCTCCAGACCGTCAGGCATATGCGCGAGCGGTCATCGGCACCACCAGAGGGACGCGATACGCCCGCTCAAGCCGAAGCAGCCTTGGACTAAAGCGCGTCGCGTTCGATCGGCCTCATGCGACGCGCTTTAGATTCTTGTTTTATACATGTCGTTATCGCAAAACCGCTGCACTTTTGCGCGACATGCTTTAGAATGGTTCATCGTTTCACGGAAACGCCGAACAGCTCCATCTTTTGTTTTGACGCAATTCCGGATGAAAACCGTTCACACTTTTCCTGGAATTGCTGTAGCGGCCCGCTCGCAAAAAGCTCAAATGAAGCGCGGTATCGGACCGTTTTGCGGCGTGGTGCGGTCGCCGAGGTCGAGGAAGATTTCGTCGATGTAGCACCATCCCCAACCTTCCGGCGGATCGTAGCCTTCGATGACAGGATGGCCGGTTGCCCGAAAATGCTTGGTGGCATGACGGTTGGGCGAGTCGTCGCAGCAGCCGACATGGCCGCATGTGCGGCAGAGCCGCAGATGCACCCACTGCGAACCGCTCTTCAGGCATTCCTCGCAGCCGAGCGCGCTCGGTGTCACGTCGCGAATGTCCCCGGCGTGCCTGCATTCGTCTGCCATCATACGCTCCTGACCAGTTGTGGCGCCACGGCGAGACTGCCGTTTCGCGCGAGATATGCATGCAGCGCTGCAACCACCTGGGCGCCTTCGCCGACGGCAGCGGCGACGCGCTTGATCGAGCCGGAGCGCACGTCGCCGATGGCGAACACCCCGCCGCGGTTCGTCTCCAGTGCACCACGTTCCTGGCCAATGTCAGGCCCGGTGCGAACGAAGCCCTTCGCGTCCAACGCCACGCCGCATTGCGCCAGCCAGTCGGTGTTCGGATCGGCGCCGATGAACAGGAAGAGGTGGCGGATCGGACGTGCTGTCTCGGTGTCGCGGTTGCGCCAGCGCACTTTGCCAAGATTGCCGTCGTCGCCTTCCAGTGCCGCAATCTGCGTCTCAGCCAGCACTTCGATGTTCGGCTGTGCCCTGACGCGCTCCACCAGATAGCGCGACATGCTCGCATCGAGGCTGCTGCCGCGCGCCAGCAGCCATACCTTCTTCACATGCGCCGCCAGGTAGACGGCAGCCTGACCAGCCGAATTGCCGGCGCCGACAAGGGCTACCTCTTGCCCGGCGCAAAGCCGCGCTTCGATCGGCGAAGCCCAGTAATGCACGGAGGTTCCCTCGAATTGCGCCAGGTTTGCCATGTCGAGGCGGCGATAGCGCGCTCCGCTGGCGATCACCACCGACCGTGCCCGCACGGTCTCCCCGCCGCCGACGGCGAGCGTGTAGTGGGCACCGGACGTGTCGCTTGCGCTGCCCAGCAGCTTCGCCTCGTCCGGTATCACCATCTCGACGCCGAATTTCTGCGCCTGGTTGTAAGCGCGCGCCATCAGCGCCATTCCCGAAATGCCGGTCGGAAAACCGAGGTAGTTCTCGATGCGCGAGGAGGCACCCGCCTGTCCGCCGAAGGCACGGCAATCGAGCACGATCGTCGACAACCCTTCGGAAGCCGCGTAGACGGCCGCCGCGAGGCCGGCCGGTCCGGCGCCGACAATGGCCACGTCGTACAGCTTGCCGGCGTCGATCGGCCTCACCAGGCCGATGCAGCGGGCAAGCTCGTTCTCTCCGGGATTGAGCAGCAGCTTGCCGTTCGGACAGAGCACGATCGGCAAATGGTGGATATCGACATGGAAGCGTTCGATCAGGGTCCTGGCGCAGGGATCGGCAGCCGAATCGAGAACGCGATGCGGCTGACCGCTGCGAGCCAGAAAACCTTGCAGCCTCAAAACGTCGCCGCTGTCGACCGGTCCGACAATGATCGGGCCGGCTGTGCCGCTCTCGAGCAGGCCGACACGGCGCAGGATCAGCGCCCGCATGATGCGCTCGCCGAGGTTTGCTTCCTGCACCATCAGGTCCCTCAGCTTTTGCGAGGGGATGACGAGCGCCTCGACCGGCTCGACCGCCTCCACATCCACCAGTGAGGGTCGGGCTGAAAGCTGCGCCAACTCGCCGACGAAATTGCCTGCACCGTGCGTGACGATTGTTTCGCGCCGGCCGAAGCTGCCGCCCTGGATGATATCCACCTTGCCGGACAGGACCACGATCAGACCGGGCGCCAGCTCGCCGGCTTTGACGATCTGTTCGCCTGCAGCATAGGACACAGCTTCGCCGAAACGGCCCATGCGGTCCAGGTCCGCCTCAGCCAGCACTGGAAACATCTGATCGCGACGGGCAATGGAGATCGGATTGGCGGGTTGAGACATGGTTCGAACCTATCGCCGGTTTCCGACAGTTTGAAGCGGTTTTTGCGGCTTGCGGCCGGTAGGAACTAGCCCGCCTGTCGGCAAACGCTGTGTCCTGCGCTTCGCAGTTAACTGACGGCGGCGGTGCGAAGGTGTCGTCGCGACGTGCCTCACAATCCGTTGCATCTCCTTGATTTGTTTGATTTGCGCATCCCGGCAAACCCGGCGCATGCTGCTTCAGCCGGCACCTGCCTAAGCCGGCCAGGCCCGGCGGGCCGTCCTGTGTCAAACTCTCGGCCGCCGGGCTTCTGGACAGCAGAAAACGGCCTGTGTCCGAGCACTCCGCAAACTGGCCTGCGGCCTGTTGTTCGGCGAGTGCTCAGGCAGCTACCTGAAGCACAATCTTGCCGCGCGTATGCTGCTTCTCGAGCTGTTCCTCGGCCCTGGCGACTTCCTCAAGAGGATAGATTGCCTGCACGAATGGCCTGACCTTCCCGGCGTCGATGAGGCGGCTGATCTCGGCAAGCTGCGCCGCGTTCGGCTTGGTCAAATAGGAAACGCCGCGAGCCCGATGCAGGCGGGCCTTCTCCGCCGACGGTTCGGAAAGCGTTGAGACGAGCGTCCCGCCGGGCTTGAGCACGTCCCACGAGCGGTCCTGTGTTTCACCCGCTACCAGGTCGAAAACGAGGTCGACGTCCTCGACAAGCTCCTCGAAGCGCTGGTTCTTGTAATCGACCGCCTGGTCGGCGCCAAGCGCGCGGACGAAATCGAAATCCTGCGCGGAAACGGTCGTCGCGACAAACGCGCCCGCGGCCTTTGCGAACTGCACCGCCAGATGACCGACGCCGCCGGCGCCGCCATGGATAAGGACCCGCTGCCCGGATTTGAGGCCGCCGTGATCGAAAAGGCCTTGCCACGCGGTAAGGCCCGCAAGTGGCACGGCGGCGGCTTCGGCGTGGCTTAAGCGTTGCGGTTTCGCTGCCGCCTCCGTTGCCTTGACGACGACATATTCGGCGTTGCCGCCGCGGTCGTTGCCGAGCATGGCATATAGTGGATCGCCCTTCTTCAGCATATGGGCCCGCGTGCCGCACAGTTCCACCACGCCGGATACGTCGCGGCCGAGCGTGACGGGCAGATCCGCGCCCGAAGAGCCCTCGCGAACCTTGTAGTCGACGGGATTGACGCTTGCCGCGTAGACCTTGAGCGTGACCTCGTCGTCATGCGGCTGAGGCAACGGAACCGCGTCCAGCGAAAGAACCTCGGGTCCACCAAAATCGTGGATACGGACGGCCTTCATCGTAATCATGGCTTGCTCCTCGTCGGGTTGCAGTCCAGTTCGCTCTGAACAGTTTCGCCGGCAGGCCGGCGTCTATCCAGCCGGCGGTTCGATCGTAGCAAAGGCCGGCCGGTGGTGCGCCGTCAGTGTATCGTTTGCGAGTGCTCGCCGCCGGGTTGCGAGATGCCGCTCAGCGCTTCACCTGCTGTCGCCGTTTCGCTGTTGGTGGCGAGGTCGCCCAGCGAAACGATGCCGACCAGGCGCTTGTCGCGGTTCAGCACCGGCAAGCGGCGCACTTTCAGGTCAGCCATGTTACGCAGAACATCCTCCGCGTCTTCGTCTTCGAAGCAATACCTGACCTCGGTGCTCATCACTTCCCGTACCTTGGCGTCAGGTGTCTTGCCTTGGGCGACGCCGCGGATTGCGATGTCGCGATCCGTTACCATGCCGACAAGCCGATCGTTCTCGCCCACCGGCATTGCGCCGGCGTCGAGGCGACCCATCATTTCTGCCGCATCGCGCAGGGTTTGCTGCGGACTGGCGATCTCGACGTCCTTTGTCATGCAGTTGCTAACTTTCATTTTAACCTCCGTTGGTTGCAGGACCCGCCGCGGGTTTCCATGATGGAAGGGTGAATGAGCGCCAGCGCAAAACGTTCCATGGCAAGACCCGTTTCGAGCGCTTCGCCGAAATCACCCTTGCCATCCTCCACCCGACCGCCCTTCAGGCGGTCGGCCCGGGAAAGGTCGGTTCCGAAGGAATTTCGGAAGGCGTGCCGGGAGGAACTCCGATCGGCTCCTGGTCCGGCGTCGGAATTGGATCCGGCGAGGGCGGGGGTACGCCTGGAGGTTCTCCCGGCGGAGTCTCCGGCGGGGCAGGCGGCCGGGCCGGCTCCGGATTGGGATTGTCCGGCAGTGGATTCGGGTTATTCGGATCGGGATTGTTCATCGATCACTCCCCTGACAACTGTGACCTGATCTCCGCCAAGAGCGGGTTGCCGCAGCGGCGAGCAGGCTCTCTTGTCCTAAACCAAGGGGAAGCAAAAGCGTTCCCGCTTCCGACGCCACGCGCGGTGCCAATCTATCGGGCGGTTCCCAGGCTGGCATACATTCCGTTGGTGCGGAATTGCGTCGGGTTGATGCCGTAGAGGCGGCGGAAGACCTTCGAAAAGTAATTGGCATCCTCAAAGCCGCACATGATGGCGACTTCCTTGACCGGCAGGAAATCGGTCTTCGTCAGCAACTTCGCCGCGCGCTGCAGTCGCTGCTGCAGCACAAATTCGGCGGGCGGAAGTCCCTCGCTCTCGGCGAAGCAGCGCGAGAAATGCGCGCGGCTCAGGCCGCTGATCTCAGCGAGATCGGCAACGCGGAGCGGCCTGTCGAGATTGGCCCTGATGTGATCGATGACCGGCTGCATGGCGCTCTTGTCGTCGGTGACGGCATGCGAGCCGAAGACATCGTCGTAGAGCGCCATGGCTGCTTCATAGGCGACGGCCGAGGCGGCTCCCGGCGAGACCGCGCCCGTGATCAGGCGCACACTGCAATCAGCCAGATGATCGATCGTCGAGGGCTGCAGCCGCAGCACCGGACCGACGGCGGCAAGGATCGACTTGTGGATGCGCAGTGCCTCCTCGCCGTTCATCGATATCCAGAAGAACTCCCAGCGTTCGCCCTTGGCCAGCCAGTAACGGTGGTTGTGCGGCACGAGAACCAGCAAAGTGTCGCCCTTTTGCAGGCGGTAGTTCCGGTTCTCGTAGCGCAATCGGCCGGTGCCGCTGATCGTATGCTGGAGCACGGTAAACGGCGTCAGGCCGCGCTTGCGCCCATCCCAGTCGTAGACCTCGTTCTCGCGCACTTCATAGCCGGTGCTTGTCGGCATGGTGTGTAGGCGCTGGCGCCCGCGCGGCAGCGATACCGTCCTGCCCGCCGGCCCGATGTCGATCAAGTTCCGCAGCACAAAATTACCCCTAAAAGCATAATCCTTCTCTGGTCGCGTGCCGAATAAGGCGCATAATCCCTCGAGAAAAGCAAAAGAAACCGCGGTCAAAGAGCGGATGGGAGGAAGTGCCGGATTCCAGCCTGCATAGCGTGGCAGGCGGGCCAGGCCTCTTTTCTCCGCCTTTGCCCTAGCATTCGATCAGGTCGAGGTGAGGCTGATGAGTTTCAAGATCGCTATCATCGGTGCGGGAAGCGTCGGGTTCACCAAGAAGCTCTTCACCGACATTTTGTGCGTTCCTGAATTCAGGGATGTCGAATTCGCATTGACCGATCTCAGCGAGCGCAACCTCCAGATGATCAAGTCGATCCTCGACAGGGTCGTCGAATTCAACAGGCTGCCGACCAAGGTTACGGCAACGACAGACCGCCGTGCTGCCCTCGAGGGCGCCCGCTACATTATCAGCTGCGTTCGCGTCGGCGGTCTCGAAGCCTATGCGGACGATATCCGCATTCCCTTGAAGTATGGCATCGACCAGTGCGTCGGCGACACGATCTGCGCCGGCGGCATCCTCTATGGCCAGCGCAACATTCCGGTAATCCTCGATTTCTGCAAGGATATCCTCGAAGTCGCCGAGCCTGGGGCGAAATTCCTGAACTACGCCAATCCGATGGCTATGAACACCTGGGCGGCGATCGAATATGGCAGGGTCGATACCGTCGGCCTCTGCCACGGCGTCCAGCATGGCGCCGACCAGATCGCCGAAGTGCTCGGCGCCAAGTCGCGCACCGAGCTCGACTACGTCTGCTCCGGCATCAATCACCAG
Source organism: Mesorhizobium sp. M0145 (assembly GCF_040322355.1). Lineage (NCBI taxonomy): Bacteria > Pseudomonadati > Pseudomonadota > Alphaproteobacteria > Hyphomicrobiales > Phyllobacteriaceae > Mesorhizobium > Mesorhizobium sp. M0145. The sequence goes on from NZ_JAMYTK010000007.1 coordinate 87,927, forward strand.
ACCTGGTTCATCGACCTGCGTCTCAACGGCCGCAAGATCGGTAAGGACGAGCTGGTTGCCGCCTTCGAGGCGCATCCGGTCTATTCGCAGCAGGAAAAGCTGCGCATCGATGTCCTGAAGCGCTTCGGCGTCTATTCGACCGAAAGCAACGGCCATCTTTCCGAATACCTGCCCTGGTATCGCAAGCGGCCGGACGAAATCACCCGCTGGATCGACATGTCCGACTGGATCCACGGCGAGACCGGCGGCTACCTTCGTTATTCGACCGAAACACGCAACTGGTTCGAAACGGAGTTCCCGCAATTTCTGGAATCCGCCGCCAGGCCGATAGACCCCGCCAAGCGCTCCAACGAGCATGCCAGCCACATTCTCGAGGCGCTGGAGACGAACCGCGTTTATCGCGGCCATTTCAATGTCAAGAACAATGGCATCATCACCAACCTGCCGCAGGATGCGATCGTCGAGTCGCCCGGCTTTGTCGACCGCTTCGGCATCAACATGGCCGCCGGCATCGCGCTGCCGGAGGCCTGCGCCGCCACTTGCATTTCCTCGATCAACGTCCAGCGCATGTCGGTTCATGCGGCGATCTCCGGCGATATCGACCTGCTGAAGCTCGCCGTCCTGCACGATCCGCTGGTCGGCGCGGTTTCGACGCCGGAAGAGGTTTGGCAGATGGTGGACGAAATGGTCGTCGCCCAGGCCCGCTGGCTGCCTCAATATGCCGATGCGGTGCCGGCCGCGAGGGAGCGGCTTTCGAAATCCAGGGTCAAGACCCGCGAATGGGCCGGTGCGGCAAGGCGCGACGTCCGTTCGATCGAGGAATTGCGTGCGGAAAAAACGGCTCTCAAGCAGGCCGTCTGAATTTCGCCAGGACGGATCGCGGCGAGCTTTCGGAGGATTTTCCGCACCCGTCTGTACATTCGTTCGAGGAGAAATGGAGCGGCGTCAACGCGCTCCTGAACAACAGGGAGGAGAGACGATGAGGAATTTTCGAAACATTGGCATTCTCGCCGGGCTGGCGCTTAGCGTCTCGGCCTCGGCGCTGAACGCGTATGCATCCGAGCCGACCGTGCCGCCGGTGCCCGCGCAATTTCCCGCCGAGGGAAAGATCAAATACGTCGCGCGCGACTCCATCCTGGAGTTCAAGGCACTTCCGGAATACCACGAACCCGATTGGGTCACCGACAAATACGTCAAGGCAGGCAAGCTGCCGCCGGTCAAGGACCGGCTGCCGAAGGAGCCGCTGGTCTTCAAGACCGGCAATATGCCGGACGGCGTCGGTGTCTACGGTGATACGATGCGTCATGTCATCGGCGGCCGGCCGGAGGGCTGGAACTACGGCGCCGGCCAGACGCAAGGCTGGGGCGGTATCGACATCGGCCTTTCCGAATGCCTGACGCGCACCGCGCCGCTGTTCCAGGTCGAGGCCAAGGACACGGAGCCGCTGCCGAACCTCGCCAGGAGCTGGGACTGGTCCAAGGACGGCCACACGCTGACGATGCATCTGGTCGAGGGCGCGAAATGGTCGGACGGCGTTCCGTTCAACGCCGACGATGTGATGTTCTACTGGGACGACGAGGTGATCGACCCCAATGTGTCGCCGCTGAACGGCGCGACGCAGGAGACCTTCGGCGTCGGCACGACGTTGAAGAAAATCGACGACTACACCGTCGAGTGGACGTTCAAGGGCGCCTTTCCGAAACAATACCTTTACGCCATGGCTTACGGCACCTTCTGTCCGGGCCCGTCGCATATCCTCAAGCCGCAGCATCCGAAATATTCGAAGAACACCTACGAGCAGTTCAAGAACGCGTTCCCGCCGGAATATATGAACATGCCGGTGATGGGCGCCTGGGTGCCAGTGGCATACCGCCCCGACGACATCATCGTCATGCGTCGCAATCCGTACTATTGGAAGGTCGACGAGAAGGGCAACCAACTGCCGTATCTCAATGAACTGCACTACAAATTGTCGACCTGGGCCGACCGCGACGTTCAGGCCGTCGCGGGAGCCGGCGACTTCTCCAATCTGGAGCAGCCGGAGAACTTCGTCGCCTCGCTGAAGCGCGCGGCGCAAAAGGACGCACCGGCACGGCTTGCGTTCGGCGCGCGGCTGATCGGCTATAATCTGCGCATGAATTTCTCAGCCAATGGCTGGGGCAACCCCGACGAGCGCGGACAGGCGATACGCGAGCTGAACCGCAACGAGGACTTCCGCAAGGGCGTCACCATGGCGCTCAACCGCAAGGCGCTCGGCGACTCGCTGGTCAAGGGTCCGTTCACTGCCGTCTATCCGGGCGGCTTATCCTCGGGCACGAGCTTCTACGACCGGAAGTCGACGGTCTACTACCCCTTCGATCTCGAAGGCGCCAAGGCGGAACTCGCCAAGGCAGGCCTGAAGGACACGGACGGCGACGGCTTCGTCAATTTTCCTGCCGGTACCGCCGGCGGCAAGAATGTCGAGATCGTGATGCTCGTCAACAACGACTACACCACCGACAAGAGCCTTGCCGAAGGTGTCGTCGCCCAGATGGAAAAGCTAGGGCTGCGGATCGTGCTCAACGGACTCAACGGCACCCAGCGCGATGCCTCGCAATACTCCGGCCGCTTCGACTGGCTGGTCCGGCGCAACGATCAGGAGCTGACTTCCGTCGTCCAGAATACCGATCAACTGGCCCCGGTCGGTCCACGAACCAGCTGGGACCATCGTGCGCCGGAAAACGGCGAGGTCGATATGATGCCTTTCGAGAAGGACCTCGTCGACATCGTCAACAAATTTGTCTCGTCCGCGGACAATGACGAGCGCGCCAGCCTGATGAGAGAGTTCCAGAAGATCTCGACCGAGCACGTCTACAATGTCGGCCTGACGGAATATCCCGGCGCGCTGATCATCAACAAACGCTTCTCCAACATCCCGCAGGGCACGCCGATCTTCATGTTCAACTGGGCCGAGGATTCGATCGTCCGCGAGCGGGTCTTTGTCGCTGCCGACAAGCAGGCCAAATACGAGCTATTCCCCGAAGAGCTTCCCGGCAAGCCCGGAGACAAGGGCCCGATGAACTAGGTTTACCTCCCCTGACTGAGAACTCCGGCCGCGCCAGTTGGCGCGGCCGGACAAAGCAAACCTCCGTACGCTCAAAGAGAGCGACCGGCCAGACAAGGAAGCGGACCGACCGATGTTGCGATTCCTGCTCACGCGCATAGCGTCGGCGATCCCGGTCCTCGCCATTCTGAGCCTGGTCACCTTCGCCATCATCCAGGCGCCGCCGGGCGACTATGCCGACTACATCCGCTCGCAGTTGATCAATCAGGGCGGGGCCTCATTCGCCGAGGCCGACGCGCAGGCCAAGGCCTATCGGATAGAACATGGTCTCGATAAGCCGCTGCCCGTCCAGTATCTCAACTGGATCGGCGGCATCATCACCCGCGGCGATTTCGGCTACAGCCTCTATTACAATAAGCCGGTGGCCGATGTGGTGGGCGAGCGCCTGCCGCGCACGCTGCTCCTGGCGCTGGTGTGCCATCTGCTGGCCTCGGTCCTCGGTATCACCTTCGGCATATGGGCGGCGACCAGGCAGTACAGCTGGATCGACAGTACGCTGTCAGCGATTTCCTTCCTCGGCATGACGGTGCCGCGCTTCCTGATGGCGCTGATCATCGTCTATCTGCTGGTCTTCCAGTTCAACGTTTCCGAGATCGGCAGCTTCTTTTCGCCGCAATTTGGCGGGGCGCCGTGGTCCTGGGCGAAGTTCGTCGATCTCGTCCGGCATGTCTGGCCGGTTGTCGCCATCGCCACCTTCGGCGGGCTCGCCTACAACATGCGGGTGATGCGCGGCAATCTGCTCGACACGCTGAACGCGCAATATGTCGAAACCGCTCGCGCCAAGGGCCTTAGCGGCGGTGCGGTCGTGATGCGCCATGCGGTGCCCAATGCGCTGCATCCGCTGGTCATGTATCAGGGCGTGGTGCTGCCCTATATGCTGACCGGCGAGATCGAGACCGCGATCATCTTTGCCCTGCCGACCGTCGGCCCGGCGATCGTTGGCTCGATGGCGGTCGGCGACGTCTATGTCACGGCGACATTCATGATGGTGCTGTCGGCGACGCTGATCGTCGGCAACATCATCGCCGACATGCTGCTCGTCATGCTCGATCCGCGTGTGCGCCAATATGCAGGGTCCTGAGATGCTTGCTTTCGAGCCCTCGCTGCCGCCACTTGCCGAGGAACCGGCCAAGATCAAGCCGCGCGGCAATGAGAGTTACATCGCACTCGTCTGGCGCCGCCTGAAACGGTCCTGGACCGGCATGGCCGGGCTCATCCTGGTCGCGTTTCTGGTGCTGCTGGCGGTGTTTGCCGACTTCTTCGCACCGATGGATCCCAAGGTGACCGATGTCGGCTTCGCCCCGCCGCAGATGATGAGCTTCCATGACAAGGACGGCAACTTCGTCTTCCAGCCACGCGTCTATGCCCTGGCGGATTCGGAAGACCTCGACCCGGTTACCTTCCAACCCGTCGTCGGGCCGGACTACGACCATCCGCGGCTGCTCGGCTTCTTCGTCAAGGGAGCGGAGTACAGACTGCTCGGCCTGCTTCCCGCGAACCGGCACTTCTTCGGCTCGACCGACGGCCAGCCGGTGCACTTCCTTGGCACCGACAAATTCGGTCGCGATGTGCTGGCTCGTGCGATCTATGGTTCGCGCATCTCGTTGATGATCGCATTGACCGTGGTCTTCATCGTCACCGTGATCGGCACGACGGTCGGCATGGTGTCGGGCTATTTCGGCGGCACATTCGACGTCTGGGTCCAGCGCTTCGTCGAACTGGTGCTCGCGTTTCCGCAATTGCCGCTTTATCTGGCGCTGACCTCGCTGGTTCCGGTGACGGCGCCGACGAATGTCTTCCTGGCCTTCGTGATCGTCGTCATGTCGGCACTCGGCTGGGCGCAGATGTCGCGCGAAGTGCGCGGCAAGACCCTGGCACTGGCGCGGATCGACTACGTTCGTGCGGCGATGGCGGTCGGCGCCACAGATGGCCGCATCATCATGCAGCATATTTTTCCAAACGTGATGAGCCACGTCATCGTTGCGGTCACGTTGGCGATCCCCAGCGTCGTCCTGCTCGAATCCTTCCTCGGTTTTCTCGGCTTCGCGGTGAAGCCGCCGCTGATCTCCTGGGGCCTGATGCTGCAAGACACCGCGACCTATTCGGTCATCGGCACTTATCCCTGGATCCTTTCGCCGGTCGGCTTCGTGCTTGTCACCGTCTTCGCGTTCAACGCGCTTGGCGATGGACTGCGCGATGCGGTCGATCCTTATTGAGCATGACATGATGCAACACGCGCTCGTCAAATCCTTCGCACCGCCTGTCCGGCTCGACCATGACGGCCGTTCGGAAAACCCGGTCATTGATGCCCGCAACATCGCCGTCGATTTCAAGGTCGAACACGGCATGATCGAAGCCGTCAAGGACATCTCCTTCCAGCTCTATCGCGGCGAGACGATCGCCATTGTCGGCGAGTCGGGATCGGGCAAGTCGGTGACGGCGCGCACCGTCATGGGACTGTTGTCGAAGCGCGCAGTCGTGTCGCCGAAATCGACTGTCGAATACAACGGGGCGAACATCCTGAAATTTTCCGAGCGTGCGCGGCGCAAACTGCGCGGCGACCGCATTTCGATGATCTTTCAGGAGCCGATGAGTTCGCTTAACCCGATCTACACGATCGGCAGCCAGATCGTCGAGGCGATACGGGTGCATCGCAAGATGAGCCGCAGGCAGGCCGAAGCAAGAGCGCTCGAGCTGCTGCAGCAGGTACAGATTCCTGAGCCCCAGGCGCGGCTGAAACAATACCCGCACCAGCTTTCCGGCGGCCAACGCCAGCGTGTGATGATCGCCATGGCGCTGGCCAACGATCCCGATGTGCTGATCGCCGATGAGCCGACGACGGCGCTCGACGTCACGGTTCAGGCGCAGATCCTCAATCTCATCCGAAACCTGCAGAAGAAACTGCGCATGGCGGTGATCCTGATCACGCACGACCTGACCGTGGTGCGGCAGTTCTCCGACTATGTCTACGTCATGCAGCATGGGGAGATGCGCGAGCACAATGTGACGGAGAAGCTGTTCGCCAATCCGCAGCATCCCTACACCTGTCACCTGCTTGCCTCCGAGCCGCGCGGCCAGGCAAATCCGTTGCCGGAAGGCGCCGACATTATTCTTGAAGCTAGGAATGTGCGCGTCTCCTTCATGCTGCGGCATGGCACGTTCATGAGGCCGGACCTGCGCGAACTCGTCGCCGTCGACAGCCTCAGCCTGACCCTTCGGCGGCACGAGACGCTGGGTCTCGTTGGCGAATCCGGATCGGGCAAGACCACCTTCGGCGAGGCGTTGCTCAGGCTCAACACCACGGACAGCGGCGAGATCTATTTCGATGGCCAGCCGATCCATGGCTGTTCGCGCGCGCAGATGCGGCCGTTGCGGTCGCGCATGCAGGTCGTCTTCCAGGATCCGTTCTCGTCGCTCAACCCGCGCATGACGATCGGCCAGATCATCGAGGAAGGGCTGGTCGTCAACCGCATGGGCGCCACCAGGAACGATCGGATCGAGCGCGTGCGCGAGGCGCTGATCAGCGCCGGCATGCCCGGCGATATCCTCTCGCGCTTCCCGCACGAGTTTTCCGGCGGCCAGCGCCAGCGTATTGCGATTGCCCGCGCCGTCGCGCTCGAACCGGAATTCATCGTACTCGACGAGCCAACATCGGCGCTGGATCTCTCGGTCCAGGCGCAGATCATCGAATTGCTGCGCAAGCTGCAGCGCGAACGGGGCCTGAGCTACATCTTCATCTCGCACGACCTCAAGGTCGTGCGGGCGCTGTGCCACCGCGTCATCGTCATGCAGCACGGCAAGATCGTCGAAGAGGGGCCGGTCGACGAAGTCCTGTCCCATCCCAAGACCGCTTACACCGAACGGCTGGTCAAAGCCGCTTTCGAGGTAGCCTAATTGCTTATGCCGGAGGTTGTTGTGGCAAGAAATCCCAAGGTCGCTTTCATCGGAGCTGGCTCGACGGTGTTCATGAGGAACATCGTCGGCGACATATTGCAGCGTCCGGCTTTATCCGGCGCGACGATCGCGCTGATGGACATCAATCCGCAACGGCTCGAGGAAAGCGCAATCGTCGTCGGCAAGCTGATCTCGACGCTTGGCGTAAAGGCCAAAGCCGAAACCTATTCGGACCAGCGCAAGGCGCTGGCGGGCGCCGATTTCGTCGTCGTCGCCTTCCAGATCGGCGGCTACGAGCCCTGCACGGTAACTGATTTCGAAGTTCCGAAGAAATACGGGCTGCGCCAGACCATCGCCGATACGCTCGGTGTCGGCGGCATCATGCGAGGCTTGAGAACCGTGCCGCATCTCTGGAAGATCTGCGAGGACATGCTCGCGGTCTGCCCGCAGGCGATCATGCTGCAATATGTCAACCCGATGGCGATCAACACCTGGGCGATCGCGGAGAAATACCCTGACATCAACCAGGTCGGCCTCTGCCATTCGGTGCAAGGCACGGCGATGGAACTGGCGCATGATCTCGACATTCCCTACGAAGAGATTCGCTACCGCTCGGCCGGCATCAATCACATGGCCTTCTACCTGAAGTTCGAGCATCGCCAGCCGGACGGCTCCTACCGCAATCTCTATCCGGATCTGCTGCGCGCCTACAGCGAAGGGCGGGCGCCGAAGCCTGGATGGAATCCGCGCTGCCCGAACAAGGTGCGCTACGAGATGCTGAAGCGCCTCGGTTACTTCGTCACCGAGAGCTCCGAACATTTCGCGGAATACACGCCCTATTTCATCAAGGACGGGCGCGAGGATCTGATCGAGAAATTCGGTATCCCGCTCGACGAATACCCGAAGCGCTGCATCGAGCAGATCGAACGCTGGAAGGGGCAAGCGGAAGCCTATCGCTCGGCTGACAAGATCGAAGTGGAGCAGTCGAAGGAATATGCGTCCTCGATCATGAACTCGGTCTGGACCGGCGAGCCGTCGGTGATCTACGGCAACGTCCGCAACAATGGCTGCATCACGACATTGCCGTATAATTGCGCGGCCGAGGTGCCATGCCTCGTCGACGCCTCCGGCATTCAACCCACGTTCATTGGCGACCTGCCGGTGCAGCTCACCGCGCTGATCCGCACCAATATCAACGTCCAGGAGCTGACGGTCCAAGCGCTGATGACCGAGAACCGCGAGCACATCTATCACGCGGCGATGATGGACCCGCACACGGCGGCCGAGCTCGACCTCGACCAGATATGGTCGCTGGTCGATGATTTGCTGGTTGCGCATGGCGATTGGCTGCCGGCCTGGGCGCGTGGAGCGCGCAGCGTTCGGGCGGCCTGAGGCGCAGGGCTGTCTGTTTCACTCACCTATGCCGACCATAGGGCCGGCTTTGAAAGCGGAGCGGCGTTGCCGGCAGATGTTTCGAAATCAAAGAGTTTCTGCGTTACGAGAGCAGCCGCTCCCCTTGCCCAGGAATTGTCCTCCCAGTCCAGCAGCATTGGTGGTGCCGCGCGAAAGGTATTTTTCCCAAGCGTCAGCCGCATTGGGCCAAACAGCGCATCGCCAAACGACACGGCTTCACCGCCGACGACAATGACCTCCGGGTCGGTGATGTTGACAAGATTGGCGAGATGCCGGCCGATGCCATGTCCGGCTTCTTCGAGAATGGCGACGGCTCGCGGTTCGCGGTCTGCCAAGGCTGCCATAAGGCTGACTTTGCTATCCGTTTCGTTGTGCCCGGTGGCTTCGCGCCAGGTGCGCAGGATCGCCGGCTCGGCGTAATAGGCCATCAAGCAGCCGCGTTTTCCGCACTCGCAAAGGCGGCCGTTCTCCTCATAAGAGCTGTGGCCGAACTTGCCGGCGGCACCGTTCGCGCCGCGATAGAGTTTGCCATCGAAGACGAGCGCGCAGCCGATTCCGACGCCGATCGCCAGCACGGCCATATTGCGGTGCTGGCGTCCGAGGCCGAAGAGTTGCTGGGCAATGGCATAGGCATTGGTGTCGTCCTCAAGCCACACGGGGACGTCTACCAGTTCGGCCAGCATCGGGCCAAGGGGAACGTTGTCCCAGTTGTAGCGATTGCTGCGGATACACACAGCCTTCTGGTTGTCTATGACGCCAGGCATTGAAATGCCGATCCCGGCAAGCTTGGCAGCGGGCCGATCGACAATCGAAATCAGCTCCGGCACCGCCTTGGCCAAGGTCGCTATGATATGGTCGGGATCGCTGTCCGAGAGCTTGACGCGCAGAGAGCCCAGCGGATTGGTCGCAAGATCGGTGACCACGCATTCGACCGATCCGACCATCAGCTTGAAACCTATGGCAAGGCCGTTGGCATAGTTGATATCCACCGGGATAGGGCGGCGCCCAGCCGAGCCCACGACTGTCTTGCCTTCGATCAGCAGGCCATCCTCGATGAGGTCGGCCACGACGAAGGTGACCGCTGCCGGACTAAGGCCGGTAACTGACGCTATGTCGGCCCGGCTGCGCGCTCCTTCCTGCCGCAAGAGATTGAGGATCAGTCTGCGGTTCATCGCCCGAGTCGTGCTCGGGTCACCCTTGAGCTTCACGGATCCGCTTTCTTAATTTTGTAAATTAATTATTGCCTCTCGAGAAAACGTATGCATAAGTTTGCCCGACTGTTCAACACCCGAACCGGGGGTCAGCGAAATTAATCCGGTTAGCAATATCACCGCGCTCTGAAGGAGCGGGCAAGCATATTCCCTTGCCCGGGAGGTGAGCGGTGCCGGTGAGAAGAACAACCGCGCCGGCCGGTGTGCCAGTAGAGAAATTGACAACACGGGAGGAGTAACAATGACGTTCAAGTGGATTGAAAAGCCGTCGACGCGGCGCAATTTCCTGAAGGGAGCTGGGGGCATTTCCGCTGGAGCCCTCGCGGGCTTCCCGATGCCGGCACTCAGCCAGTCGAGCGAAGTCACCATCATTTCAGACGAAAACAATGCCGATGCCCTGCGGATCTTGCGGCGCATTGCGGCCGACTTCGAGAAGCAGTCCGGCACCAAGGTTGTGATCAACAATATGGATCACGAGGCCCACAAGACCGCGATCCGCAACTACCTTGTCGCCGGGGCGCCGGATGTCTGCTTCTGGTTCTCCGGAAACCGCATGCGCGCCTTCGTCACCCGCGGCCTGTTCGACGACATTTCGGATCTGTTCGAGAAGGAAAAGTACAAGGACGTGCTGGGTGCCATGACCGGTGCCGTCACTGTCGACGGCAAGCAGTATGGCCTGCCGACTGGCGGCACGATGTGGGGCATGTTCTATCGCAAGGACGTCTTTGCCGAGCACGGACTGACGGTGCCGGCGACCTGGGACGAATTCCTGGCTTACGGCCAGAAGTCCAAGGCTGCCGGCCTTATTCCCGTCAGCATCGGCACCAAGGAACTCTGGCCGGCGGCCGGATGGTTCGACCAGATGAACCTGCGGATCAACGGTCTCGACAAGCACTTTGCCTTGATGAACGGCAAGATGGCTTACACCGACCCGGCGCTGACGCCTGTTTTCGACCACTGGGAAGAGCTGATCAAGCAGGGTTTCTTCACACCGGATCAGACGTCGTTCGGCTGGCAGGAGGCCGGCGCCTTCCTCGCCCAGAAGAAGGCCGGCATGATGAACCTCGGTGCCTTCGTGAAGGCTACTTTCCCTGAGCAGGATCTCGAGCAGCTGACATTCGCTCCTTTCCCGAAGATTGACGGCGCCCTCGACCGCTACGAAGAATTCTCGGTCAATTCGGTCCACATCCCGGCCAACGCCAAGAACAAGGCGGGTGCCCGCGAGTTCCTCGCCTTCTTCTACCAGCCGGAAAATTTCGGCCCTTATCTGGAACCTGGCGGCAACGTTCCGCCGCGCAACGACCTTCCGGCCAGCAAGGATCCGCTGGTCAACGCAGCCGTGGAAAGCCTGAAGACGGTGGCCGGCACATCGCAATATTACGACCGCGATACCGATCCCGACATGGCCCAGGCCGGCCTGGTCGGCTTCCAGGAATTCATGGCCAAGCCGGAGCGCCGGGACGCCATTCTTCAGCGTCTCGAGGGAACCCGTCGCCGGATCTTCAAGATCTAGCGCCTCCCAGCGGAGGGGAGCGGGGTTCGTGCTCTGCTCCCCGATGCTTTCCGTGAATGAGGTCTCCCAAAATGACGAAGCTTTGGCGCCGCCATCGCTGGTGGCTGACACCGACACTTCTGATTCTGCCCGCCGCTGTGCTGTTTTCCGTCGTCATTCTGGCATCTGCGGTCGAGAGCCTATGGATCAGCCTGCACGAATGGGACGGCTTCAGCCCGATGGTCTGGATCGGCCTCGGCAACTACCGCGAACTGTTCGCCGACCCGCAGTTCTATGTTTCGCTGAAGAACAATCTGATCTGGTTGGTGATGTTCATGCTGGCGCCGCCGCTCGGCCTCGCCATCGCGCTGCTCGTCAACCAGAAAATCCGCGGCATGCGCCTGCTCAAATCGCTGTTCTTCATTCCGCTGGTGCTGGCTTCGGTTGCCGTCGGCGTGGTCTTCACCTGGGTCTATACGCCGGAATTCGGACTTCTCGCCCTGATCTTCCGCACCTTCGGCGCGACCGCCCCGGCAGTGCTGTCGGATGAAAATTTCGTCACCTTCGCCGTCGTGATCGCAGCGTTGTGGCCGCAGATCGCCTTCTGCATGGTGCTCTATCTCGCCGGCCTCAACAATCTCAGCGAGGACCTGATCGGCGCCGGGCGGGTCGACGGCGCCAGGGGCTGGAACATGCTGCGCCACATCGTGTTGCCGCAGCTGACGCAGGTCACCTTTATCGCCATCGCCGTCACTGTCGTCGGCGCACTGCGTTCCTTCGACATGGTCTCGGTGATGACCAGCGGCGGCCCCTTCGGTTCGTCCGAGGTGCTTGCCTATCAGATGTTCGAGCAGTCCATATTTTCCTACCGCTTCGGCTATGGCGCGGCCATTGCCTCGGTGCTGTTCGTGATCATGGCGGTCTTCATCGCCTGGTACCTGACGCGGATGATCCGCGCCGATGAAAGAGGCGGCTGATGTTTCCCCGCCCGATTCCCGAGATTGCTATTTGGCAGCGTGGCCTCTATGTCGTGCTGGTGGTCGGCATCCTGATTGTCTGGCTGGCGCCGCTCTTTGCCATCATCCTTACCTCGTTCCGCTCTACGCAGGATGTCATGGGCGGCAATCTGTGGGGCTGGCCGACCCAATTCGGCCTGGTCGACAACTACACGGCGGTCTTCACCCAGACGCCGATGGCCCGCTACTTCCTCAACAGCCTGACGATCACCATCCCCTCGGTGATCGGCGTTCTCATCTTGAGCACGCTCGCCGGGTTCGTGCTCGCCCGTTACCGTTTTCGCGGCAACATGCTCGTCTTCGCCCTGTTCGTCGGCGGAAACTTCCTGCCGCACCAGATCATGATGATCCCGGTGCGCGATCTCATGGTGCGGCTCAACCTCTACGACACGATGGCCGCCCTGATCATCTTCCACATCGCCTTCCAGACCGGGTTTGCGACACTGTTCATGCGCAACTTCATCGCCGCGTTGCCGGGAGAACTGTTTCAGGCCGCCAGGGCCGAGGGCGCGACACCGTTTCAGACATTGGTACATGTCGTGGTGCCGCTGGTGCGGCCGGCTCTTGCGGCGCTGGCGATCCTGCTCTTCACCTTCATCTGGAACGATTATTTCTGGGCGGTCGTGCTCACCATCAGCGATACCGTCAAACCGGTAACCGCCGGCCTGGCCAACCTGCGCGGCGAATGGGTTTCGGCCTGGAACTTGATCTCGGCCGGAACCATCGTTGTGGCTTTGCCGCCGGTTGCCATGTTCTTCCTAATGCAGAAGCACTTCATCACCGGCCTCACCATGGGAGCGGTCAAGGGATGAGCGACCATGGCTTCAAGGCGTCGCCCCGATCCGAAACTCATTTCGCAAGCAGGGCTCCATGACCAGTCTTGAACTCCGGCAGATACAAAAGAATTATGGCAGCTACCACGCGCTGCGCGGCATCGATCTCAGCGTCGAACAGGGCGAGTTCATTGTCACCGTCGGGCCGTCCGGCTGTGGCAAGTCAACGCTGTTGAAGATCATCGCCGGGCTTGAAACCGTCTCGACCGGTGAAATTCTCATCAACGGCCGTGATGTCACCACCACCGAGCCGGGTGAGCGCGGCATTGCCATGGTCTTCCAGTCCTATGCGCTTTACCCGCATATGACGGTCGCCGAGAACATGGGTTTCGGCCTGCGCATGGCGCATCGCCCCAAGGCCGAGATCGATGCCGCCGTGCTGCGAGCCGCCAAGATCCTTCGCATTACCGACCAGCTCGACAAGCGGCCGAAACAGCTTTCCGGCGGCCAGCGTCAGCGTGTGGCGATCGGCCGTGCCATAACCCGCTCGCCCGACGTGTTCCTGTTCGACGAACCGCTATCCAACCTTGACGCAGCGCTGCGCACGCAGATGCGCGTCGAGCTTTCCGATCTGCACGCCAGGCTCGGCGCCACCATGGTCTATGTCACGCACGACCAGACCGAGGCGATGACAATGGCGAGCCGTATCGTCGTGCTCAATCGCGGCTCGGTCGAGCAGGTGGGCGCTCCGCTCGAACTCTACCGCAATCCGGCCAATCTCTTCGTCGCGGGCTTCCTCGGCGCACCCCGAATGAATTTTTTCGAAGTGACCGTCGCCGCTGTCTCCGGCGGCGCCGCCACGCTGTCGACCGCCGGCCTTTCTCCTTTGACTGTCGAACTGACGGAAGCGGCATCCGTACAGGTCGGCGATAGGGTGACGATGGGGATTCGGCCGGAGAGCATCAGCTTGGCCGCGGAAGGGACGGCGAGTTTTGCCGGACGGGTACGGCTGGTCGAGCATCTCGGCCGCGAGACCATCCTCTATGCCGACGCCGGCCCGCTGCAATGCGTCAGTTCCGAAAGCGGCAGCGGCAACGTCACCGTCCAGATCGGCCATGCGAGTGCCGTCGCCGCCGATGCGACCGTCGGCTTCAAGGTCGAGCCGCGTGACGTCTATCTCTTTTCCTCTGTCGATGAGCGGACAATCAGTGCCCGCAAATCCACCATCACCGACTGACCTGCAGGAGTATCCTTCGTGAACAAGACTTCAAACGGCCGCGCCCTGTCGGTCTGGCGCACGATCCAGACCGACCGCTTTCTGGTCGGCGCGCCGCATTACCCCGAGCATGTGGACGAGAGTTACTGGGACAATGACGCCAGGCGCATGGCCGAGGCCGGCTTCAACGTCGCCCGCCTCGGCGAATTCGCCTGGCACATTTTCGAACCGCGTGAAGGCATCTTCGATTTCAGCCTGTTCGACCGGGCAATCGAGGGGCTGGCGCGTCACGGCGTCAACACGATCTTGTGCACGCCGACCGCCACTCCGCCGCGCTGGCTGACCGCAAAGCATCCGGAAATCCTGCGGCTTGATGGAAATGGCCGGTCGATGGGCCACGGCTCGCGCCAGTATGCCGACACCAGCAGCCCGGTGTTTCGCGACTATAGCCGCAAGATCACCAACGCGATGGCGGACCACTACCGCGACAATGCAAATGTCATAGGCTGGCAGACCGACAACGAACTCAACACCAGCATGCCGGAATCCTATTCGCCGTCGGCATTGAAGGAATTCCAGGCTTATCTCCAGGAAACCTACAAGACGATAGACAGGCTGAACTTCGCCTGGGGTGGCGATTTCTGGGCGACGGCTTACGGCGATTTCAGCGAAATTGTCTTCCCGCTGGATTTTTCCCCGTCCTTTCCCGGTCCCGGTCACCTCCAGGACTACCACCGTTTTCTCGGCTTTTCGACAGCACGGTTCCAGCACGACCAGGTCGAGATCCTGAGAAAAGCGAATGCCAGTTGGTTCATCTTCCACAATCTCGGCGGATTGCGTGACATCGACTTTCGCGGCCAATTCTCCACCGATCTCGACTTCGTCGGCTACGACATCTATCCGTTCCTCTATGACGAGTTCTTTCGCCTCGGCAATCACGCCAAGATCCAGGCGCTGCATCTCGACATCTGCCGGGGATTTTCCGGCAACTACATAGTGCCGGAACAACAGTCGGGTTTTGGCGCCCAGCCGGGCTTCTGCACGCTGACGCCGGAGCCGGGCGAAATGCGACGCATGGCGATGTCGTCGGTTGCGCGTGGCGCCGATGGGATCATGTTCTTCCGCTGGCGTCCCGCACATTTCGGCGCCGAGATATACTGGATGGGCATCATCGATCACGATGATGTCGCTCGCCGCCGCTATGACGAAGCCAGGCAGTTCGCCACCGAGATGACGGCGCTTAAAGACAAGATCCTAGGCACCCATGTGCGGATGGATGTCGGCATCGCCGGCTCGGACTTCGACAATCAGGAAGCCCACAAGACCTTCCCCATCGGCCTGCCAAGTCCGCAGGATGATGCAACCTTGCTGCATCAGTATTGCTATGACCGCGGCATCGCCTGCGGCTTCATCCACCCGGAAGACGATCTGTCGAAGCTCAAGGTGTTCTACGTGCCGCATTGGGTGATCTGGAAGGACAGCTGGACCGAGCGGCTGCAAGTCTTTGCCGAAAATGGCGGTACCGTCATCATCGGCGCGCGCACGGGAACCCGCGACGAAAACAACCACGTCATCCGCGACACAGCGCCGGGCCGGTCGCTGTCGAAGCTGACCGGCGTTCGCGTCGAGGATTTCGGGCGGCTGGCGGCACCTGGGGCCAATGGCCTGTTCAATACCATGTCGCGCTCCGGCGGGCTCGTCATTCCTCCCGACAGACCGGCCGAATCCAGCCGCCGTATCCGTCGTTTCACCGTCGGAAACCACGAGTTCGATGCCGGTTATTTCTATGAGAACCTTGCAGTCGAACCGGAAGTCGAAATTGTAGGGGTTTGGTCGAACCGCTACGCGGCAGGAACGCCTGCAATTACCTCCCGCGCCGTCGGCAAGGGCCGTGTGCTCTATGTCGGCACTTATCTAACCCCGGAGCTGACAGCTCAACTCGCTACGCGCACTTTCGTGGATGCGAATGTGGAGCCTCTGGTTCCGGATCTGCCGGACGGCGTCGAGGTCACGATGCGCGAGAATGACGAACGCCGGCTGCTGTTCGTGCAAAACGTCAAAGACACGCCCGTTGCGGTAACCGGCGTTCCCTTCGGCAGCAACCTGCTCGATAGCCAAGGACCTGTCTCCGGAGTGTTGACGCTGGACGGCTATGGCTGCGCTGTCCTCGAATTGATCTGAGCATTGTCGCGGACGTTAGCCATACGAAACCTGAGTACTCTTTGATCCTGGAATTCGACCGCCATCGGCAGCACGCCGGCATCGATCCATATCGAACCGGCGCTTTGACGTGCGCAGGGCTCCGTCAGCACACTGCTGTTGCTCGCATTCAATGACGGCAGTTACACTAGCGGCGCGACCATCGGAGCCGATGGCGGCATCTCGTTTCATCCTTGTGAGCGCCATGAATTTCGACATTTCCGTCCGAACCGAGGCCTTCCGCAGCCGGATCGCCGATTTCGTCGAGCGCGAAATCCTGCCGCTCGAGGCAGATAAGGCTTCCTACGACGGCCATGGCAATGTCGCGCTGCCGCTGCTCGAAACGCTGCGGGGCAAGGCGAAAGCAGCCGGCCTGTGGTGCCTGCAGCTCAAACCCGAGACCGGCGGGGCCGGCCTTTCCAAGGTGGATATGGCCGTCTGCTATGAAGAGATGAACCGCTCGATCTTCGGTCCGGTCGTGTTCAATTCCGCGGCCCCCGAGGATGGCAACATGATGGTGCTGGAGCGACTGGGAACGCCGGAGCAGAAGCAAAGATGGCTGAAGCCGATCGTCGAGGGCAAGGTGCGTTCGGCTTTCGCAATGACGGAACCGCATCCGGGCGGCGGCTCCGACCCGTCGATGATCATGACCAGAGCCGAACGGCGTGGCGACAGATATGTCGTCAAAGGCCGCAAATGGTTCATCACCGGCGCGCAAGAGGCGAGCCACTTCATTCTCATTGCGCGCACTTCGGACGATCCGCGTCACGGCCTTTCGGCCTTGCTGTTCCACAAGGACCAGCCGGGCTGGCGGATCGTGCGGCGCATCGAGATCATGGGACCGGAAGAACATGGCGGCCATTGCGAGTTGGAATTCGACGGCCTGGAAGTCCCGGTCGAGGACGTGCTTGCCGGCGAAGGCAGCGGCCTCCGGGTTACCCAGGTCCGGCTCGGTCCGGCGCGGCTCACCCATTGCATGCGTTGGCTCGGGCTTGCCAAGCGCTGCATCGAGATCGCGCGCGCCTATGCCGCCGAGCGTAGCGGTTTCGGGCAGCTTTTGGCCGACCGAGAGAGTATCCAGCTGATGCTCGGCGACCTTGCCATGCGCATCGAGATCGGGCGGCTGCTGGTGATGAAGGCGGCCTGGGAGCTCGATCGCGGCGGCTTTGCCCGCAAGGAGGTCTCCATGGCCAAGATCCAGGTCGCCAACGTGCTGCATGACGCCGCCGACGTGGCGATCCAGATCAACGGCGCCCGCGGCTATTCGAAAGACACTGTACTCGAATGGATCTACCGCTACGCCCGCCAGGCTCGCCTGGTCGACGGCGCCGACGAGGTCCACAAGATGGTGCTCAACCGCTTTCTCAACAAGGAAGGTGCGGGCTTCTGGCGCTGGCATGTCGAAGCCGGCAGACAAGACGAAACAGGTCGCGGCGGGAACCGCTGAGCCGGCAATGAGGATGGATTTCGATCCGGTACGCCTGGAGGATTTTCTGAGAGCGCATTTTGGCGATGGCCAAATGTCGCTTGAGCGGATCGTCGGCGGCCAATCCAACCCGACCTATTTCGTCGACTATGGCGGCCGCCGCATGGTTCTGCGCAAGAAACCCCCGGGACCGATCCTGCGCAGCGCTCATGCAGTCGATCGCGAGTACCGGGTGATCGAGGCGCTAGCATCGACAAAGGTGCCGGTGCCGCGGCCGGTGCTCTATCACGACGGCGACGAGCCGCTCGGCACGCCGTTCTATCTGATGCAGCGGCTCGACGGCCGGGTGTTCCACGATGGCGCGTTGCCGGGACTGGCGCCGGACGAGCGGCGCGGCATCTATTTCGGCATGGCCGAGGCGCTGGCAAAGCTGCACGCAGTCCGGCCGGAAGAGGTCGGGCTCGGCGACTATGGCCGTCCCGGGAACTATTTTGAGCGACAGATCGCGCGCTGGACCAGACAGTTGCGGGAATCGCCGAGCGAGCGCATTGCCGCGCTCGAAGCCGTCGCCGAATGGTTGCCGCGACATCTTCCGCCAGATGACGGCCGCGTCTCGATCGCGCATGGCGATTTCCGTCTCGGCAATCTCATCTTCCATCCCGAGCGGCCCGAGGTGATCGGCATTCTCGACTGGGAATTGTCGACGCTTGGTCATCCGCTTGCCGATGTCGGCTTCTGCTCGATGCCCTGGCATTCCTCATCGGACGAATATGGCGGCATCCTCGGCCTTGATCAGGCAGCCCTCGGGATTCCGACACAGCGCGAATTCCTCGATCATTACTTCGCCCACGCCGTGCCGACGGCGCCGCTGCAGCGGTTCCATCTGGTGTTTGCCATGTTCCGCTTTGCCGTGATCTTCGTCGGCATCGCCGACCGCGTGCTGGCCGGCAGCGCGGTTGCGGCCGATGCGGCGGATGTGGCACCGCTGGCCGGCCGTTTTGCTGCACGCGCCATGGAAGTCATCGACGGCGCGCGGCCCTGGTGACGCGAGGCTGGCAGTCGGCTGAGCGAGTTGCAGCGATACGCGTTCAGTTCATGCGAACTTCCGGTTCGGCAAGCAGTGGAATCTCCAAGCCACGCCGCAAGCCGGTCGCCACGACCGACACCCTGAATTTTCCGGCGAGTGCCTTGTCGAAGATGGCGCCGACGATGATGTCGGCATCGTTGTCGACCTCCTCGCGGATGCGGGTAGCGGCTTCGTCGACCTCGAACAGCGTCATGTCCATGCCGCCCGATATCGAGACAAGGACGCCCTTGGCGCCCATCATCGAAGCTTCGTCGAGCAGCGGGTTGGCGATTGCCGCTTCCGCTGCCTTCTTGGCGCGGCCTTCTCCGGCGGCTTCGCCGGTTCCCATCATGGCGCGGCCCATGTCGCGCATCACCGACTTCACATCGGCGAAGTCGAGATTGATCAGGCCTTCCTTGACGATCAGATCGGTGATGCAGCCGACACCCGCATAGAGGACCCGGTCGGCCATGGCGAAGGCGTCGGCGAACGTGGTTCTGGCGTCGGCGATCCTGAACAGGTTCTGGTTGGGAATGACGATGACGGTATCGGCGCTTTCGCGCAGGCGCTCGATGCCCTCATCGGCAGCGTACATGCGGCGCCTGCCTTCGAAGACGAATGGCTTGGTGACGACGGCAACGGTCAGTATTCCGGCTGCCCGCGCTGCCTGCGCTATCACAGGCGCGGCACCAGTGCCGGTTCCGCCTCCCATGCCGGCGGTCACGAAGCACATGTGCGTTCCAGCAAGGTGATCCATGATCTCGTCGATGGATTCCACGGCCGCAGCACGGCCGACCTCGGGCAGGGACCCGGCGCCGAGACCTTCGGTGATATGAGCGCCCAACTGGATCAGCCTCGTTGCCTTCGACATGGCAAGGGCCTGGGCATCGGTGTTGGCGACGATGAATTCCGCGCCCTGCAGGCCTTCGGCGATCATGTTGTTGACGGCGTTGCCGCCGCCGCCGCCGACCCCGACGACGGTGATCTTGGGCCTCATCTCCGAGATTACCGGCCTCGTCGCGGTGTTCATTGCCGTTCTCCCTGGATACGCCGAGTGGTCGCTGGAAGCTTGTCCCGGGCGCACTGCGAAAACTCTGAACCGGGCAGTGCGAATCAGGACAGCCCCAGAATGCAGGGAATCAGAGCGCGGAGCGGGCTGCAAGTGCGCGATGTGCCTCATAGGGGACTTGCGTCTGAAAGTTCACGCAATGCGCCTTGATACAGTGCAGATCGCGGCGCGGGGCGCCGCACGCTACAACTTCGGCGCGAGGCACTGCGCGACATGGTCGGCAATCGTCAGGCAGGAGGTCAGGCCGGGGCTTTCGATGCCGAACAGGTTGACCAGGCTATCCACGCCGTGCACCGCCACGTCCTGGACGACGAAGTCGGCATTGGCCTCACCGGGACCGGACAGTTTTGGCCGGATGCCGCTGTAAGCGGGTTGCAGGCTGCCATCGGCCAGGTCCGGCCAGTATTTGCGGATCTCGCTGTAGAAGCGCTCGCCACGAGCCGGGTCGACGCGATAGTCGAGTTGATCGGTCCATTCGACGTCCGGCCCGAAGCGGGCGACGCCATCAAGGTCGAGTGTCAGATGAACACCGAGCCCGCCGGGTTCGGGCACCGGATAGACCAATCGCGAGAACGGCGCCCGGCCGGCCACCGAAAAATAATTGCCCTTGGCATAATGGAGCTTTGGCACGAATTGCTGATTGAGCCCTTCAAGCGAACCGGCAAGTGCTGCGGCGCCAAGCCCGGCGGCATTGACGAAACGCGGAGTGGCGATCTCGAAGCGCTCGCCGCCGGCAGCGTCCACCGTCTCGAGCACGACGCGGCCTGCTTCGATGCGGCCGGAGGCGATGCGCGTGTTGAGACTAAGTGCCGCCCCGTGCTCCTCGGCGTCGCCCAACAGGGCGAGCATCAGGGCATGGCTGTCGATGATGCCGGTGGCGGGCGACAGCAGCGCCGCCGTGCACTTAAGGCTGGGCTCCAGCGTATGCGCCTCGGCTTCGCTCAAGCGCAACAGGTCGCCGGCGCCGCAAGCGCGTGCATTGGCCCGGATTGAGGCGAGCACCGGCTCCTGTTCGGCATTTGTGGCAACGATGAGCTTGCCGCAGCGCGCGTGCGGGATCGCCCGCTCCTCGCAATAGCGATAGAGTCTTTCCCGGCCGGCCACGCAGAACCGGGCTTTCAGCGATCCAACCGGATAGTGGAGGCCGGCATGGATGACCTCGGAATTGCGCGAACTTGTCCCGGTGCCGATAGCGCTCTCGGCTTCCAGGACCAGCGTATCGATGCCGCGCTGCGCCATCTCTCGCGCGATCGCCAGGCCAACAACGCCGGCGCCGGCGACAATGCAGTCGACATGGTCCACGGTCAGGTCAAGCCGAAGTTCTGCATGCGTCCATCCATCCGCTGGCCCTGTCGAAAGCGCTTGACACTATACCGTTCGAGAAAGATGCATCAAACGGCATAATGCACGGGGACCTGCCGAGCCGGACCGGCGGCAGGACTGTTTCCGCGTGCAGCACAGGAGCCATCATGGACGCACGACCGAATTCTCCCGAAGCCCGCGACATAAGCTTTCACATGCATGGCTATACGAATGCGCGCAAGCATCAGGAATCGGGGCCGCTCATTATCGAGAAGGGCGACGGCATCTATGTCGAGGACCTCGCCGGCAACCGTTATATCGAGGCGATGGCCGGGCTTTGGAGCGTCGCGGTCGGTTTTTCGGAGAAGCGGCTGGTCGATGCGGCAGTACGGCAAATGTCGAAGCTGCCTTACTATCACGATTTCGGCTCCAAATCGCATTCGCCGCTGATCGATCTCGCCGAGAGACTGGTGCAGATGGCGCCGGTGCCGATGAGCAAGGCGTATTTCACCAATTCCGGCTCCGAGGCCAACGATACGGCCATGAAGATGATCTGGTACCGGTCGAATGCGCTCGGCCAGCCGGCGCGCAAGAAGATCATCAGCCGCAAGAAGGGCTATCACGGCGTCACCATCGCCTCGGCAAGCCTGACCGGACTGCCCAACAACCACACTTCGTTCGATCTGCCGATCGCCAATGTGCTGCACACCTCGACGCCGCACCATTGGCGCGAGGCGCTGCCGGGTGAAAGCGAAGAGCTGTTTTCGAGCCGGCTTGCCGACGAGCTGGAAAAGCTGATCCTCGCCGAAGGACCGGAAACCATCGCCGCCTTTTTCGGCGAACCGATCATGGGCGCCGGCGGCGTCATCGTTCCGCCGGCCGGCTACTGGGAGAAGATTCAGGCGGTGCTGTCGAGATACGACATCCTGCTCATCGCCGACGAGGTGATCTGCGGCTTTGGCCGAACAGGTGAGATGTTCGGCTCGCAGACCTTCGGCATCAGGCCCGACATCATGGTGTTGTCGAAACAGATCTCTTCGTCCTACCTGCCGATCTCAGCCCTGCTGATCAACGACAAGGTATTCGAGCCGATCGCCGACGAAAGCAACCGTATCGGCACCTTCGGCCACGGTTTCACCGGCGGCGGCCATCCTGTTGCGGCAGCGGTCGCGCTCGAGAACCTGAAGCTGATCGAGGAGCGCGACCTTGTCGGCAATGCGCGTGCGGTCGGCGCGCATTTGCAGAAGCGGCTGCGCACGCTCGCTTCGCACCCGCTTGTCGGCGAGGTGCGCGGCATCGGCCTGGTCGCGGCGGTCGAGCTGGTCGGCGACAAGGCAAACAAGACGCCGTGGGGGAAGACCGGTGAACTGGGCGGGCTCGTCAACGGCTTCATGCAGCAGAACGGCGTCATCTCGCGCAATATGGGCGATGCGCTGGCTTTCTGCCCGCCGCTGATCATCACCGAGCCGCAGGTCGACCAGGTGATCGACGCGTTTGAACGGTCGCTCGAGGCTGCCGTCAAGCAGGTCCGATCGCAGAGCTGAATAGGCAAAGTCGATTTTGAAACCTGAAAACAAAAACGCCTCGGCGACGGCTGGCATAAGGTTACCCTCCACACCCGTTGCTGCCGTTTAGTCTCCGTGCTTTGTTTTCGCAGATGAGCCGCTGAATCCTTCCAGTTCCTCGCCGATTCCTGAAAGTGCGTTGACGATCGTCGCCTCGACGTCGCCACGCTGTTTCTGGGGAATCAAGCCAAGTCCTTTTTGTATCGCTTCACGCCAATGTTTCCCCCTGTCCCACGCTTCCGAAAACGCGATGGCGAGATCGTCCTGGCGACGGGTAGCTTCCAGTGCCTCGACCAGAAGTGCTACCTGGTGGACATCCTTTTCCCGCTTGCCTACGCCGTTTGCGTTGTTCTGTCGGCGCGAGGCAACGATCAGCTTGTGAACCGCATATCGTCCGGGCGACGGTACCACGACAGGCACTCCCGATCGATGCAGCAGCACAGTTCTGATTGGTTCGTGGATCAGGAAATCGAGAAACCGAAGAGGCTGCGCGGATGCACCGCCCAAAGACGGCATCGAGGTTGCATGATCGGCGTAGTCATCGCTGCCCGTGTTCGGTGTAAGGAACTCGACCTTGTATCGGACTGCGTTCTCGAATTGCGTCGCGTGTCCGGGATCTGATCTGTGAGGGATTTCCCTGAAGGTTGGGTCGATCTCCCTCAAGATTTCGAGGATGGGCGGCAGGCTGTCCTCGACCGCGGCCGACACGGAATGGAATAGGGCGAAGTCTGCATCGCCCGTCTGCAACGCTGCACCGGGCAGCTTCACGCCCAGATAGCCCGCGTAGGACTGAAAGGCGACTGTGCCGACCAGGACGCCGCGCAAGCGGAAGATGCCAGCCTTCCCCAGCGCCTCGACGACATCCCCGGTGAACCTTTCGGGTTCTGTCAGCCCTGCCTCGCGCACGAGCGTGGATACCAGCTTCCTGCGGGCGCGGAGGTCGTCCTTGATCTGACGGAAGGATTCAACGCGTTTTGCAATCTCGGGATCGCTGTCAGGCCCGACATATCGTCGCGTCTTCGTCGGCTGCGTTTCCTCGAAATACCAGTATACCTTGCCCTTGACGGGCACCTTGACGAGATTGCCCGTCGTAGGGAAATCCGTTTCGAAGGCTGCGTCCAAGGATCGCTGGACGAGTTCCGCATACATCGTGCGGTAAACGAGGTCGACCGTCTTCATGTCGGGCGGCTCCGGTTATAAGAAAAATGCGGTTCTCTTATAGCGCCATGACCTCAAGGGACGCAAGCGGGGGTTATAAGAAAATCGCGAAAACCTTATAACGCCGCAGGAGAGGTCAGGAATCCTTGTTGCCGGCGTGCAGCCAAATCAGAATGGGTTTTGCTCATTCCGCGTCGACGAACGGCCCGAGCCTGTCATAGGCGTTTGTGGTCGACGCGCTATTTTTGCGGCCGCATCCGGAACGACCACCAGCTTGCCGACGAAATCCTTGGCGATGAAATCCGCCTGGGCGCGATGGAAATCGGACAGCTTGTAGACGCCGCCGACCAGCGGCCGGATTTTCTTGTCCTCGATGTAGCGCACTATGCGGCGGAAATCCGCCCGCGTGCCCTGGCTCGAGCCATGCAGTTGCAGCTGTTTCAGATACATGGTGCGCAGATCCAGCTGCACGACCGGGCCGGCAATTGCACCAGCCGTGGTATAGCGGCCTTCCGGCCTCAAGATGCGCAGGAGGTCGTTGAAGATCGCGCCGCCGACCAGATCGGCCACCACGTCGATCGGCTGGCCCCCGGTCGCCGCGCTGACGGCGGCCGGCAGATCGGCAACGCCACGGGTGATCACCGCCTCGGCGCCGATGTCACGCACGGCCTGTTCCTTGCCCTTGCCGGCAACCGCATAGGGAATGGCGCCGCGCGCCCGCGCCAGCTGCACGATGCCCGAGCCGACGCCGCCCGAGGCGCCGGTGACCAGCACACGCTCGCCGGCTTTCAATGCGGCGCGTTCCAACATCTGCTCGCCGGTGAGATAGGCGCAGCAGAAAGTGGCAAGCTCGACATCGCTCAGATCGGTGTCGACGACATGGGCGTTTTCGGACGGTACTGCCTGGTATTCGGCATAGCCGCCGTCACGGCCATGGCCCATATAGTCGATGTCGGCGAGTGAATCGTCGTCGCGATTGTAGATGGAGAAATCGACCATCACCCGCTCGCCGATGCGGGCCGGCGACACGCCGTCGCCGACGGCAATGATGTTGCCGACCGTGTCGGTGCCCTGGATGCGCGGGAAGCTCAGCGTATTGCCCTGACGACGCCAGGTCGACACAGCGGCGGCATCCTCCTCCGTTCCATAGGCGCCCTGGCGCACCCAGACGTCGGTGTTGTTCATGCCGCAAGCGGTGACCTTGACCAGCACCTCGCCCCGGGCGGGCGAGGGCACTTTCACGTCGGTGCGGTAGACGAGCTTTTCCGGTCCGCCGTGCCCGATCAGCTGCACGGCGGCCATGGTGGCGGGGAGGGTTTTGGTCATGGCATTCATGTCGGCTCTTCAGATGTTTGCAAACACGCTCTTCACCGCGTCGGCCGTCTTCGACACGACGATATCGGCCTCTTCCCGCGTCAGGCAGAGCGGCGGCGCGAAACCGAGAATGTCGCCCTGCGGCATGGCCCGGCCGATGACGCCGCTTGCCGCAAGAGCGGTTGCGACCTGCGGCCCGATTTTTTGCGAGGCGTCGAAGAACACGCGATCGTTCTTGTCGGCGACGAACTCGATTGCCGCCAGCATGCCGTCGCCGCGTACCTCGCCGACATTTTTGTGACCACCGACGGCTTTCGTTAGCTCGGCGCGGAAATAGGCACCGGTCTCGCCGGCGTTCCGCACTAGGTCCATCTCGTCGATCAGTTCCAGGTTGGCGACGCCGGCGGCCACGCAGATCGGATGCGCCGAATAGGTCCAGCCATGGCCGAGCGAGCCGAGCTTGTCGGAACCCTGCACCAGCACCTGCCAGACCTTGTCTGAGACTATGACGCCCGACAGCGGCGCATAGGCCGAGGTCAGGCCCTTGGCGATGGTGATCAGGTCGGGCTTGATGCCGTAATGGTCGGAGCCGAACATTGTGCCCAGCCGGCCGAAGCCGGTGACCACCTCGTCGGCGACCAGCAGCACATCGTATTTCTTCAGCACCGCCTGGATCTTTCCCCAGTAGAGGGCAGGTGGCGGCACGATGCCGCCGGTGCCGAGGATCGGCTCGCCAATGAACGCGGCGACCGTCTCCGGCCCTTCGGCGAGAATCATCTCCTCGAGCTTGTCGGCACAGTATTGCGAAAACTGCTCCTCGCTCAGCGAGCGGTCGGCGCGGCGGAAGTAGTAGGGCGCCTCGGTGTGCAGGACCGGCGCGCGGGGCAGGTCGAAGGCGTTGTGGAACAGGTCGAGGCCGGTCAGCGATCCGGTCATGATGCCGGAGCCGTGATAGCCGCGCCAGCGCGAGATGATCTTCTTCTTCTCCGGCCGGCCGAGCACGTTGTTGTAGTACCAGATCAGCTTGATGTTGGTTTCGTTGGCATCGGAACCGGAGAGGCCGAAATAGACCCTCGACATGCCTTGCGGCGCGCGGTCGATGATCATCTTGGAAAGGGTGATGGACGCCTCGGTGCCGTGGCCGACATAGGCGTGGTAATAGGCGAGGTTCTTGGCCTGCGCGGCGATGGCGTCGGCGATCTTCTGGCGGCCATAGCCGACATTGACGCAATAGAGCCCGGCGAAGGCATCGATGCTCTTGCGCCCGTTGTTGTCCCAGATGGTGACGCCTTCGCCGCCGGCGATCACACGCGTCGGGCTCTCGCCACGCGCGTGCGTTCCCATATGGGTCGAGGGATGGAAGAAATGATTGCGATCCCAGGCGGCGAGTTCGTTGGACTGGTCGAGCATTTTTTACTCCTTGAAAGCAAAAGCCTGACGGGGCGTTACGCCACGTCGAGGCAGAGATATTTGAAGTCGGTAAAGGCTTCGAGCCCGTGACGCGAGCCCTCGCGACCGATGCCGGACTGCTTGACGCCGCCGAACGGGACCGGCGCGCCGGTGATCTTGACGCGGTTGATGGCGACCATGCCATAGTCGAGCGCGCGGCCGATGCGCAATTGCCTACCGCCATTCTCAGTCACGACATAGGCGACCAGGCCGTACTCTGTCGCATTGGCGCGGGCGACGACTTCGTCTTCGCTGTCGAAAGGCGTCACGGCCGCAACCGGACCGAAGGTCTCCTCGCGCATGATCAAAGCGTCGTCTCCAACGTCGGCGAGCAGGGTCGGCTGGTAGAACAGCGGCCCGGCAGGATGGCGCTTGCCGCCGGTCAGGCAACGCGCGCCTTTGGCGAGCGCATCGGCCACCTGCTCCTCGACCTTCTTGACCGCGCGTTCGTGCATCAAGGGTCCGATTTCGGTGTCGTCAGCGAGGCCATTGCCGGCCCGCAATGCCTCGACGCGTTTAGCGAAAGCAGCGCAGAACCGATCGTATATCGGACGCTGGACATAGATGCGGTTGGCGGCGAGGCAGTCCTGGCCGGAGGTCGCGAATTTAGCGTCGACGGCTATTCTCACCGCCTTGTCGATATCGGCATCCGCAAAGACGATCAGCGGCGCATGACCGCCGAGTTCCATCACAAGACGCTTCATCGTCGGCGCACTCTGCGCGGCGATCAACCTGCCGACCTCGGTCGAGCCGGTGAAGCTCATGGCGCGGACGCGCGGATCTTCGCACATCCGCCCGACGATGGTCGAAGCCTTGCCGGTGAGAACGTTGAACACGCCAGCCGGCAGGCCGGCGCGTTCGCCAAGCTCGGCCAACGCCAGTGCAGACAGCGGCGTTTCCGAGGAAGGATGCGCGACGATGGTGCAGCCGGCGGCGAGGGCGGCCGCCGCCTTGCGGGTCAGCATGGCCGCGGGAAAATTCCACGGCGTGACGACGCCGACGACACCAAGCGGTTCGCGTCGCACCACCATCTCGGCATTTGGCAGATGGCTGGTGACGCTTTCGGCGTTGAGACGTTTGGCCTCCTCAGCATACCATTCGACAAAAGAGGCGGCATAGTCGATCTCGCCGCGCGATTCCTTCAGCGGCTTGCCTTGTTCTAGCGTCATCAGAAGGGCCAGGTCATTTTTGGCGGCGACGATCAGATCGAACCATTTTCGCAAGATTTTCGACCGTTCCTGCGGCAGCAATGCGCGCCAGGCAGGAAAGGCGCGCGATGCCGCATCGATCGCCAATGTGGTCTGCCGGGCATCGAGCGCGGCAACGAAAGCGACGGTGGATCCGGTGGCCGGATCGGTCACCTCGAAATTCTCCGCGGTCTCGCTCGCCGTCCAGTGGCCAGCGACATAGGCGAGTTCGCGCAGCAGCCGCCGGTCGGCGAGGCGATCAAGTGCTTCATGGCGGTGCGAGCGGGCAAAATGTGCGGACATCATCGGGCTCCCGGTTCGGGTGATGCCGCAAGACTATCTCTGCCGCGCAAACAGAGAGGCTGTTTGCGTGCCTGCACGTAGAGAGATTGTCTCTATTGCCCTGCCCAGCCAGACGATCTCTCCGGTATCAGGAAGATGCCGGCAACAGGTCCGCCACCGGCAGCACACTCTCCTCCTTCACCGTCTTGGTGACGATATAGGTGAAATAGCGGTCGATGCCGATCTCGCGCTCGAGCAGATTGTCGACCAGCCGCTGATAGGCGTCGATGTCGCGCGCCATGACTTTCAGCAGGTAATCGACGCCGCCGCCGACAGACCAGCAGGCGATGATCTCGGGAATGTTGCGGATGACACGCTCGAAACGGTCGAAATCGGCCTGGCGGTGGTTGGCAAGCGTCACCTCCATCAGCACGGTGGCGACCGGCGCGATGGCGCGCATGGCGATCCTGGCATGGTAGCCCGAGACGATGCCGGCCTTTTCCAGCTTGCGCAGCCGCATCCAGCACGGCGTCGGCGACAGGCCGACTTTCTCGGCCAGCGCCAGCTTGGTGATGCGCCCGTCGCGCTGGATGGCGTCGAGGATTTTGAGATCGATCGGATCGAGTTTCGCTGCAGCCATGATCGCCCACTTCCAGTGCCCGACACCATGACGGCGCATTATTTCGATTGTCAATTGCACTGATTTCGATCTCTAATAAGTCATGACATTTTGGCGACCAGATCCCGCTCTTATCCGGCGGCCGGCGTATCAATCGCTCGCCGACCAGTTCGCGCGGGCCATCCATGACGGGCGTCTGGCCAATGGCGCGCGCTTGCCGACGCACCGGCAACTGGCCGATGATCTGCAACTTTCCGTGCAGACGGTCAGCCGCGCCTATGAGGAGCTGATCCGCCGCGGGCTGGTGTCCGGCGAGGTCGGCCGCGGCAGCTTTGTGCAGACGCAGCGCCGCGAGCCGGAGCCGCCCTATCTGCCGGAGCGGCTGGGCGAGGTCATCGATCTCTCCATCCTGAAGCCGGTCTGCGAACCGATGCATCTGGAGCGGCTGAGGCAGGCGCTGGGCTGGCTCGCCGAAAACCTGCCGTCGAGCTCGGCGCTGTCGTTCAGGCCGAACATGGTGTTCCCGCGCCACCGCGCGGTAGGTGTCGAGTGGCTACGCCTCTGCGGCCTCGACGCGTCGCCGCAGAACATCAGCCTGACCAACGGCGCCACCGCCGGTATGACGGTAGCGCTGATGAGCGTGGCGCCGCCCGGTTCGACCGTCGCCACCGAGGCGATCGGCCATCACACGCTGATCCCGCTGGCGCGCTATCTCGGCTTCAATCTCGAGGGTCTGCCCATCGACGACAATGGGCTGATCCCGGAAGCGCTCGACGAGGCCTGCCGGCTGTCCGACATCCGCGCCGTGTTCGTGCAGCCCTCGGTGATTAACCCGACGGCAACGCTAATGGATGCCGCCCGGCGCGAGCAGATCGCGACGGTGGCGCGCAGGCACGACATCGCCATCATCGAGAACGACGTGCTCGGCCCGCTGGTCGAGGACCGGCCGCCGCCCGTCGCGGCGTTTGCCCCCGAGCGCACGCTCTACGTCACCTCCTTCACCAAGATCGTGGTGCCGGGCCTGCGCATCGGCTATCTCGCGGCGCCCGATCGTTATGTCGCCGCGGTCGCCAATCGCCATCTCGTCTCGAACTGGATGGCGACGCCGTTGGTGGCCGAGATCGCCACCAAATGGGTGACCGACGGCACCGCGATGGAACTCGTGCGATGGCAGCGCCTGGCTTTGCGGCGGCGTCTGGACATAGCCGCCGAGGTGCTTGCCGGAGTGGACTATCGGGCTCATCGCGACGGGCTGCATGTCTGGCTGCAACTGCCCGATGACCGCGGTGAGGAAAGCTTTGTTTCCCAGGCCCGCCTGCAGGGCGTGGCGATCGCGCCCGGCACGTCGTTTCGCATTTCGCAGATGCCTTGGCATCCAGCCGTACGGATTTCGCTGGGCTCGACCACGGAGGGGGAACTGCGTGCCGGTCTCGGCGTTGTCACCAAGCTTCTGCTCGGCGATCCCGAGCATCTCCTGCTTGCGATCTAGACGGCGAATGGCGCGAAATTGTGCGGAATCCGAAATATTGTCATGATATTATTTTCTTGATTGACATGATTTGCCGCGATCCGCATCGTTAAAGGCAAGCTTCTCCAGCACGGGAAATTCATTGTCGGCTCCCATCATCAAGATCGACGGCATTTCAAAAAGCTTCGGCACCTTCAAGGTGCTGGACGGCCTCTCGATGCAAGTCATGCCCGGCGAGAAGCTGGCACTGATCGGTCCATCGGGTTCGGGCAAGACGACGATCCTGCGCATCCTGATGACGCTAGAGCGTATCGACAGCGGCCACATCCAAGTCGACGGCGAACAGTTGTACCACATGGAGCGTAACGGCCGGCTGCTGACGGCCGATGAACGGCATTTGGCAAAAATGCGCCAGAAGATCGGCATGGTCTTCCAACTGTTCAATCTGTTTCCGCACAAATGCGTCATCGACAATGTGACGCTGGCACCGATGCTGACCAAAGGCGTGCCGCGGGCCGCCGCCGAAAAGCGGGCGATGGAACTGCTCGACATGGTCGGCATGGTCGACAAGGCCAAAGCGATGCCGGCGCAGCTTTCAGGCGGCCAGAAGCAGCGCGTCGCGATTGCGCGGGCGCTGGCGCTGTCGCCGAAAATCATGCTGTTCGACGAGGTCACCTCGGCGCTCGACCCTGAGCTCGTCGACGAGGTGCTCAACGTCATGCGCAAGCTCGCCGCCGAGACCGACATGACCATGCTGCTGGTCACCCACGAGATGGGTTTCGCCCATGACTTCGCCGACCGGGTGCTGTTCTTCGATCGCGGCAGAATAGTCGAGGAGGGCAAGCCCGACGAGATTTTCCGCCATCCCAAACAGGAGCGTACGCAAGGTTTCCTGAAGAAGATCATTGCGGCCGGACATCGGGTCTGACTGCCATGCGAGGCGGCGACGCCTCAAGCAAGCCAAGAAGACAGACAAACAAGGAGTTGGGAACAATGAAGAAATTTGCCATTTTGGCCGGCGTCGCCGGTATTGCGCTGACGGCGGTGCTGGCCGCCTCGACGGCCGGCTCGGCCGACGACAGCAAGCTCGAAGAGCTCAAGGCGCAAGGCTTTGCCCGCGTCGCCATCGCCAACGAGCCGCCCTATACGGCGGTCGCTGCCGACGGCAAGGTTTCGGGTGCGGCGCCTGACGTTGCCCGTGAAATCTTCAAGCGCCTTGGCGTCAACGATATCGTCGCCTCGATCTCGGAATATGGCGCCATGATTCCCGGCCTGCAGGCCGGCCGTTTCGACGTCGTCACTGCCGGCCTGTTCATGAAGCCGGAACGTTGTGCTGCGGTCGCCTATTCGGAACCGGTGCTGTGCGACGCCGAGGCGATGCTGGTGAAGAAGGGCAACCCGAAGGGTTTCAAGAGCTACGAGGACGTCGCGAAGGACGCGAGCGCCACGATCGGCGCGCCGGGTGGCGGCACTGAAGAGAAGCTGGCGCTCACCGCAGGTGTGCCGCGCGAGCGCGTCATCGTCGTGCCGGACGGCCAGAGCGGCCTGAAGATGCTGCAGGACGGCCGCATCGATGCTTATTCGCTGCCCGTGCTGTCGATCAACGACCTGGTCAAGAAAGCCAATGATCCGAACCTCGAAGTCATCGCGCCGGTGGTCGGTGCGCCGGTCTATTGCGACGGCGCGGCCTTCAAGAAGGGCGACGAAGCGCTGCGCGACGCCTATGATGTCGAGCTGGCGAAACTGAAGAAGTCCGGCGAGTTCGCCAAGATCATCGAGCCTTACGGCTTCTCGGCGGCGGCGGCAATGTCGACGAGCCGCGACAAGCTCTGCTCGGCGAAGTAAAAAGTGCCGCTCACCCTAGCCTCTCCCCGTCAAAAACGGGGAGAGGGGGGCGTCAACGCTGGAGCTTCACCCTTCTCCCCGTCCCTATAACGGGGAGAAGGTGCCGGCAGGCGGATGAGGGGCGGCGCCGGCGTTCTGCAATGATCACCAAGCGAGGAAACGCTTAGCCCCAATGACCCAATGGTCCGGCTATTTCGGCCTGATATTGCAAGGAGCGCTTGTCACCATCGAGCTGACGCTGATGGGGTCGGTGCTGGCCTTGGTCATGGCCTTTCTTGCCGGGCTGGGGCGGCTGTCGCGGTTTTTCGTGCTACGCGCGCTGGCCACCGCCTATATCGAGTTCTTCCGCGGCACCTCGATTTTCGTGCAGCTGTTCTGGGCTTATTTCGTGCTGCCTTTTGCCGGCATTTCGTTGACGCCGCTGCAGGCCGGGGTGCTGGCGCTGGGCCTCAATGTCGGCGCCTATGCGGCGGAAGTGGTGCGTGGCGCCATCAAGTCTATCGGCCGCGAACAATATGAGGCCTGCACCGCCCTCAATCTCGGCCGCTGGCAAGCCATGCGCCATATCATCCTGCCGCAGGCGCTTCTGGTGATGCTGCCAACCTTCGGCAACAACGCCATTGAATTGCTCAAGGCCACCGCCGTCGTTTCGCTAATCTCGCTCGCCGACCTGACCTTCCAGGCGCAGGTGGTGCGCTCGCAGACCGGCAATACTCTGGTGCCGTTCAGCACCATCCTCGTCATCTATTTCGTCCTGGCGCTGCTCATCTCATGGGGCGTGCGGTCGCTGGAACGCCGTATGGCTCGTGGCCTCGACGGGGTGCGCGTATGATGGATCGGGCCTGATAATGGAATGGGATTGGGATTTTGTTCGGCAGATCCTGCCGACGCTGATCGAGGGGGTGAAGATCACCATCCTGGCGACGCTGCTCGGCTCGGTACTGGCGGCCATCATTGGACTGGGCATCGCGTTGGCGCGCCGGTCGCCGAACAGGGCTCTGTCGCGCACCGTCGGTTTCCTTGCCGAGTTCATCCGTGGCACGCCGCTGTTGGTGCAGCTCTATTTCATCTTCTACGTGCTGCCGGATTTCGGCATCCTGTTGCCGCCGCTGGTGGCGGGCGTCATCGGTCTCGGGCTGCATTACGGAACTTACACGGCCGAGGTCTACCGCGCCGGCATAGACAATGTGCCCCGCGGCCAGTGGGAAGCGGCCAAGGCCTGCAATCTAAACGCCACCCAGACCTGGACGCACATCATCATTCCGCAGGCGATCCCGCCGATGATCCCGGCGCTTGCCAATTATTTCATCGCCATGTTCAAAGAGACGCCGCTGCTATCGGCGATCACCGTGCTGGAACTGATGAACCAGGCCAAGAGCGTCGCCAATACCTATTATCGGTATATCGAACCGATCACCTTGGTCGGCGCCTTCTTCCTCGCCATCAGCCTGTTCTCGGTGGTGCTGCTGCGCTGGCTGGAACACCGTTATGGGCGGATCGAACGATGAGCGCTGCACCCGATATCCGCCTGCACTCGGCCCGGCCGCCGCTCGATGCGCGTCCGCTGGAAAAGCGGGTCGGCCTGATCATCCTTGCCACCGACCATACGAGCGAACCGGATTTTCACCGCATGGTGGCAAGCGACCGCATCGGCGTCTATGTCGCGCGCATCCCCTACGCCAACCCGACGACGCCGGACAATTTGCGCAAGATGCAGCCGTCACTGACGGCGGCCGCGGCCCTGATCCTGCCCGACGAGCCGCTCGATGCGATCTGCTATTCCTGCACCTCGGCTTCCGTCGTGATCGGCGATGCCGAAATCGAGGCGGCGGTGCAGGCCGCCAAGCCCGGCGTGCCGGTGGTCACGCCGCCGATGGCCGGGGTGCGCGGCCTCAAGGCGCTGGGCGCCAGGACGATCAGCATTCTCACTCCCTATACGGTCGAGACCAGCCGGCCGATGGCGGCCTATTTCATCGAACATGGATTCGAGATCGCCGGCTTCACTTGCCTCGGCTTCGAGGACGACCGCGAGATGGCACGGATTGCGCCGAAATCCTTGGTCGATCTGGCCCGCGAAGCGACCGATATGCAAGCCGACGCGCTGTTCGTGTCCTGCACGGCGCTGCGGTCGGCGCTGGCAGTGGTCGGCATGGAAGAGGCCATCGGCCGCGCCGTCGTCACCAGCAACCAGGCGACGGCCTGGAATTGCCTGCGCCTTTGCGGCGACGACGAGCCGCGTCCTGAATTCGGCCGTCTGATGACGCTGCCGTTGAACTGATTGCAGAGCCATGACCACGTCCAGGATAAGCCTCTCCGATATCCGCGCCGCGCGCGAGCGCATCGCAGGCAAGATCGAGCGTACGCCGACCGTTCCTTCCCGGAGTCTTTCCCAGCACTTGGACGCTCCTGTTTATCTCAAGCTCGAACATCGGCAGACCACCGGCGCCTTCAAGCTGCG
This sequence comes from Mesorhizobium sp. M0145, assembly GCF_040322355.1. Taxonomy (NCBI): domain Bacteria; kingdom Pseudomonadati; phylum Pseudomonadota; class Alphaproteobacteria; order Hyphomicrobiales; family Phyllobacteriaceae; genus Mesorhizobium; species Mesorhizobium sp. M0145. The sequence goes on from NZ_JAMYTK010000007.1 coordinate 122,452, forward strand.
CGGTGCCTCGAACGCTATCGCTTCGCTGACAGACGAGGAGAGGGCGCGTGGCGTCGTCGCTGCCTCGACTGGCAACCACGGCCGGGCGCTTGCCTATGCTGCTCGACTGCAAGGCATCCACGCGACGATCTGCATGTCGCGGCTGGTGCCGCAGAACAAGCTGGACGAGATCCGTCGGCTCGGCGCCGAGATCCGCATCGTCGGCAACAGCCAGGACGATGCGCAGCGGGAGGTCGAACGGCTGGTCGCGGAAGAGGGGCTGATCATGCTGCCGCCCTTCGACCATCCTGCCATTGTCGCCGGGCAAGGCACGCTCGGGCTGGAGATCATCGAACAGGTTCCGGACGCCGCCTTGGTGCTGGTGCCGCTTTCCGGCGGTGGGCTGGCGGCTGGCGTCGCCGCTGCCGTGAAGGGCGTCAGCCCGGCGACGAAGGTGATGGGCATTTCAATGGCGCGCGGTGCGGCGATGAAGGCGAGCCTCGACGCCGGACATCCGGTTTTGGTCGAGGAACTGCCGACGCTGGCCGATTCCCTCGGCGGCGGCATAGGCCTCGACAACCGGCTGACCTTTTCCATGTGCCGCGACCTGCTCGACGATGTGATCCTGCTCAGCGAGGACGAGATCGCCACCGGCATCCGCCATGCCTATGAACAGGAGCGCGAGATCGTCGAAGGCGCCGGCGCGGTCGGCATCGCGGCCGTGCTTGCCGGCAAGGTCAGGGCGAGCGGCCCGACGGTGCTCGTGCTGTCCGGCCGCAACATCGATATGACACTGCACCGCAAGATCATCTGCGGCGAAGCAATTGCGGAGAGCGCAGCATGAGCCGGATGACGATCCTCACCGAAGCTGAATTGCGCAAGATCGTGAAGCTCGATCTTGATGCCATGGCCTGCGTCGAGAACGCGTTCCGGGCGCTCGCCACCTTGCCGGTGGCGATGCCGCCGATCCTGCGGCTGGACATTCCAGAGCATCGCGGCGAGGTCGACGTCAAGACCGCCTATGTACCGGGTATCGACGGTTTTGCGATCAAGATCAGCCCCGGCTTTTTCGACAATCCCAAGCTCGGCCTGCCCAGCGTCAACGGCATGATGGTGCTGCTGTCGGCGAAAACCGGATTGGTCGAGGCGCTGCTGCTCGACAATGGCTATCTCACCGACATCCGCACGGCGGCGGCCGGCGCGGTTGCCGCCAAGCATCTGTCGCGGCCGGGTTCCTCCGTTGCCGCGATCTTCGGCGCCGGTGTTCAGGCCGGACTGCAGCTCGAAGCGCTGATGCTGGTGCGGCCGATCACCGAGGCTCGCATCTGGGCAAGGGATGCCGCCAAGGCCGAGGCCGCGGCCGACGCATTGTCCGAAAGACTGGGCATCGCCGTTCACGCCGAGCCCGACGCGGCAAAGGCTGCGGCCGATGCCGACATCATCGTCACCACGACGCCGTCGACCGAGCCGCTGATCAAGGCCGGCTTCGTCTCCGCCGGCCAGCATATCACTGCCATGGGCTCGGATGCCGAGCACAAGAACGAGATCGCGCCGGCGATCCTGCGCATGGCAGATCTCTACGTCGCCGATAGCGCCAAACAGACGCGCCGGCTGGGCGAACTGCACCATGCTATCGCGGCGGGCGTGATGGCGGCCGATGCCGAGATCACCGAGCTTGGCCACATCATCGCCGGCGAAAGGCATGGCCGGCGTTCGGACAGCGACATCACAATCGCCGACCTGACCGGCACCGGCGTGCAGGACACGGCAATCGCCACGCTCGCCCGCGACCGCGCGCGTGCAGCCAAGACCGGTACGATTTTCGAAAGCTGATACCGGCCGCAAGGCCCAACAAACGAGGACCAAGAACAATGCAGCCCAATTTGAAATTCTCGCGCGGCGAATATGCGGAGCGCCTCGCCAAGACGCGGAAGGCCATGGCGGCCAAGGGCGTTGATCTATTGATCGTCAGCGATCCGTCCAACATGGCCTGGCTGACCGGCTATGACGGCTGGTCGTTCTATGTGCATCAGGCTGTCATCGTGCCGCCGTCGGGCGAGCCGGTGTGGTACGGGCGCGGCCAGGACGCCAACGGCGCCAAGCGCACCGCCTATCTCGCGCACGACAACATCGTCGGCTATGCCGACCATTATGTGCAGTCGACCGAGCGCCATCCGATGGATTTTCTGTCCAGCGTGCTCTCCGATCGCGGCTGGGGGAAGCTCAGCATCGGCGTCGAGATGGACAATTACTGGTTCTCGGCCGCTGCCTTCGCATCGCTGCAGAAGCATCTACCCAATGCCCGCTTCGTCGATGCCACGGCATTGGTCAACTGGCAGCGCGCGGTGAAGAGCCCGACCGAAATCGACTATATGCGCAAAGCCGCGCGGATCGTGGAGGCCATGCACCAGCGTATCGTCGACAAGATCGAGGTTGGCATGCGCAAATGCGACCTGGTCGCCGAGATCTACGATGCCGGCACGCGCGGCGTTGACGGTATCGGCGGCGACTATCCGGCGATCGTGCCGCTGCTGCCGTCGGGCGCCGACGCATCGGCGCCGCATCTGACCTGGGACGACCGGCCGATGAAATCGGGCGAGGGCACCTTCTTCGAGATCGCCGGCTGCTACAACCGCTATCACTGCCCGCTATCGCGGACTGTGTTCCTTGGCAAACCGACGCAGGAATTCCTCGATGCCGAAAAGGCGACGCTGGAAGGCATGGAGGCGGGACTTGCCGCCGCCAAGCCCGGCAACACATGCGAGGACATCGCCAACGCCTTCTTCGCGGTGCTGAAGCGGTACGGCATCGTCAAGGACAATCGCACCGGGTACCCGATCGGGCTTTCCTATCCGCCTGACTGGGGCGAGCGCACGATGAGCCTGCGTCCAGGCGACCGCACCGAGTTGAAGCCCGGTATGACCTTCCATTTCATGACCGGCTTGTGGCTTGAGACGATGGGGCTTGAAATCACCGAATCCATCTTGATCACCGAGACGGGCGTCGAGTGCCTGGCGAATGTGCCGCGCAAACTGGTGGTGAAGAATTGAGCCCGATGTCCAGCCTTCGTCCGTCACCGATCACGCCGACCGTCGATTTCGAGCGCGACGGCGTGCAGCACGGTTTCCTGCGCCTGCCTTACAGCCGCGATGATTCCGCCTGGGGATCGGTGATGATCCCGATCTGCGTCATCCGCAACGGCAAGGGGCCGAGCGCGTTGCTCACCGGCGGCAATCATGGCGACGAGTATGAGGGGCCGCTGGCGCTCTTCGATCTCGCCCGTACGCTCGATCCGAAGCAAGTCAGCGGCACGATCATCATCGTGCCGGCGATGAACTATCCGGCGTTCCGCGCCGGCACGCGCACCTCGCCGATCGACAAGGGCAATCTCAACCGCAGCTTTCCCGGCCGGCCCGACGGCACGGTGACCGAGAAGATCGCCGATTATTTCCAGCGCGAGCTTCTGCCCCGTACAGACATCGCGCTCGACTTCCACTCCGGCGGCAAGACGCTCGACTTCGTGCCGTTCTGCGCCGCCCACATCCGGCCCGACAAGGTGCTGGAAGCGAAGGGTTTCGCTGCGGTTGAAGCCTTCTCCGCACCATGGTCGATGAAAATGCTGGAGATCGACGCGGTCGGCATGTTCGACACTGCCGCCGAAGAGATGGGCAAGCTGTTCATCACCACAGAGCTTGGCGGCGGCGGGACTTCGCGCGCCGAAACGGTGCGGATCGCACGTCGCGGCGTGCTCAATGTGCTGCGCCATGCCGGCATCGTCGCCGGCGCAGTCGAGATGCAGCCAACCCGCTGGCTCGACATGCCGTCCGGCGATTGCTTCTCGTTCGCCGAGGACGACGGGATGGTCGAAACGATGATCGATCTCGGCGAGCCGGTGGCAGAGAACCAGGTGCTGGCACGTATCCATTCCATAGGCCGCACCGGCGGCGCTCCGCAGGAGATCCGGGCCAAAATGTCCGGTCTGTTGGCGGCGCGGCATTTTCCGGGGCTGGTCAAGGCCGGCGACTGCGCTGCCGTGATCGCCATGCTGGTCGATTGAGGGCTAGAGCGGGATGCGTTCAACGCCCATCCCGCTCTATCTGTTTGTTTAGCCGCATTTCTGCGACGCCAAGTGATTCACTTGGCTGCAAAATGCTCTAGGAAGCCGATGTCGGGAACGGCTCGGTCCTGCCTTTGGGGCGATCGCCGATCGCAAAGACGGCGCTCGCCTCGCTGACGATCGAGACATGATCCTTGGCGGCTGTTCCGGCCGCCGCACTGTCGCCGCGCATGATTGCGGTGACGATGGCGTCATGTTCTTGCCAGGACTGGGCCAGCCGCCCGGGCAGCATGAATTGCGCGCGCCGGAACGGCGCCAGGCGGCCGCGGGTCATGACGGTCAGTTCATAAATGTGCTTGCTGTGGGCGCCGCGATAGAGCCGGGTGTGGAATTCGGTGTTGAAAAGCTCATACTCTTCTTCGGCACCGAGCTGCACGAAGCGCGCCGAGGCCTGGTGCTCGGCCTCCAGCGTGCGGCGCTCGCCAGCGGTCATGCGCTCGGCCGAGAACCGCGCGCAGATCGCTTCAAGCTCGGCCATGCTTTCGAACATCGAGGCGAGGTGCTCCTGCGTCACCACGGCGACGGTGGCGCCGCGGTTCGGCCGCCTTTCGACCAGCCCCATGGCGCTGAGCCGGCTGAGCGCTTCCCTGATCGGCGTGCGTGAGATGTCGAAGCGGGCGGCGAGCGAGGCTTCGTCGAGCTTTTCGCCCGGGCGCAGGAAACCGGTGACGATCCGGTCGCTGATCGCCCTCACCATCTGATCGACGGTCGTGCCCGACCTGATCAAATTGCGCTTTCCCGACACGTCTCCTCCGTCCAGTCTTTTCGCGCAGCCGTAAGCCACTCACCGGCTTCGATTCCTCCGCATCTCTGTATGCCTACGTTTTAGCCTTCATGTCAAATTGGCGATTTTGGAGGCAAAAAGTGTATGCAATTGCTCCGGCTTTGTGCAGGCCACATCGGCACATTCATTGATATTGCTGAATAAATTCAATTTCTAAAAATGGCACGCTGATTGCATACACTTCTCTCATTGAGGTGTTAACCGGCCCCAAAGGCCCCACAGAGGGAGCATTCAATGTCCGAGAGATTCATGCTTAGCCGTCGCGAGCTGCTCAAGACCTCCGCCGTCGGAGCGGCGCTCGGCCTTGCGTCCGCATCGTTTCCGATCAGCAGGGCCTTCGCCGCGACGGCCACCGTCGGCTTCATCTATGTCGGGCCAAAGGACGATTACGGCTACAACCAGGCGCATGCCGAAGGCGCCGCCACGCTGAAGGGGATCGAAGGCATTTCCGTCGTCGAGGAGGAGAACGTGCCGGAGACGGTCGACGTGCAGAAGACGATGGAATCGATGATCAACCTCGACGGCGCGTCGCTGATCTTCCCGACCTCGTTCGGCTATTTCGATCCGCACATGCTCGCCATGTGCGCGAAATTCCCCGACGTGCAGTTCCGCCATTGCGGTGGCATGTGGAACAAGGACAAGCATCCGATGAATGCCGGTTCCTATTTCGGCTATATCGGCATGGGCCAGTATCTGAACGGCGTCGTCGCCGGTCACACCAGCAAGACCAAGAAGCTCGGCTTCGTCGCGGCAAAGCCGATCCCGCAGGTGTTGCTCAACATCAATTCCTTCCTGCTCGGCGCGCGCTCGGTCGACCCGACCATCACCTGCCAGGTGATTTTCACCGGCGAGTGGTCGCTAGCGGTCAAGGAGGCCGAGGCCACCAATGCGCTGGTCGACCAGGGTGCCGACGTCATCACCTGCCATGTCGACAGCCCCAAGGTGGTGGTCGAGACGGCGGCCGGGCGTGGCGCCTTCGTCTGCGGCTATCATGCCAACCAGAGCCCGCTGGCGCCGGAAAAATACCTGACCGGCGCGGAATGGAACTGGGCCAAGGTCTACAAGATGTTCGTCGACGATCTGGTGGCCGGCACACCACTGCCCAATTTCACGCGCGGCGGCCTGGCCGACGGCTTCGTCAAGATGAGCCCGCTCGGCCCCGCCGTCGGCGATGCCGCCCGCAAGCAGTTCGACGGCACGCTGGCCGAAATGATGAAAGGCGGGTTTTCCGTCATCAAGGGTCCGCTGAAGAGCAACAAGGGCGTTGTCGTGGCGACCGAAGGCCAGGCCTTCGCCGAGACCGCGCTCGAGCTCGAAAGCATGGATTACCTGGTCGAGGGCGTCGTCGGTTCGACCGCCTGAACCGGATCGGAGACGGGCCATGGCAGACACGGTCGGCACAGCGGGCGCACCGGCGCTGTTTGGCGCCAGGAATTATCCGGCGGCGCTCGAATGGGCGGCGCGGCGGGCGGAAGCCTTCGTCATACCGCTCGCGGCGCTGATCGTCGGCATGGTGCTGTTCAGCCTATTCATCGCGCTGGTCGGCAAGTCGCCGGTGCAACTCTACGAGACGACGTGGCGCGGCGGCTTCGGTTCGTGGTTCTCGATCCAGAACTCGCTGTCGCGGGCAGCACCGCTTTTGCTGGCAGCGCTCTGCGTGGCGCTGCCGGCCCGGCTCGGCCTTGTCGTCATCGGCGGCGAAGGCGCGATCGTGCTGGGCGGCGTTGCAGCCGCCGCCATCGGCGTCGCGGCGAATGGCGCGCCGGCTTTTATGGTCATCCTGCTGATGGGCGTGGCGGGCGTGGTCGCCGGCGGGATCTGGATCGGTGCCGTCGGCGCACTCCGCCACTACCGCGCCGTCAACGAAACCATATCCAGCCTGCTGATGGCCTATATCGCCATCGCGCTGATGAACCATCTGGTCGAAGGGCCGCTGCGCGATCCGGCCTCACTCAACAAACCCTCGACCGAGCCGCTGGCGGATGCCTACCGCATCGGCAACATTCCAGGCATGGACGTGCACTGGGGCCTCGTCGTCGGCATCGTCGCCTGCGTCCTGTCCTGGCTGTTGATCGAAAAGACGCGCTGGGGGTTTGCCGCCCGCATCGCCGGCGGCAATGTCAGGGCAGCCCAGGTACAAGGGCTTGCCGTCGGGCCGCTGATCGTCGGCTTCACCGGGCTCGCCGGCGGCTTTGCCGGGCTAGCCGGCATGCTGGAGGTCGGCGCCGTGCAAGGCAGCGCCAACGCCTCGCTCGCCGCCGGCTATGGCTATACCGGCATCCTCGTCGCCTTCCTCGCCCGCCACAATCCGCTCGCCATCATCCCGGTCGCTTTCCTGCTCGGCGGTATTGGCGCTTCCGGCGGGCTGATCCAGCGCCGCATGGACCTGCCCGACGCCACCGTGCTGGTGCTGCAAGGCATGCTCTTCGTGGTCATCCTGTTCAGCGAAACTTTTTACGGCCGCTTCAAGATCTTCAATCCCGATCTGTGGAAGAGGCCCGATCCCTTGAAGAGAGGCTCCTGATGGACGCGACCGAGATCGGCCTGTGGGGCGTGCCGCTCGCCATCCTCGGCGGCGCCATCCGCGTTTCGACGCCGTTCATCTTCGTCTCGCTCGGCGAAGCCATTACGGAGCGCTCAGGCCGCATCAATCTCGGCCTCGAAGGCACGCTGGTCTTCGGCGCAATGACCGCCTATGCGGTCGCAGTGATGACCGGCTCGCCATGGCTCGGCCTGCTGGCTGCCGCAGGTGCCGGTCTTTGCTTCGGGCTGTTCCACGGCTGGATCTGCAAATTCCGCGGGGTGAACGACATCGCCATCGGCATCGCGCTTATGCTGTTCGGCTCCGGTCTCGCCTTCTTCTTCGGCAAGCCGTTCATCCAGCCCTCGGCACCAGACCTGCCGGCCATCGCCTTCGGTGGCTGGTCGGATATCCCGCAGGTGCAGGCGGCGCTCAACGTCAACATCCTGTTCCTGATTGGTGCCGCACTTGCCGTGTTCCTATGGTGGGCCTTCCGCAATACGCGCGCCGGCCTGATCGTGCGCGTCGTCGGCGACAGCTCCGATGCGGCGCGCGCCATGGGCCTCAATCCCAACACCGTGCGCCTGCTTGCGACAGGTGTCGGCGGTGCGCTCGCCGGCATCGGCGGCGCCTATCTGTCGCTCTATTATCCCGGCAGCTGGACCGAACGCATCTCGTCGGGGCAGGGCCTGATGGCGGTGGCGCTGGTTATCTTCGCGCGCTGGAACCCGCTCGGCTGCTTTGCCGCGGCACTGTTGTTCGGCGGCGCCGGCGCGCTGGGCCCCGCGTTGCAGTCGGTCGGGGTGACGCAGGGCTACTATCTCTTCTACGCCGCACCTTACATCCTCACGCTCATTATCATGATCGCCACCTCGTCGCCGAACCGCTCGCTTGCCGGCGCGCCGGGCGAGTTGTCGATCACCAAATGACTGGAGTTTTTCCGATGAACGCCAGAGCCGAGATCACCCAGCGCTACATCGATGCCGACCCCTATCCATGGCCCTATAATGGCGAGCTGCGGCCGGACAATACGGCATTGATCATCATCGACATGCAGACCGATTTCTGCGGGCCGGGCGGCTATGTCGATCATATGGGCTACGATCTTTCGCTGGTGCGGGCGCCGATCGGTCCGATCAAGTCGGTGCTCGCAGCCATGCGGGCCAAGGGCTACACCATCATCCACACGCGCGAGGGCCACCGGCCCGATCTCGCCGACCTGCCGGCCAACAAGCGCTGGCGCTCGCGCCGCATCAATGCCGGCATCGGCGACCCCGGGCCTTGCGGGCGCATCCTGGTGCGCGGCGAAGCCGGCTGGGACATCATCCCCGACCTCTATCCGGCGGCTGGCGAGCCGATCATCGACAAGCCGGGCAAGGGCTCGTTCTGCGCCACCGACCTCGAACTGATCCTGCACCAGCGCGGAATCGAAAACATCGTGCTGACCGGCATCACCACCGATGTCTGCGTCCACACGACGATGCGCGAGGCCAATGATCGCGGCTTCGAATGCGTCATGCTGGAGGATTGCTGCGGCGCAACCGACTACGGCAACCATCTCGCTGCGATCAAGATGATCAAGATGCAGGGCGGGGTGTTCGGCGCGGTGTCGAACTCGGCATCCTTAGTCGCGCAACTGCCGTGAGGAGACGATCTTGAACGGAACCACCGGCAAAAAGGCCGTCGGCGTCGAGACCATCGGCATGACCATGCGCTTCGGCGCGTTCACCGCGCTGGACGACGTCTCGATCAAGGTGCCGGCGGGATCGTTCCATGCGCTGCTCGGCGAAAACGGCGCCGGCAAGTCGACGCTGGTCAAATGCATGATGGGTTTTTACCATCCGACCGCCGGCGACATGCTGGTTGATAGCCGCGAGGTCGCGATCGCCAGTCCGAAGGATGCCTCGGCATTGGGGCTCGGCATGGTCTACCAGCATTTCACGCTCGTCCCGTCGCTGACCGGCGCGGAGAACCTGGTCATTTCGCGCGAGAAGGTGCCCGGCGTCATCGACTGGCGCAAGGAGCGCGCCGCACTTGCGCAATTCATGCAGCGTATGCCGTTCAAGCTGCCGCTCGACGTCAAGGTGGCGGAACTTGCGGCCGGCGAGAAGCAGAAGCTCGAAATCATCAAGCAGCTCTATCTCGGCCGCAGTTTCCTGGTGCTCGACGAGCCGACTTCGGTGCTCACTCCCGGCGAGGCACACGAAGTGCTTGGCCTGGTGCGCGACATGACCAGGACCGGCGACCTCACCGTGCTGATGATCTCGCATAAATTCCACGAGGTGACGGCCTTTGCCGACGATATCACCGTGCTGCGCAAGGGCAGGCTGACCGGAACCGGAAAGGTCTCCGAACTTTCCCACAAGCAGATGGCGGCGATGATGATCGGCGACCAACCGATCGCCGCGCTCGACAGCCGCGCCCCGGTGCCGGCCGGCGCCAGGCAGGTGCTGACGGTAAAGTCGCTGAAGGCGCCCGACCGCACCGGCTTGAAAACCATCGACATCGGCGAACTCGATGTGAAGTCGGGTGAGATCGTCGGCATTGCCGGCATCTCCGGCAACGGCCAGAAGGAGTTTCTCGAAGTCCTTGCCGGACAGCGGGCGCGCAATTGCGGCGACGTTCTGGTGAAAGGCTCGCCCTATGGTGCCAGCCGCAGCGAGGCGCGCACGCTCAATGTCCGCTTCATTCCGGAGGAGCCGTTGCGCAATGCCTGCGCACCGAAGATGACGGTGGCGGAAAACATGGCCTTCCGGACCTTCGACCTCAACGAGGCCGGCAAGCCGGTCAACTGGATCAGGATGAGTGCGATCAGGGACTACGCGGCCCTTCTGGTCCAACAGTTCAAGGTCAAGACGGCATCCCTCGCTTCGCCGATTTCGTCGCTCTCGGGCGGCAATGTGCAGCGCGCGGTGCTGGCGCGGGAACTGACCGGCGAGGTCGATTTGCTCATCGTGTCGAACCCCTGCTTCGGCCTCGACTTCTCCGCCGTCGCCGAAATACGCGCCCGCATCATGAAGGCGCGCAACGCCGGTGCCGCCGTGCTCCTTATGTCGGAGGACCTTGATGAGCTGCTCGAGCTCTCGGACCGCATCTTCGTCATGTCGGACGGCGCGCTGGTCTACGAGACGCCGATCGCGCAGGCGAGCGTGCAGACGATCGGCGAGCACATGGCGGGACATCATTGATGGCGAAGATCGAGGCGCTGCCGTTTCCGTTCTCCTTCAAGCCCGAGGCGATGGCGCTGGTCGTCATCGACATGCAGCGCGACTTTGCCGAACCTGGCGGCTTCGGCGCCAGCCTCGGCAATGACGTCAGCCGGGTCACGGCGATCGTGCCGACGGTGAAGAGGCTGATCGAGGGGTTTCGCGCCGCCGGCCTGCCGGTGATCCACACGATGGAGTGCCACAAGGCAGACCTTTCGGATCTGCCGCCGGCCAAGCGCAATCGCGGCAATCCGTCGATCAGGATCGGCGATGTCGGGCCGATGGGTCGCGTGCTGATTGTCGGCGAGCCGGGAACGGCGATCCTCGATGAACTTGCGCCACTGCCTGGCGAGATCGTCATCGAAAAGCCGGGCAAGGGGGCGTTTTATGCCACCAGCTTCGGCGATGACCTGAAGCGGCTTGGCGCACAGCAATTGGTCTTTGCCGGGGTGACGACGGAGGTCTGCGTGCAGACGACGATGCGCGAGGCCAACGACCGCGGCTATGAATGCCTGCTCGCCGAGGATGCGACGGAGAGCTATTTTCCGGAGTTCAAGGCGGCAGCCCTTGCCATGATCAGGGCGCAGGGCGCCATCGTCGGCTGGACGGCAACGACGGACCAGGTGCTCGAGGGACTTTCCAATGCCTAACATTGCATACCAGGCTCTCATTCAAGGGGGCTGGCGTGATCTGCCATTCGAGCCTTTTCGCGAAGGCATCACGGTGCATTGGCTGCTCAAGGGTGGACCGATGGAACCGTCGGTGGCGATCCTGAACTACCGGCCGGGCGCCGGCGTGCCGCGTCATCGCCATGCCGGGCTGGAAACGATCATCGTGCTGGAAGGCACACAGAGCGACGAGAACGGCGATTATGCCGCGGGCAGCGTGATCCTGAACCCGGTCGGAACCGAACACTCGGTGTGGACGAAGGATGGCTGCGTCGTGCTCATCCAGTGGAACCTGCCGGTAGTCATTCTGGGCGAGGTTGCCTAATGAGCGACATCCGCTTCGACATAGCGAGCCTGCACGCTGCCTTTCAGGCCGGCGTCAGCATCGGCGAGATGATCGATACGGTCCATGCGCGGCTCGCGGCGGCCGATGACCCCGGCATCTTCATCCATCTGGCGAGCAGGGCGGAGTTGCTTGCCGAGGCGGAAAAGCTCGGCCCGTTCGATCCCGCGGCAAAGCCGCTGTGGGGCGTGCCGTTCGCGGTCAAGGACAACATCGATGTTGCCGGCATGCCGACCACGGCGGCTTGTGCGGAATATGCCTACTTGCCGGCGAAAGACGCCACCGTCGTCGCGCGGCTCAAGGCCGTCGGCGCGCTGGTCGTCGGCAAGACCAACCTCGACCAGTTCGCCACCGGCCTGGTCGGTGTGCGCACGCCCTATCCGATCCCGAGGAATGCGATCGACCCGAAACTGGTGCCGGGCGGCTCCTCATGCGGCTCGGCCGTCGCAACCGCGCGCGGCATCGTCTCGTTCGCGCTCGGCACCGACACCGCCGGTTCTGGGCGCATTCCCGCCGGCCTCAACAACATCGTCGGGCTGAAGCCGAGCGTCGGCGCGCTGTCGGCCGCCGGCGTCGTGCCGGCCTGCCGCACGCTCGACTGCATCTCGGTCTTCGCGTTCACCGTCGATGACGCCTACCGCGTGTTCGAGGCGGCGGCGGCAAAGGACGACGCCGACCCCTATTCGCGAGACCTCGGCGTCCAGGGCCTTGCCGCGCGCCCGCCGGTGCTGACTGTCGGCGTGCCGGCTAGGGCGGACTGGACCTTCTTCGGCGACGAGGCGATGCAGGCGGGTTTCGAGGCCGCTCTTGCCTCGCTGGAGACGCTGGGCTGCCGGCTGGTCGAAATCCCGTTCGGTGATTTCTACGCCACCGCCAACCTGCTCTACGAAGGCGCCTGGGTGGCCGAGCGTTATGCCGCGATCAAGGGCTTCATGGAAGCCAACGAGGCCGCCATGCATCCGGTGACGCGAACGATCATCGGCGGCGCGCGAAAACTTTCAGCCGCGGACGCTTTCAACGGGCTCTATGCCTTGCAAGGCTATAAGGCCAGGCTTGCGCCGGTCATCGCCTCGGTCGATCTTTTCTGTGTGCCGACCGCGCCGACGCATTACACGGTTGAAGCGGTGTTGGCAGACCCCATCGTCACCAACAGCCGGCTTGGCACTTACACCAACTTCGTCAATCTGCTCGACATGTGCGGCATAGCCGTGCCGGCCGGAATTCGTAGCGACGGTTTGCCGATGAGCGTCACCTTGCTTGCCGCGGCGGGCAAGGACCATCTGACGGCGTCGCTTGCGCAGGATGTCCATGCGGCAAGCGGCCTTGCGCTGGGCGCTACAGGCTGGCCGCTGCCGCCGCGTGGCGATGTTCGCGTGGACGTGGACGAGGGCACGATCGAGCTGGCCGTGGTCGGCGCGCATCTATCGGGGATGGCGCTGAACGGCCAGTTGCAGCAGCTCGGCGCGATTTTCGCCCGGGCGGCAAGAACGGCGCCGCTCTACCGGCTTTATGCGCTCGCCGGCCAGTCGGTGTCGCGACCGGGGCTCGAGCGCAGCTGCAATGGCAAGGGGGCAGCGATCGAGGTCGAAGTCTGGCGGCTCTCGCCACAAGCGTTCGGGCGCTTTGTTGCCGCGATCCCGCCGCCGCTCGGCATCGGGACGCTTCTGCTTGATGACGGAACGTCGCCGAAGGGCTTTCTCGTCGAAAGTGCCGGCCTCACCGATGCAAAGGAGATCTCGCATTTCGGCGGCTGGCGCAATTTCATGGCGGGTCAGCTGCAGCGGAGCTGACGCTATCACTCGACCTTTTGCCTGAACTTCGAATGGCAGCTCGAGCAATCCTGCAAGATGAGATGCAGGAGGTGCTCCGCCGGCAATTTAGTGGGATCGGCTTCCGCGAGTGATGGTCGCTTGCCAAGCAGGCTGCCACCGCCCATTGCCAGGCCGGAACCCATTCTCATGTCGTCGGTGATATGCGGTGGTGCCCGCTCGGCGTCGGAGGCCAGGGCGCTGGCCAGCGTTCCGATGTGGCGTGCCAGCCCTTCGAACTCCGCGCGGGCGGGGTCGATATCCGCCTTGGCGCCTGAAGGCGCTCCCAATGTCGCGCTGGGGAATTCGGCAATCAGGGCAGGGCCGGTGCGGGCGCGGATGGTCTCGGCCGCCGCCCTGAAGGCTGCGGCGTCGTACGCCTGCTTGCCGTCGAACATCCCAGCGATCGCCTTTGCCGCCGCGGCCATTTCCTTCATCGAGGCCTGGCGAGCCTCGATGATCGCATCACGGCTCGAATGGGCGGCAGCGAGCACGACAGAGACGCAGGCAAGCGACAGCACCGTTACAGCGGCTGCGAGCCTCACTGGGCCACGCCTTGTCCTGCCAGCTCGTCGATGATCGGGCAATCCGGCCGCTCGTCGCCGTGGCAGTGACTGACCAGATGGTGGAGCAAGCCGCGCAATCCGACCAGTTCAGCGATCTTCCTGTCGATCTCCACCAGCTTGGCTTTCGCGATCTCCTTCACGTCGGCGCTATCACGTTCCCTGTCTTGATACAGCGAGAGCAACTGGCGGCATTCGTCGACCGAAAACCCCAGGCTTCGCGAGCGCTGCAGGAAGCGCAGCCGGTGAATATCGGCCGTCGAGTAATCGCGATAGCCATTGTCTGTCCGAGCCGGATGCAAGAGCCCGATATCCTCGTAGTAACGGATCGTCTTGGCCGGCAGGCCGGATTTTTCGGATGCGATACCGATGTTCATGGTGGAAATCTCCTTTGTCGGAGGAAATAGACCTTCCAGTAGATGGAAGGTCAACATGATGTGGCGATTTTGGATGCCCGACGCAACCGCCCGCCCGCTCCAACCGTTTGCCTGCCAACAGCGCAGACTAAACCTTCGGGAAGAAATCAGTTTTCGGAAACGTTTATCGAACAGCGCTCAAAACCCGGTGTTCGACACCGGGTGCCGATGAGCAAGGACCCTCCGGCGGCACGTTACACCGTGCACACGCCGAGGAGACAGAATATGCCCGTCAACGCCTATATCAACCGGATCGCGACGGCGGTGCCGGAGCACGAGGTTCATCAATTCTACCTGCGTTTCGCGGCCTCCATGCTCGCAGCCGATCGCCGGAGGATCTTCGAACGCATGGCCGATCTTGCCGGCATCGAGCACCGCTATTCCTGCTTTGCGCCGGCGTCCGACCCCGAAGGACAAACTGCCGACCTGGCCGGGACCTTCATCCGGGGCGCGTTTCCCGGAACGGCCATGAGAATGGCGATGTTCGACGATGCCGCACCTGTTCTGGCGCAAAAGGGCATCGACGGATTGCAGCTTGGCGACGACGCTTCCCGCATCACCCATTTGATCGTCACCACCTGCACCGGCTTTTCGGCGCCGGGCATCGATCTGGAGCTGATTGCGCGTTGCGGGCTGCCCGATAGTGTCGAACGCACGATGATCGGGTTCATGGGGTGCTACGCGGCGATCAACGGCCTCAAGCTGGCCCGTCACATCGTCCGCTCGGACCCGCAGGCCAAGATCCTGCTGGTCAATATCGAGCTCTGCACGATGCATCTGCGCGAAACCACCGAACTGGAAAAACTGCTGTCGTTCTGCCTCTGGGGCGACGGCTGCGCGGCCACGCTCATTACCGCCGAGCCGGCCGGCATCGAGCTCGATAGCTTTCACTGTCTGGTGGCGAGGGAGCGGCGGGATCTGATGCGCTGGAATATTCGCGACCACGGCTTCGAAATGGTTCTTTCCGGCCAGGTGCCGGCAGCGATTCATGAGGCGTTGCGGAACAGCCAGGCCGCCATGCTCGGCGGCCGGCCGACCGAGGCAATCGACCTTTGGGCCGTGCATCCGGGTGGACGTTCGGTGCTCGACGCCGTCGAAAGGGCCCTGGAACTGGAGCCCACCGCGCTGGAACCATCGCGCGAGGTGTTGCGCCAGTATGGGAACATGTCGTCGGCGACCGTCATGTTCGTGATGAAGGAGATGTTGAAGGCGCCACCCGGCCTGCTCGGCTGCGGCATGTCGTTCGGACCCGGGCTGACGGCCGAAACCATGCTCTTTCGAACGGTGTCATGAGCGGCCTGGAGCACCGGCAGCTCGCGCCGGAAATCCTCGACGGACTTGCGGCCGAAGATCCGCGAGCGCTGGCCGCGCGCCGCGACCTTCGGCGCATCAATATGCTGATGTTTCAGGTGCCGATCATGACGTCGTTGCTCAGGAGGTTCGTGCCAACGCCGCCACGCCGCATCCTGGAGATCGGCGCCGGCGACGGCTCCTTCATGCTGGCGGTGGCGCGGCGCATGGCCACGCATTGGCCCGGGGTCGAACTGGTAATGCTCGACCGCGTCGGCCTCGTCACCGCGCAATTGCGCGGTGATTTTGACAGGCTGGGATGGAAGGCCGAAGGCGTCACCGCCGATGTCTTCGACTGGGCAGGAAAGATCGAGGGTGCGCCGTTCGACGCCGTCACCGTCAATCTGTTCCTGCATCACCTCGACAATGCGCAGCTCGTGCGTCTGTTTTCGCTGATCAGGCCGAAAGCCCCGTTGCTCATCGCGACAGAGCCGCTGCGGGCGAAACTGCCGCTGGCCGCGACCCGTCTTCTGCCGGCAATCGGCGCCAACGACGTCACACGAAACGACGCGGCGCAAAGCGTGCGTGCCGGCTTTCGCGGCAGCGAGCTTTCCCGTCTCTGGCTTGCGGCCAACGGCAAACCGGTCGAGGAGCGGCGCGCCGGCCTGTTTTCCCACATCTTCGTCGGCGCCAGTGCCAGTGTCGAGTCATGACGCGATTGTCGACTCATGACGCGATTGTCATTGGTGCCGGCCCGGCGGGCACCTCCGTCGCGCTCACGCTGGCCCGGCGCGGATGGGCCGTGGCAATTGTGGAAAAAAGCGCATTTCCGCGCCGCAAGGTCTGCGGCGAATACATCTCGGCAAGCAATCTTGCGCTTCTCGACCGGCTCGAGATCGGCGATGCCTGGCGTACCAATGCCGGCCCCGAAATCCGCCGCGTCGGCTTGTTTTCCGGCGAGACCTGCGTCGAGGCGGCAATGCCACGTGCAGGAGCTGGGCCTCGTGGGAAAGACAGCTTCGGCCGGGCGCTCGGCCGGGACATTCTCGACTCTCTGCTTTTGCAAGCGGCGCGATCGGCGGGTGTCGAAATCTTTCAACCCTGCCGCGCCGTCGCCATCGAGCCGGACGGTGAGATGCAAAGGGTGCGAATTCAGGCCGGGGATGAAGCGGCGATGTTGCGTGCGCCGGTGATTGTCGCCGCTCACGGCTCCTGGGAACCGGGACCATTGCCCAGCCAGCTCGGAAAGGCCAATCGCCCGTCGGACCTACTCGGCTTCAAGGCGCATTTCACCGGGTCGTCGCTGGCGCCGGATTTGATGCCTCTGCTGGCCTTCCCCGGCGGCTATGGCGGCATGGTTTCGGCGGATCATGGCCGGTTGTCGATCTCGTGCTGCATCCGGCGCGATATGCTCGCGCGGCTGCGTAAACAATATGGCCCCAAACAACGGAGCCACGTGTCGGCCGCCGATGCGGTCTCCCGGCATCTCCTGAATTCATGCCGGGGCGTGCGGGACGCCCTGGAACCGGCTCTCCTCGACGGTCCGTGGCTTGCCGCAGGTCCGATCCGGCCGGGAATTCGCTCGTGCTACGAAGGGGACATCTTCCGCGTCGGCAATGCAGCCGGAGAGTCTCATCCTGTCATCGCCGAGGGCATCTCGATGGCGCTTCAGTCCGGCTGGCTGCTGGCTTGCGAACTCGAATGCGCGCCAAGTGGCCGAGCAGGGCGCGAGGCTGCCGCCAGACGCTACGAGGCGGCCTGGAATAGACTGTTTTCGACCCGGGTCTACGCCGCCGCGGCCGTTGCCGGAATTGCCCTTCGCCCCGGCAGCGCCACCTTGATGGCGGCGATCGTCCGGAATTTCCCGCAGGCACTGACGCTGGGCGCGCAACTGAGCGGCAAGACCAAGCCGGTTCCAGGCTTCGTCTAGGCGACATAGCGGTCCCATGAGCCGTAGTGCTCCTTGCTTCGGCGCCCCCGAGGCAGGCTGAGGCCGATCACAACTAGCCCTGCAACGGCATTGTTCAATGTCGAACCTCTGGTCGCGCCGTCGAGCAGCCAGGGCGCTGCGATCAGCCATAACCCGAACGGCAGGTTGAGGAAACGCAACGGCCGTGCCACCTCGGCCATGGCGCAGACCGCGATCGTGATGATCATGGCGCCCGAGAGGTGATCGCTGTTTGCAATGGCGCCGGCTGTGCCGAAGACCAGCCGCGAGACCATCAGCCAACCGCCGACGATACAGCATGCGACCAGCGTCCATGGAAACGTGACACCGCGAATGGCTGCGGCGGACTGTGCGGCAAGCGCGGCGGAAAAGCCGGGATCGTTCTTGTCCGCCTCGCCGTTCGGCTCCGGCCCGCCTTGGAAAAAGGTGCGCCAGAACGGACGGTCTGCCCGCACGCTGCGCAGCATGTACTGGCCCATGGCGACCACCTCGTCCAGCGTCAGCGGGATCATGACCAGCATGGCCGCCGCCGCGATGAGGCACAGTGTGCAATAGGTGCCGATCATGATCGGCTGGATGATGATGAAGAAGATCGAGACGCCGCCGAGCGGCACCACCAGGATGAAGAAGAAGGTCACCATCCAGGGCATGGTGCGCCAGCGGGTCGCCGTGCCCATCGCGCCCATCAGGGTTTCGATCATATAGGCCACGGCGCCAAGCCCGGCATCAGCGACTGGCCAGGCTTGAGAAACGTCGGATGTGATGATGAATTCCGTGCCGTTCCTGCCGTCTCCGCCGGAGAAGAACGGCTCCCAGACAGCACCCACATGGCCGAGCTGGTAGGCAGTGAGATAGCGGGCGATGAGGAAACCGAAGAAACCGAGCGCGATGATCGGCAGGCGCTGCAGCCAGGATGACGGCGAGTAGGTCCAGCCAGGCGGAACGGTGCTCTCGTCCATCATCCCTTCGTGGCTCATGCCCGGCATCATCGGGACGAGCACCGAGAAAGCGATGGCCAGCGCGCCGACGATCGTGTCGTTCATGGTGGCGGCGGCGCTCGGCGTCCAGAAGAACAGCGGCGCGAAGAGCAGCCACAGGCCGGCGATCGTCGTGCCCCATTGCGCCCAGGAAAAACGCGGCGACAGTGCGAGCCCGCCAAACAGCATCAGCAGCAAGCCCGAGACAATGTCGCTCCAGCCGGTGAGCGCGTTGCGCAGCACCGGTTCCCACAGTCCACGCTCTTGCGTGACGTCACGCACAGTGCCGGCCGCCGCCGGATCGAACAGCGCGAACTGAAGCGGGCTGGTGAGGAGCCACACGCCAAGCGTGATGACCAGGAAATGAGCCCAGAGCATCTGCTTGCCCATCCCCGCCATCTCGGCCATGTGTCCGGGTTTCATCTTGTCGTGTTTGGCCTCGAACGCCTTGTCTTTCTCTCGCGCTTTTGTTCCGCTGCCGGCCACCTTGGCGGCGTTGAGCTTGTTGGCCCGATACCAGCCGGCGGGATCTGCCTTGAGCGCGTCGACGATCCGCGGCAACGTCTCGCGCAGGGAATGCCGGGGCTGCCAGCCGAGGACATTGCGGGCACGGCTGATATCGATCGCGTAGTGGTCGTCGGCGATATCGACCATCCAGGGACGAACGAATGATTCTTCGCCCAGCACGTCCTGTTGGACCCAGGCACCCGCCTTGGCGAGCGCCTTCGGCACCTCCCGTGTCTCCCAGTTCTCGCCACGGATCAACCGACCAATCTCGGCTTGAAGTTCGCCGTAGCCCATGACCTCAGGCTCGCCGAGAAGCAGCGCCAGCTCCGTGGGAAGTTTCTTCCGCCGATCTATAAGGCGCGCCACCGCATCGGTGAGGTCTTCCAGATGCAGAAACGACTGCCCTGTGCGCAGGTCACCCGGATATACATGCCCGGTCGGATCCTCTTCGTAGATACGCGCAATCTGATTGGCGAGGAATGCGTTACGGCCGAGATCATCATAGACGCCGGCCGGCCTGGCATAGACGACAGGGATCGCCCCGTGCTGCTCATGGATCAGGCGCTCGGTCTCGATCTTCGAGGTGCGGTAGGGTAGGTTCGATTCGAGCGGCCAATCCTCATCGATGATGTCGCCCGGTCGGCCACCCTTGTGCGCCAGCATCGAACTCATGAAGACAAACTGCTCGACCTCAAATTGTTTCAGGGCGCGCAGGAGCTTCTCGGTGCCGCCAACCGTAATCTCTTCGTAGAGCGGGTTCCGTTCGCCTGTGAGATCGAAATAGGCCGCAAGATGGATCACCGAGGCGAGGCGGGCGCCATAGGCCGTCCGCACGCGCGCCAAACCGGCTGCCACGGCGTCCTCCGATGTCAGGTCGATGCAGACGCACTCCGCGGCCGGCGGCGGCTGACGCGTCGCCGCCCGGTCGAGGCCGACGAGAGCAAACCGGTCGGCGAAGCTGTTGACCAGAGCCGAGCCGATGAAGCCGGTGCTGCCGGTAACAATAACCGTGTCTTTGCGCTTCGCCATCCAGACCTCATAGCCGGCGATTTGCCACTCCTGAGAGGGCCGAAGGCGACAGACGTTAAGAGCCGAGGGGCCGGACCAGTTCCGACGCCGACCCGATGACGCTGCTGCTTCCGATGACGACTACAACTTTCCGCCCTTTTTGCTCTTTTGACCCCGACTGCCTATGCCGTCAGGTTCGCAAATATTTGACCAGCGCCGCGATCGCGAGCACGAGGGTGACAAGCACCAGGACCCAAATGAGCGCCATGCCGCCCATCATCCACATTGAACCGTCCATCATCATCACAATCATCCCTCCCGCCGCCGCTGCCACCGGCGATTGCGAGGGGAACTAGTTCGCCATGTACGCCCGTCAAGGCGAACTCGATCAGCCCACGAAGGCAGTGGCTTGCCGGTCAATCAAGGCACGTTCAACGCTATCGACGAACGAGTTCATAATAGGCTTCTGTCAGAACATGCTGACCGCGCGGTAACTCCGAAAGGGCAAGGCTTTAATCCAGCGCCTCCAGCGCCCGCAGCAAGTGTTCCGCGACATCTGATCTGCCTTGCGATATGCCTCTCTAACAGGGCCAGTAGCTGCCTTTCGAAATTCATGGTTCGGTCCGCAATTGGACGACCTCCGGAAGTTAGCAATGAGCCTAACGGTTCCAGCCACCGGAAGGTCAAGCGCTCCTTTCAAGAAGGTAGAACAGGTTGAGAGCGCTTGTTGAACCGCAGCCGAGTTGTCGCCGGCTCTACTCTCCTCCGCCGCAACCGTCTGAGAGATCCCAGACGTCGACGACCTGCTTGCCGGTGAAACCGTGCTCGCGGATCAGGAACTTCGCCAGCCCGCCATACACTTTCCAGCGCCAGCATTGGCAGCAGCATGGGCCTTTCTCGTTGGAATTGGCCATCGCATAGTCGTAGGCCTGCTGCTCTTCGCCGGAGAGTTTCACATCGTAGTAGGGCATCATCTTCTGTGCGATGCCGGCCGGAATATCGTACGGATCGCTTGGGATCATCGCGATCTCGCGGTACCTGGCCAGGCCGCTCACCTGCTCGGCATAGCGCTTCGTCTCCATTGGGCTGCAGCACGAGCCCGTGATCCGCGACATCGCCGGCATGGTCGCGATCGATTCCGTGAACTTGGTCGAACACGTGCTGTTGCCGTTCTGGCTGAGATATCTGAAACGGCGTGCCAGATCGGGATCCTCAGCGGCGATCGCCAAATCCGGCCCCTTGAGCAGGCTCACGACCGCAGCGGCGCCAAAGGCGCTCCCCAGAACAACCGTCCGTCGGTTTGGGCAAAATATTCGGCTCATTTGCTGGTCCTCGCCTGCTCGATCAGTTTCTTCATCGTTGCGAGGTCGGTCGCGCCGGGGAAAATCTGCTCGCCAACGACGAAGCTTGGCGTTCCGCTGATCTTCAGCGCCTGGGCCAGTTGCGTATTCCGGTCGATCGACGCCTGGATATCCGGCTGCTGCATGTCGGTCTTCAGTTTAGCCACATCGAGACCGACGTCGGCAGCCACCTTCAGCACGACCGCTTCGGTCACCCGCGTCTTCACCGCATACAAGGCCTTGTGGAACGCCATGTATTTGCCCTGGCGCACTGCGGCGAGAGCCGCCTTGGAAGCAAATACGGAATCCGTGCTGAGAATCGGGAATTCCTTGTAGACGATCTTGAGCTGCGGATCGTCGGCCATTGCTTGCGCCATGATCGGCGCAACCTGCCGGCAATAGGGGCAGTTGTAGTCGAAGAACTCGACCATGGTGACGTCGCCTTCGGCGTTGCCGCCGACCGGGCTCGCCGGGTCCCGGAAAATCTCGTCCGCCTTGTCCGTCAAAGCGGCTTTCGCCTCTTTTGCGGCAGCCTCGCGCTGGCGGGCGTCGAGTCTCTGCAGCGACTGCACGAGCACCTCGGGATGCGCAAGAATGTAGTCGTGAATGCGCTGGTCGAACTGGTCCTGGGACATCTCGCCCGCGGCGATCGCCTGATTGTGGAGACCGAGCGCGAGCCAGATCGTCGCGCCGGCCAGCATGACGGCACGGGCCATTTTGCCGACGGCTCCGCTCAATGGATTGGACTTGTGGGTCACAGGGTTCTCCTTCCCTCTGTTTCGCCGGACCGCCGGCACGCGCGAATGATGCCTCAGAACATGCCCTTGATTTTCGCCCACCATCCCGTTTCCTGCTCATGGTGCGGGCGCTCGACATTGTTGGTAAGCGCATTGACGAATGTGACGAGATTGACCGACGCGAAATCCAGGCCATGGAAATTCGCCCGCCAGCGGCCCTCCTTGTCGATCACATGGGTGATGGTGCCGTGCATCTGATAGCCATCATCCGTCAGCGTGAACTTGTGGCCGAAGGCCTCCGCCAGTCTGCGGGTCGCATCCTCCGGCTGATCCTCCATCGTGGTCAGGAACAGCCAATTGACGGGATCGAGCCCGTGCGCCGGCCCGTATTTGCTGAGCACGTCCGGCGTGTCCCTGGTCGGGTCGGTGGTGATGGTCACAAAGCTGACCCGGTCCTTCATCGGCGTGCCGTTCACCATTTTCTGGATCTCGGCGATCTTCTCGGCATGAAGGGGGCACACATCCGGGCACGACGTGTAGATGAAGTGGAGGACGACCACCTTGCCGCGCAGATCGGCCGTCCGCACGACACGCCCGTCGGCGGTGCGCAGCGTGAAATCAGGCGCCGGCTTGTCGATCGGCTGGAAATATTTCTCGTCGGCCTCAAGCGTGGCGTCGATTTCGTCGAGCGAGTGGGCTTGCGCCTGATACGAAAAGCCCGCGGTCAGCGCCGCAATGGCAATTACGTTTAGCAGCAAGCACCTCCATTCGTTCAAAGCCGATGCAACGCAGCGAGCCTTTAGCCCGAACATATCTGTCCCTTTCTCACTTGGCGGCGATGCGGCTGCGGATGAAGTCGACCATGTCGGGGGCGTCCCATTCGGCCGGCCCAATCAGCCGGCCGATCTCCTTGCCGTCGCGGTCGACCAGCAGGGTTGCCGGAAGGCCGACGGTTCCGATGGCGAACATGGCCCTGCCCGAGACGTCGATGTTGAGGGCGAGGTGCTTGATGCCGATGTCGGCGAAGAACTTCTTCACAATCTCAGGACCGGCGCGGTCCATGGACAGCGCGACGACCTCGAAATCCGGACCGCCGAGTTTGGCCTGTAGGCGATCGAGCGTCGGCATCTCCTTGCGGCAGGGCGCGCACCATGTCGCCCAGACGTTAAGCAGCACGACCTTGCCGTGGAAATCCGCAAGCATTTTCGGCTTGCCATTGCCATCCTCGAAGCTGATTTCCGGCACGGGGACGGGCGCCTCGTGAACGGCAAAGTTCTGCGGCGGCTCAGCGGCTGATACCGGCCACGAAAACGCCAGCAGCATGCCAACCAGGACCATGGCTAGTTTGCTCACAATGTCCTCACTCGGTCGCGTAGACGGTGGGCGCCTTGCCGTCCTTGGTGAAGGCGTAGACGACGAAGGGGCCTTGCTTCTCGCCACCCATGCCTGGGGCGCCAGCCGGCATGCCGGCGAGCGTTATGCCGGTGATGGCAGGGCGCTCGGTCAAAAGCTTCTTGACGATCTCGACCGGCACCAGGCCATCGACGATATAGCCGTCGACCATCAGCGTGTGGCAGCCTTCGAGGTCGGCCGGCACGCCGGCATCGCTGCTGATCTGGGAGAGATTGTTGACCGGCTTGATGTCGACCTTGAAGCCGTTGTGCTCGAGATAGTTGGCGTAGGACTCGCAGCAGCTGCATTGCGGGTTCTTGTACATGACGGCGTTGATCGTTGCGGCGAAGGCAGGCAGCGGCGTTGCGATCAGCAGGGACAGTGCGGCAAGGCGGTAGGTCAGTTTCATTGCAGTTCTCCTTGGTTGGATAAAAGTTTCAGGTCACGCGGAACGTCGTCATCAGGCCGGCCATCTGGTGATCGGCGACATGGCAGTGCAGCATCCAGTCGCCTGGATTGTCGGCGACGAAGGCGCATTCGATCGTATCCTTGGGGGCGAGCAGCACCGTGTCCTGCCATTGCCGGTGCGGCACCGGCGAGCCGTTGCGCGAGATGACCGACAGGCTGAAGCCGTGGACATGCATCGGGTGCCACCAGGCGGTTTCGTTGCGCATGGTGAGATGGCAGGTCACACCGCGTTTCAGCGTGAACTGCGGCGCCATGCCGGCATGGCCGTCGCCGGTCATCGACATGCCGTTGATCGCCCAGGCCGCACCGCCGTTCATGCCCATCATCCCCATGCCCATCATGCCGCCGACGCCCTTGAGCTTGCCGCCGCCCATCATGCCGCCCTGCAAGACGATCTCCTGGCGCTCGGCGCCAGCGAGGTCGGGCTGGGGCAAGGGGTTGCGCGGCAGGCCGACAGGCGTGTCGAGCGGATGGGTTCTCAGCGGCGGCGCTGCGTCATAGGCCAGCGTGGTCAGCGTATAGGCGAGGCCGTCGTAGAAATCGTCGATCACCGCGTGGCGGCTACCGGGGTGGCCCTGCATGTCGAGCACGATGTCGATGCGCATGGCGGGCGCCAGCACCAGGCGACCGCCCTCCGGTTCATGCGGATCGCAGGGCTGGCCGTCGATGGCGACGACGACCGGACGGTGGCCTTCGAAGCGCAGCGCCATCATGCGGGCAAGCGAGGCATTGGCGAGCCGCAGCCTGACGCGCTCGCCGGCCTTCACGCTCCGATCGCCTGGCCCCGTGCCGTTGACGGTGACGACATTGCCGACGCGGCCCGACATCGACGCATCCATGGCACTGCCGAAGCCGCCGGCGATCTGCCCATCGGCCGCAAGCCGCCAGTCCTGCAGCAGCCACAGAATGTCACGGTCGACGGCGACCGGCTCGACCTCCTCGACGACCAGAGCGCCGGCAAGGCCACGGCCGAGCTGGACCAGGCTGTTGGCGTGCGGGTGATACCAGAAGGTGCCGGCATCGGGCGGGGTGAATTCATAGATGAAATTTTCACCTGGCCTGATCGGCTTCTGCGTCAGGCCGGGCACGCCATCCATGGCGTTCGGCAGCCGGATGCCATGCCAGTGAACCGTGGTGTCTTCGTCCAGTCCGTTCTCGACGATGATCCGAGCGGGCTGCCCCTGGCGTAAGCGCAGTGTCGGGCCGGGGACCGTGCCATCATAGGCCCATACCGGAGTGCGCGGACCATCAGGGCCGGCGAACCGTGCCTGGCTCGGCGCCACCCTGATCCGGTATTCGCCGGTGGCCATCGCCAGCGCAGGGCGGATCGGCACTGCGGCGGCAATGCTCGCTGCCGCAAGCAGGAATTTGCGGCGCGTTATGAACGGATTTGAAACGGAATTCACTTTTGTGACCCCTGCGGTAACCGACGGCGAACGTCGCGACGTCGATTGAATTGCTACCGCGCCCGCTGCGCAGTTACGCGCAACCGGGCGATCAAACGCCGCTAATCAGCCGTGGAACGGCAGAAACGGCGTCAGACGAGAGCGCTGGGTCTTGGAGGGAATGGCTCGGGCAGCAGACTTCGCCCGTGCAGGAACGGGGCGGGAAGCGCCGACGGCAGCTCGGCTTGCGGCAGTCCCGTCACGGGGAGAGCCTCCGGCAGCACCGCCAGAACCGGTGCGACACAGGTCGGCGCACATTGCATCGGTTTGTCATTGCCGGCCGAGCCCTTGAGGCAAGCGTTGCAGTCACCGTCCCTGGCATCGGCCATCTTGGCCATGTCGGCGTCGGTGGTGCCGGTATCCGCGGCCATGGTCAGGCGGCCGTCGACTGCCATCCTGGCCGACATGACGGCAGCCTGAGCGGCGGACAGGCTGAACCCGGCGGTCACGATGACCGCGAGAAGCATGACCAGGAGGTGTTTTGGTGACAGGCGTGCCATCATCCGCTCAGGTTGACCGTAAAATGCGGCTTTTGCAAGCTCCGGATGCCGCGACATCGGGGCTGACGCGAGCTCTGCTCTGGCAAATCAATGGTGAGGATGCTCGCATTTATCGTGATCCGCCAGCACCTCGATGACACGGCATTCGCAGACTTTTCCGTGCCGGCAGCCTTCGACCATATGCTCCAGCTCGGCTTTCAACGCTGTAAGGCTGCGTATCCGCTGAACCACGTCGGCAAGACGCGCCTGGGCAATGGCGTCGGCGGTCGCACAAGGCTGGCTGGGATTATCCTGCAGCGTCAGCAGCGCCCTGATGGCTTCGATCCCGAACCCCAACTCGCGCGCGTGCCTGATGAAGGCGAGCCGGCGCAAGTCTGCCGCTTCATAATGCCGGCGATTGGTTTCGCTGCGGGCAGGGGCAGGAAGCAACTCGATCTGCTCATAGTAGCGGATGGTTGGAACCTTCACGCCACTGTGTCGGGCCGCTTCACCGATGGTCATACCTGCTGGCATTTTCGCTTGCTCCTCTAGTCGCTAGAGGATGTAGCGTCGCGCTCGAAGATACAAGAGGTTCACCATGGCTGCGACCAAACAACAGACCCGCTACCGCGTGGAAGGCATGGATTGCGCCGGTTGCGCCAGCAAAATCGATACGGCCGTGCGGCGGATGCCTGGTGTTCAGGACATCAACGTATCCGTTTCGGCGGGCACTCTGACGGTCACTCATACTCCCGAAAGCAATCTCGGCGCGATCGAGAGGAAGGTCACCGGCCTCGGCTACGCCGTCGCTCCGCTGACCTCCAAGTCTGGGACGCCGGCGTCCGATCAATCCGCCGACAACCATGCCGACGGAAGGCGCAATCACGACGAGAACGTAGCGGGGTTACATGATAACGATGATGCGCCGGCGTCGGAGCTATGGTGGGACAGCGCCAAGGGCCGCCTGGCCATCGCCAGCGGGGTCGCCTTGGCCGTGGCTTTCGCGATTGATTACGCCTGGCCCGCGACCGGCCCGTGGGCCTTCATCGCCGCAATGCTGCTCGGCCTGGCGCCGATCGCGCGCCGAGCGGCCATGGCCGCAGCGGCAGGCATTCCGTTTACAATCGAAATGCTGATGACTGTGGCGGCGGCTGGGGCCGTCATCATCGGTGCCGGCGAGGAAGCGGCGACGGTGGTCTTCTTGTTCCTGATCGGCGAGTTGCTCGAAGGGGTTGCGGCCGGCAACGCACGGTCCAGTATTCAAGCGCTCACGACCCTCGTTCCCAAAACCGCGTTCGTCGAGAAAGACGGCCAGACCCGCGAGGTGCCGGCCGAAAGCCTGGCTGTGGGCGCCATCATCCTCGTGCGGCCGGGCGACCGGATTCCGGCTGACGGCGAGATCACCGAAGGCGGGAGCGCCATCGATGAATCACCCGTCTCCGGTGAAAGCGTGCCGGTGCGCAAGGACGTCGGCGACACGGTCTTTGCCGGCACTATCAACGGCGACGGCGTGCTGCGCGTCAAGGTGACGGCGACCGCCGCAGACAACACGATTGCACGCGTGATCAAGCTGGTCGAGGAGGCGCAGGAAAACAAGGCGCCGACCGAGCGCTTCATCGATCGCTTTTCGCGCTGGTACATGCCCGGCGTTGTCGCCGTCGCGGCGCTCGTGGCCACCACACCGCCGCTGCTCTTGGGCGGCGATTGGAACGAATGGATATACAAGGGGCTGGCGCTGCTGCTCATCGGCTGCCCGTGCGCGCTGGTCATTTCAGTTCCGGCGGCGATCGCGGCGTCGCTTTCGGCCGGAGCCCGGCGCGGCCTGCTGATGAAAGGTGGGGCGGTGCTGGAAGGGCTCGCGACCATCAACGCCGTGGCGCTCGACAAGACCGGCACGCTGACGCTCGGCAAGCCGCAGGTCACCGATCTCGTTGCGGTGGGCGCCGGTGAACGCGACATCCTTTCGCTGGCGGCAGCGCTTGAGATCGGCTCGAGCCATCCCTTCGCTTTGGCCATCCTCCAAAGGGCCAAAGCCGGCAACATTCCCGTGCCGCCTGCCGCCGAAGCCAAAGCGATCGGCGGTAAAGGGGTTATCGGTCGTGTCGGCGGCAAGAACCTGTTTCTGGGATCGCCAGTCGCGGCGGGCGAGATAAACCTGCTGCCAGCAGACCAGGCGGCACGCATCGTGGCATTGAACGATGAAGGCAAGTCAGTGGCGGTGCTGCTTGTAGACAACGCGTTGGCCGGCTTCATTGCCATGCGCGACGAACCCCGGCCGGATGCTTTCGCCGGGCTAAAGGCGCTGACCAATGCAGGCATCAGGACAGTCATGCTAACCGGCGACAATAAGCGCACGGCGGCTGCCATCGGCAAACAGCTCGGCATCGAGGTGCGCGCCGAACTGCTCCCGGAGGACAAGCAGCGCATCGTCGGCGAGTTGAAGGGGCAGGGGCTTAGGGTAGCCAAGGTCGGCGACGGCATCAACGATGCGCCGGCACTTGCCGCGGCCGATGTCGGCATTGCGATGGGCGGCGGCACCGATGTGGCTCTTGAAACGGCTGACGCAGCGGTGCTGCATGGACGCGTCGGCGACGTTGCGGCCATGATCAGGCTGTCCCAAGCAACCATGGCCAACATCAAGCAGAACGTCACCATTGCGTTGGGCCTGAAGGCAGTGTTCCTGGTGACGACGATCGCCGGCATCACCGGCCTCTGGCCCGCCATCCTCGCGGACACCGGGGCGACGGTGCTGGTGACGGCCAATGCCATGCGGCTGTTGCGTTGGAAGAGCAGCTGGTAAGAGCGACAACGGCATCGTGTTAGGGCAGACCATGCAGCAAGCCATTGCGTCGGACGGCCTTCGCCGGGTGGTGCTTGTCGTCGCACTGCTGAACCTGGGTTATTTCGGCATTGAATTCGCCGTCGCGCTGGCGATCGGCTCGGTGTCGCTGTTCGCCGACAGCGTCGATTTTCTGGAAGATGCCTCGGTCAATCTCCTCATACTGCTCGCCATGGGATGGTCGCTGCGTGCCCGCTCGCGGGTCGGCATGGCGCTGGCGCTTATCCTGCTGGTGCCGGGCCTGGCGACTCTGTGGACCGCGTGGGAAAAGTTCAACATGCCGGTGCCGCCGCAGCCAACGGCGCTGACACTGGCGGGATTGGGCGCTCTGGCGGTCAATCTGTCATGCGCCTACATGCTGGCGCGCTACCGCCATCACAGCGGCAGTCTTACCAGGGCGGCATTCCTCTCGGCCCGCAACGATGCGGTCGCCAATATTGCGATCATACTGGCCGGATTGGTGACGGCCTTCCTGTGGCGCTCGGCGTGGCCGGATCTGATCGTCGGCCTGGGAATCGCGGCAGTGAATGCAGATGCGGCGCGCGAGGTCTGGGAGGCAGCTCGGGAAGAGCACCGGGCCGTTTCGTGAACTCCAAAACGCTCAGCGCGCTGCCGGATTGCCAATCCGCCAATGCAGGCCCCTATACCGGCCAGCAGTCAGCCAGAAACTTGCGCGATCTCTAATATAATCGCACCCTTTCAAAGCGGGCGGAGGGAGAACCGCTCATAAATAAAAATCGGGAGGAAAACCATGAACAGCATGAGCCTCACCACACTTGGACGAAGTCGACCGGGTCGAAGCGGTGAAACGATGAACCGCTCAAGGCCACGCACGTCATCAAAAGGCCCGCGTCTCCGAAGAGGACGCGGGCCGGTTTTCGTCGGCAGGCGCTAGGCAGGTATCAAGACGGCGATGCGGTGGATGCCGACCACCTTGCTGGTGTTGGCTGCCTCGTCGGTCTTGCCCTTGGAGCAGGTGTACACGTCACCTTCCTTGAGCTTGAATTCCTTGTCCGCCTTCTTGATCGTGAATTCACCGGCAGCAATGGTGCAGACCATGTCGTTGTCCATCACCATTTGAGGGGCGGCTGCTCCGGGCTGAAAGACTATATCGACAATTGAGATGCTCTTGTAAGCGGGGATATCGGAATTGCCGGTGCCGACCTCGACCAATCTGACGCCGGGGGCTATCTCCTTGCCTTCCTTCGGGCCGTATTTCTTGACCTTTGCAGCAGCCGCCAGCGTGAACAAAGGCGTTACCGCTGCCGCCGTCACGCCAAGCGCGATTGCAGACCTGCGATTTATGGTTTTCATCGCATCCTCCCATTTTATGTTTGGCCACGCACCAATGCGCATGACCACAATATATTAACACATATGCAGATAATTGCAGCACGGCGTTTCGGAGCTTCCGGGAGCGAACCGCCTCCCGGTCGAATGCGACCGAATAGCAAACAATTCCATGCTATGCTGACGAGCCATCAAACGGACGGCGGGGGATAGCAATGTTGGAAACGGACAAGGTATTCGCCGGCTCAATTCCGGAAAACTACGACCGCTATATGGTGCCGTTGATTTTCGAGCCGTTCGCCGCAGATCTTGCACGACGGGCAGCGTCCTTGTCGCCAAGCGCCGTTTTGGAAACCGCCGCCGGCACCGGGGTTGTCACCCGCGCATTGGCGCCAAAACTGTCGCCCGGTGCAAGCTATGTCGTAACCGACCTCAACCAGCCGATGCTCGACTACGCCGCTTCGCGGCAAGCTCCCGACGATCGCATCAAATGGCGTCAGGCGGATGCTCTGGCGCTACCGTTTGAAAATGCGGCCTTCGATCTCGTTTGTTGTCAGTTCGGCGCGATGTTCTTTCCCAACCGCTCATCTGCCTATCGCGAAGCCCGGCGAGTCCTGAAGCCCGGAGGACATTTTCTATTCAGCGTATGGGATCGCATCGAAGAGAATGTATTTGCGGACGATGTGACGAATGCCCTGGCGAGGATTTTTCCGAACGATCCGCCGCGCTTTCTGGCACGCACGCCGCATGGCTACCACGATACGGCACTGATCCGTAGCGAGCTGGAGGACGCAGGTTTTTCCGGTGTGGTGATCGAGACGAGAGCCGAACAAAGCCGTGCCTCCTCGCCGCGCCTTCCGGCCGTTGCTTATTGCCAGGGCACTCTCCTTCGCAATGAAATCGAGGCCAGAGAGGCGGGAAAACTGGACGCTGCAACCGACTACGCCGCAGCCGCGATTGCAGACAGGCATGGCAGCGGCGAAGTTGCTGCCAAAATCCAGGCTCACATAGTGGTGGCTGTGGCCTAGGTGTTGGATATCCCGCTCCGGCACTTGGCGACATTCAGCTGCTGTGCGGCAAACATCTTGCCGCTATCCCGAATTCTCAGACGTTAACGTTCATTCGCCCGAGTGGCAGGTCGACAAGTGCCAGGTCGATAATCGCCGGTTTGACCGAACGCCGGGGCTTGATGGCGGCGGCTGCCGGCCGCAAGATTCTGGTCGGCCCGGCTTCACTTTCGCAGCCATGGCCGACTCCGCCCAGCAAGGTCTAGTCATTTCGCTTTCTTGACTCGGCCGACAAAAACGGGCAGCAAAGTCATCATTGGAGGGCAGTTTTGCCAACTATGCAGGTTTTGGAGGGCGTTTTTCGGTGTGACCGTCGCCCAATCGGCGGTCGGTAGAGGGATTGGTTAACCAACTTTGTCCATCTTTTGAATCAATCGGCAACAGACGCAAAGCGTGCTGGGGGCACCAGGCGAACTGTGAATGTCACGGCTGCGAAATCCGCTAGCCGGCATCGGCCGATTGAGAGTGGTTGAATGGCGTTTGTAAGTGCGAAAACCCGGGGTGACAGTCCTGCAACTGGATTGACTTCGATGAGGCCCGGCCTACGCTGGGTCGCGGTTCCGGCCGTCGGCGCAGCCATTGCTTTATGGTCGGTGGCGACTTTGGCCGGCCTTTATTCAGTGGGAACCTCGCTCAGCGCCGCTTCCAACGGTCTCCCGCAAAGCCTGCTCGCGCCGCGCACCATCGCGCTTGCCGATCCTCGCCGCAGCCTTGCAAAGGCGCAGGCCCCGACATGGGCCGCGGCCAACGCGGCGCTGTCGGCCAAGCTGCTGCAGCACGGGTGCGATGCCAACTGCCTGCGGTCGGCGTCGAACTTCGTCCACCAGGGAAAATCGGCCCGCCTCAAGCGCAACACCGTGCCGCTTGTCGCCGATGCGTCGCGGCAATCGAGCTTCGACGACGTGGTCGCCAAGGCCGCGCTGTCGCCGCAAAAGCTTGCCGCCGCCTTTGCCCGTGCCTCAGCCCGCTCTCCCGTCATGCTCGCCAGCCTGCCGGCCCACGCCCGGTTCGCCGAGCCGGTACGCATACCCGACCCGAACGGCCCGGCACCGGTGCGCTTCGGGCCGGAGGTGGCGGAGATCGAACGCTCGTCGCGCCTGGCGCTGGCGCTGGCGAATACATTGCCGGAGCAGATGATCGATGTGCTCCCGGCAGCCATCGCGGCAAGCGAGCCCGCGGCTTCGCAAGAGCCGCAAGAACCTGAGGTCCAGCTAGCCTCGCTGCCGCCGCAAGACGACATGCCCGACAGCATTCCGCTGCCGACGCTGCGTCCGCGGGCGGACATCGATAAGCCGGCCGAGGCGCCGCGGGCTCAAGCGTCAAGAGATCAGGCGCCAAAAGACCAGGCGCCAAGGGCCCAGGCGCAAAAGGATCAAGCATCGAAAACGGAGCCGCCCAAGGCGCAGACCTCTAGGACCGCCAGGGCGAGCAAGGTGCAGACGGCCGACGCTCCGCCGGCCGAGACGCTACCCGGCAGCCTGTCGCCTCGCAATTCGTCACAAGCGGCAGTGCCGGCCGTGTCGGGCAAGCCGGGCAAACGGTCGAAGACGCAGGGCGGCGACATGCTGGCCTATGCCAAGCCCGACATGCCTTCCGGCGGTCTCGGCGGAGCCTTCAGGAACCTGTTCACCACGCCCAACATGGGTACTGGCGTCGCCGTCTACGACATCTCGGCCAAGACCGTCTATATGCCCGACGGCTCGCGGCTGGAGGCACATTCGGGACTGGGCGCGATGGTCGACCAGCCACGCTACGTCCACAAGAAGAATGTCGGCCCGACGCCGCCGGATACCTACAATCTGACGATGCGGGAATCGCGCTTTCACGGTGTCGAGGCGATCCGTCTGACGCCGGCCAGCGGCAGCAACAAATATGGCCGCGACGGCCTGCTCGCCCACACCTACATGCTGCGCGGCGGGCGCGCCGAATCCAATGGCTGCGTCGTCTTCAAGGACTATGCCCGCTTCCTCGCCGCCTACAAGAAGGGCAAGATCAAGCGGCTTGTAGTCGTGCCGCGGCTGTCGAAGCCGCTGACACGCGTCGCCCAAGAGGGGCGAGGCGCTTAGATTGCTCGCGGGCGGCGGAGAATGAAAGCCGCTCTGTAGCGTTCCTTCGCGCCCCCCTCTGTCCTGCCGGACATCTCCCCCACGAGGGGGGAGATCGGACTTCGCGTTTGTCTGCTGCCATCCTGCAACGTTGGCGATTGGCGAAATCGCCGATGACAGCCATCTCCCCACAAGTGGGGGAGATGTCCGGCAGGACAGAGGGGCCGCTGTCCAGGGCGCTGTCCCGCCGGCATCGCTGGTTTTGCCGCGTGGACTTTCCCGCCCGCTTTCCAACAGATTGTCAGCAGCCGGCCGCGAAACGGTTTTCATTCCCGGCCGAGGATATTATGACTGACCCGTAGGGGCGGCTCCAGCTTCAAACAATCACGAGGACATCATGACAATACGCGCTGTCGTCTGGGGCGAGAATATTCATGAGCGGACCAACGAGGTGGTCGCGGGCATCTATCCCGAGGGCATGCATGCGACGATCGCCAATGCACTGAAGCTCGACCCGGAGATATCAGTGTCGTGGGCGACGCTGGAGCAGCCGGAGCATGGGCTGCCGGCCGACCGTCTGGCCGAGACCGATGTCTTGCTGTGGTGGGGGCACAAGGACCATGGCGCCGTCGCCGACGAAGTGGTCGAGCGCGTGACGCGCCGCGTCTGGGAAGGCATGGGGCTGATCGTTCTCCATTCCGGCCACTTCTCGAAAATCTTCAAGAAGCTGATGGGCACGCCCTGCACGCTGAAATGGCGCGAGGCGGGCGAGCGCGAACGGCTTTGGGTGACCAGCCCCAACCACCCGATCGCTGCCGGGATCGGCGAGTATTTCGAGCTCGAGAACGAGGAGATGTATGGCGAGCAGTTCGCCGTGCCGGAGCCGCTCGAGACCGTCTTCATCTCGTGGTTCCAGGGCGGCGAAGTGTTCCGGTCGGGGCTGACCTATCGCCGCGGCGCCGGCAACATCTTCTATTTCAGGCCCGGCCACGAGACCTATCCGACCTATCACGACGCCAACGTCCACAAGGTGCTGCGCAATGCGGTGAGATGGGCGCACAACCCCCAAGGCTCCAATCCAGCCATCCTCGATGCGCCGAACGTGCCGGTGGAAAAGGCACTTGAGCCGATCGTCGAGCGCGGCGGAAAACTTCATTCCGCCGGCGAAGCCGGCTTTCGCTAGACCAAATCCATGATCGAACAAGAAGATAAAGCCCTGTCCTAAGGATAAGAATCATGCGCCTCTTGATACTCGGCACCGGTTGGATGGCGGAGGAGCACGCCAGGCAGTTCGGCAAGATCGAGGGCGTCGAACTGATCGGCGCCGTCGATCTCGACCGTACGCGTGTCGACAAGTTTTCGGACATCTACGGTATCCCCAACCGGTTCGCGTCGCTGGACGAGGCGCTGGCGTGGGGCAAGTTCGACGCGGTGGCGAACGTGACGCCCGATCGCATCCACCATCCGACCACCATGATGCTGATCGCGGCGGGCAAGCCGGTGCTGTGCGAGAAACCGCTGGCCGAAAATTACCAGAAAGCCAGTGAGATGGCCGCTGCCGCCGAGCGGGCCGGCATCATCAACATGGTCAACCTGACCTATCGCAACGTCGCGCCGCTGCAGAGGGCGCGCGCCATGGTGCTGGCCGGCGAGATCGGCACCGTCAGGCATGTCGAGGCGTCCTATCTGCAGAGCTGGCTGATATCCAAATTCTGGGGCGACTGGCGCACCGATCCGAAATGGCTGTGGCGGCTGTCGCGCGGCCACGGCTCCAACGGCGTGCTGGGCGACGTCGGCATCCACATCCTCGATTTCGCCAGCTATGGCGCGGCGCTCGACATCGACCATGTGTTCTGCCGGCTGAGATCCTTCGACAAGGCGCCCGGCAACCGCATCGGCGAATACGAGCTCGACGCCAACGACAGCTTCACTATGGCGCTCGATTTCAGCAATGGCGCTTTCGGCGTCGTCCATGCCAGCCGCTGGGCAACCGGCCATTTGAACGAACTCCGCCTGCGCATCTACGGCGACAAGGGCGGCATCGAAGTCGTGCACAATCTGACCGGCTCGGAGCTGAAAGCCTGCATCGGCAAGGATGTCGAGAACGCCAAATGGCAAGTTCTGGGCGCCGGAACGGTGCAGACCAACTACCAGCGCTTCGTCGATGCCGTGCGCAGCGGTGTCCAGGCCGAACCGTCGTTCCGGCATGCTGCCGAATTGCAGAAGGTCCTGGACCTCGCCGTCGTCTCGGATGAGAAGCGGGCCGAATTGAGCACCGATACGCAGCGATATCGTTCAGGGAATCGTGAGAGGAGCCAGCCATGATCACGCGGCGCGCCGAATGTTCCTGCGCTCAGCTGTCAGCCACCTGCTCGGGCGAGCCGGTACGCGTCTCGTCTGCCATTGCCTGGCCTGCAAGCGACGCACCGGCAGCGCGTTCAGCTTCAACACGTGGTTTGAGGAAGGTGACGTTTTTGTCCAGGGCCGCTCGGCGGAGTTCACGCGCATTGGCGACGAGGGCGGCCGCGTCATCTACAGCTTCTGCCCGGATTGCGGCACCACCGTCCACTACCGGATCGACACCCAGCCCGGTCTGACCGCCACCCCGGTGGGCGCTTTCGCGGACCCTGCGTTCCCGCCGCCCTTCCTGTCCTTCTACCACGAGAGCCGGCGCTGCCAGTGGGTCGAGGTCCGAACCGAACCTTTGGCGACGTTCGGCTGAAGCCGCCGGCCACAGCCGGCTGACGTTTTAGGTCAAAACCCAATCATTCTGAACGACCGAGTTCGACCCGGTCCGACCGTACAAGGCATTTCAGGCGACGAAGTCGATCCATCACCGTGCGTGGCTCGATCGCGCCAAAACAAGGCATTGTGCGTCGGCTGAGCACGCTCCATCACACTTGCGCTCAACGGGGCACGACAAGTGCCGACGGTCCAATTGATCGCTGATAGTTACTACGTGCTGGCCATGCTAGAATTCAGCGTCCCCGACGCGGTTAAAATCGGGGAATTGCGACCGGTTGACGGCGCGGGAGGTCGACGGACAAACCACGAACAGACCACAGGGAGGAAGCAATGTTTCGGACACCAGTTCATCTTGCATTCTTGACAGCGTCGATTGTTGCCCTGCCATCTTACGCGGCCATGGCCGATGACACACAGATCGCGCGCGGCGAATATCTGGTTACGATTGCCGGCTGCAGCGACTGTCACACATCCGGTTACTTCTTCGGGAAGCCCGACATGTCGCACTTCCTTGGCGGTTCAGATGTGGGCTTCGAGATTCCTGGCCTTGGTGTCTTTGTCGGCCGTAATATCACGCCTGACAAGGAGACCGGTATCGGAAGCTGGACCCCGGAGCAGATCGTCACCGCGATCCAGACCGGCGAACGGCCGGACGGCCGCATCCTGGCGCCGATCATGCCTTGGCGCGATTTTGCGCATCTCACCGCGGATGACGCCATGGCGATCGTGGCATTCCTCCAAAGTGTGAAGCCGGTCAGCCACCAGGTTCCCGGCCCGTTCAAACCCGGGGAAGCGGTGTCGACCTTCATGATGCGGATTATGCCGCCGGGGGAAACCGCAGCCGCTGCAACGAAGTAGGGCGGCTTTGATCGGAACGAGATTTTTCGCCGAATTTTTCGCCGAATAATGTGTGAATGTCCGCCTTGGAGGTGGTGAGGCCGATATCGGAACGGCAGAAATGGGTCGATCGAGCCGTTGCGCGAGGGGAGCTTTGAGAAGCGCCATGAATGTCGCGATATTGGCGCTACCTACTCGTTCCCGTCGACGAGACGAATGGCAGCATTCCACCACCGTTCCCGGTCCTCGGCGGCGGACGCGATGAACGGCTCGATTGAGCCCGAAACGAACTTCTGTCACGTTGGTAACCTGGCGCCACCTCCTCAGCAAGATATGTGCTATTCTGAGGCTATGCCCGCGCCCTCCGACCGATCACCCGACAAGTCGCCGGAAGACGGTGCAGTTGCATCGGATCCGTATGCGGAGCTAGCCAATCGCGGCGATTGGTCCAGGCTTCACCGCGAACTGTCAGACAGAGACCGCTGCAGTGAACTTGGCGGCGCCGAGCTCCAGCGCCTCGGGGAAGCCGCCTACATGCTTGGGCGCGAGGAGGAATTCGTTCGGGACTACGAAAGGGCCTTCGAAGAGCATCTCCGGAACGGACGCGAACGATCCGCAGCGCGTTGCGGCTTCTGGATCGGGCTCACCCTGATGTTTCGCGGTGAATTCGCCCAAGGCAGCGGATGGCTGACGCGCGCCAACCGGCTGGTCGAGGATCATACGCAGGAATGTGCAGAACACGGTTACCTTCAGCTCCCAATGGTCGAACAAAGCCTCGCCGCCGACAGTCCGGACGAAGCATTCGCGCACGCAACACGTGCCGCGGAGATCGGACAGCGCTGCGAAGATCCGGACCTCTTGGCTATCGCGCGCCACCTTCAGGGGCGGATATTGATCCTGCGCGGCGACTATGTGCGCGGTTTCGAACTGCTGGACGAGGTGATGGTTTCGGTCACCTCGGGCCGGCTCTCACCAATCGTCACCGGGCTGGTCTACTGCAGCGTGATCGAGATCTGTCAGAAATTTCATGCCACGGGCCGGGCGAGGGAATGGACATCGGCGCTGGTCGGATGGTGCGCGGGACAGCCCGACATCGTTGCCTTCACCGGCAGATGCCTGATCCACCGGGCCGAAATCCTGATCCTCGACGGCCACTGGGACGAGGCCGGCCGCGAGGCCGGTGTCGCCAGCATCCGCCTTCAGCAGGGGCCCTCGAAGCACCACGCCGGTCCGGCATTCTACCAGAAGGGCGAGGTATTTCGCCTCCGCGGCCAATGGGACGAGGCCGATGCCGCCTATCGCGCAGCGAGCAGGCTCGGGTTCGATCCGCAGCCGGGGCTGGCGCTTATGCGATTTCAGCAGGGGCACGAGCAGCCGGCCCTTTCGGCGATCCGCCGCGCACTGCAGTCCGTCGACGACATGCCGGGCAAACTCCGCCTCTTGCCGGCTGCGGTGGAAATCACTCTCGCTATCGGTTCGGCCGATGACGCTTGGGAGCTGTGCGAAACACTGCACGACTGCGCGCGCCAATATTCCGCGGATGCAGTCCGCGCCGCAGCCGCTGAGGCTACCGCGCGGGTGCTGATCCATGCTGGTCGAGCCGCGGAGGCATTGGCCCATATCCGGCGCGCGGTAGCGATCCTCTGGGAGCTTCGGGCGCCCTATCATCTTGCCCGGATGCGGGTGCTGACAGCGCGGGCCTGTCTCGCAACCGGCGATACTGAAGCGGCGCGGACCGAACTGGACGAAGCGATAAGACTTTTCCGCGAGCTCGGCGCGCGCCCCGACGAAGCCGTTGCCGGCAAGCTGCGGGTCACTATGACGGCGACAGGCAGCGAAGTTCTCACCCCCAGACAGACGCAGGTTCTGCGCCTGATCGCGTCAGGCCTGACCAACCCGGAAGTTGCCGGCGAGCTCGGTCTGAGCCAGCGGACGGTAGATCGTCACGTTAGCGATATCCTGACGCGGCTGAACGTGCGCACGCGCGCGGCAGCCACGGCCTATGCGGTCGAGCACGCCCTGATCGGCATGGACGTGTTTGGGTAATCCTACCCAAGCCAAAATTTCTCGTTGCGTGGGTACTTACGCCGAAGCGGGCAACCGTGGCGCGGGTCTAAACCTCATGGCGTGGTAAAGGCCGCAGGAGGTTTTCCCGATGCAAACGAATAATAACAACATGAGCGGGCCGGGCGGTGTCTGGCTCGCCACCGGAACGCTGCTGCTGGCGGCTGCGCTCGTCTTTCACGGGCCACCGGACGCGGATTTGTCTGTTCAGATGCAGAATATCGCCGAGGGCCATGGGCGATGGGCTACGGTCCATTGGACGGCGGCAGCGGCGCTGTTCCTGATCGCCGGCGCTTCGTTCCTGAACCTGGCACTCAACCCCCGGGTCCGGCGTTCGCCGATGCTGAGTTCTGCCTGGATAGTGATGGCTCTCGGCGCCCTGACCACGTTCTCCACCGCAGTCGCCGAGGCATCGGTGGTCGCGGTCGCGGCCGACCGGGGTGACACCAACGCCTTCATGACCTGGTGGGCGTTTTCCGGCGGCATGGGTAACGGATTCTGGGCGCTCGCCCTGGCGACAGCGCTTGTCGCGTATCACGACGCCCGCGATGACGTCGGGATACTGCCCCGATGGGCCGCGATCGTCGGCTCGGCGTTCGGTATCCTTTCGGCAACCGGGTGGACACTCGGTGAGCAGCTCGGGATCGGCATCGGAGGTCCGATCTGGCTGATTTCCTCGCTTCTCATGTGCCTGTGGCTCGCGTGGTACGGGCTGTCCTCAAGGAGCCTCCGGTCGGGCAAGCCACAGCGCAAAGCGCCTGATCCAGCATCATCTTAAGACAGGAGGAAAACATGTCCCTTCAAACGAAGGAAATCGAAGCGACGATCCACGACGTCCACGAATTCTTCACCGACTGGGTGACGGGCCGATGCCGTGGCGACGATGCGACGTTCAAGAAGAATGCGCTCGACCGGATCAGCGATGATCTGGTCGCCATCATGCCAGGCGGCAGGGCGTTCGGGAAAAAGGACTTCGCAGGTTACATGAAGAGCATCTACGGATCGAATCCGGCCTTCCGTATCAAGATACGCGACATCCGGATCAGCCATCAAAGCGCCGACCTGGCGGTCGTGAACTACCACGAATGGCAACGCGACGCGAAGGACTCCGATCAACCGAACAATGGCCGGGTCACGACGATGGTGGTCCGCGATCGCGGCTACAGCCGGGGGCCCGAGATCTTGCAAGTTCATGAAACCTGGCTCGCAGCCGATGTCGTTCAGTCCGCGGATTTCGCGTTCTGAGAAGCGTCGGTCCGAAACGGGCAGAGAAAGGAATTGCGCTGGCGGGACCATCGGCTCTGCCGGCGTCATGGAGCCAGAACTGTGCTTCTTTTCAGCCCGTCGGCTGGGTCGAGATCAGCGCCGACCCTCTGGCGACGTTTGGCTGAAGACGCCGGCCACGGCCGGCTGACGTTTTAGGTCAAAACCCAATCATTCTGAACGACCGAGTTGAACCTTCTGCAGACCTCTCGGCATGCTGTGTAAACCACGTCCGTTAGTTGACATTGAGGGCCAGGGACTCGGCCGCTATATTGAAAGCGTGATGCGCTTTCTAATTCGCAAGTTTCTTCTTCCGCCTTCTTGCTCGCTATTAACATTTTCTTGTCCGATTTTTTCGTTTGGGAGGCCGGCATGTCAGGATTGTATATCAATCAATTAGAGTGCCTAAAGACGGCGAAAGCGGAAAAGCTTTTGACTGCGGATCGGTTAGAGGACGGAAAGATTGCTAGCGTAGCTCCGCCGCCTGTCCCGAGTGACGAGCGCATTAAGATTGAGCGTGGCGACAGAGGTGTGACCAAGGTCACGGTGCACGAGTCCTAAGGTCGATTTCCACTCATCTCGGTCGCAGCCGGCAGTCAGCTGATTGAGTTGTTAGCCCTAATGCCGCAGGATCTTGCTCAGGAAGGCGCGGCTGCGGTCGGTCTTCGGGTTGGAGAAGAACTCGTCCGGCGTGCCGCTCTCGACGATGGCGCCGGCGTCCATGAACACGACGCGCTGGGCGACCTTGCGGGCAAAGCCCATTTCGTGCGTCACCACCATCATGGTCATGCCTTCCTCGGCCACCGCGACCATGACGTCGAGCACTTCGGAGATCATCTCGGGATCGAGGGCCGAGGTCGGCTCGTCGAACAGCATGATCTTGGGGCGCATGCCGAGGCAGCGGGCGATCGCCACGCGCTGCTGCTGGCCACCAGACAGCTGCGCCGGATAGGCGTTCACCTTGTCGGCGAGGCCGACCTTGGCGAGCAATTCGCGCCCGGCCTTCTCGGCTTCAGCGCGCGGGATCTTGCGGACATGGATCGGCGCCAGGGTGACGTTCTCGAGCGCCGTCTTGTGCGGGTAGAGGTTGAACGACTGGAAGACGAAGCCGATCTCGGTGCGCAGCCGCGTCATGTTGGTGGCGGGGTCGCCGAGGCGCTGGCCGTCGACCGTCAGGTCGCCGTCGCGGATCGTCTCCAGCCCATTGATGCAGCGGATCAAGGTGCTCTTGCCCGAGCCGCTCGGGCCGCAGACGACGACCACTTCGCGCGGCTCGACGCTCAGCGTGATATCCCTGAGCACGTTGAGCTGGCCGAACCATTTGTTGACGCCGCGAAATTCGATCATGCCGGTGCCATTTTTGCTGGGGTTCGACATCACAATTGCACCTCGCCATGCGCCGCGCCCATGCGTTGCTCCAGCCGGCGGGCCAGCATGATCAGGGGGTAGCAGACGATGAAGTAACCGAGGCCGACGAGGAAGAAGACCAGCAGCCCATTGGGTACACGCTGCACCACCAGCCAGCCGACGCGGGTGAGGTCGGTGAGGCCGATGGCCGAGACGACCGAGGAATCCTTGATCAGCAGCACATATTGCCCGACCAGCGGCGGCAGCACGATGCGCATCGCCTGCGGCAGCACCACCTGGCGCATGCGCTGCCAGCGCGACAGGCCGGACGCAAGTGCTGCCTCGACCTGGCCGGTCGGCACCGAGCGGATGCCGGCGACGACGATCTCGCAGATGAAGCAGGCGGCCAGGTTGGTCAGCGCGATGATGCCGGCGGTGAAGGCGTCGAGCTCGATGCCGAGTTCCGGCAGGATGAAGAAGATCAGGAAGATCTGCACCAGGAACGGCGTGCCGCGGATCAGGTCGACCCAGGCACCGATCGCGCCGCTGATCAGCCGGTTGCCGCCGGTGCGCAGGATGCCGAGGCCGAAGCCGAGCAGCGTGCCCAGCACCAGGCTGATCAGCGACAGCACCACGGTCATGCCGAGGCCGCGCAGCGCCAGGGGATAGCTGCCGGCGACGCTTTGCAGCTGCTGCCAGATCATGTCCGTGCCCCCGCCAGGCCGAGCCAGCGCCCGGAGAGCGCCGCCAGACCCTTCAGCCCGTAATAGAGCAGCAGGTAGAAGGCGGCGATGGTGATGAAACCCTCGGCCGGCATGAAGCGGTCGGAGGCGAGCAATTGTCCGGCGCGCGTCAATTCGGCGACCGAGATCAGCGACAGTAGGGCGGAATCCTTGACCAGCACGATCGCCTGGCCGAGCAGCGGCGGGATCGTCACCTTGAACGCCTGCGGCAGGATGACGAGGCGCATGCGCTGGACATAGGTCATGCCCGAAGCGACGCCGGCCTCCACCTGGCCGCGCGGGATCGACAGGATGCCGGCGCGGATGATCTCGGCGACGTAGGCGCCGCTGTTCAGCGACAGGGCTAAGATGCCGACGACGAGCTCGGGCAGGACGAAGCCGAGCCGCGGCAGGCCGAAATAGAGGAAATAAAGCTGCGCCAGCAGCGGCGTGGCGCGCACCGCGTCGATATAGGCCTTGGCCGGGACGCGGAACAGCCGGCCGCGCTGCAGGTTCATGGCGGCGAGCACGATGCCGACGGCGAGTGCGCCGGCAAAGGAGAGGACAGACAGCCACACGGTCGTGACGAGGCCCTGCCCGAACAGGGGCAGATATTCGACGATGGTGCGGAAGCTGAATTTTTCGAGCATTTTGGACGGTGAATGGTGAATGGTGAATAGTGAATAGTGAATAGTGAGTAGTGAGTAGGGCGTACGCGAGTAGCGAGTAGCTCTTCTCTACTCCCTACTCCCTACTCCCTACTCCCTACTCCCTACTTACTATTCACTATTCACCATTCACTCTACTCAGTGATCCTTCTTCCAGGCGTCGGAATTGACCCAGTAATCGAGGTTCTTCTGCAGGCGGCCGTCGAGGCTGACCTGGTCGAGGAACAGGTTCATCCAGACCAGCAGGTCCTGCTCGTCATAGCGCGTGGCGAAGGCCAGCGGCTCCTTCGACAGCATGTCCGGCATGATGATGAAGCTGCCGGCCGGGTAAGCGGTTGACTGGCCCTTGACCGCCGAGACGTCGTTGACGCCGCAATCGGCCTGGCCGTTGTTGACGGCGTCGAGCAACAGCGGGCCGCCGCCCTTGTAGCTCTTGATATCGGCATCGGGGAAGGCGGCCTTGGCTTCCTTCTCGCCGGTGGCGCCGAGCAGCACCGCGATCTTGGTGCCCTTGGCCTTGCAGTCCTCGGTGGACTTGAAGGCGGTCCCAGCCTTGGTGAAGACTGTGCTGCCCGTGTACATGTAAGGCTTGGTGAAGGCGACCTTCATGCCACGCGCCAGTGTCGGGGTCATGTCGGCGACCAGAAGATCGGCCTTGCCCGACAGCAGCGCCGGGATCAGGCCGTCCCAGTCGAAGTCGAGGAAGGTGATCTTGACGCCCATTTCCTTGGCCATCAGTTCGGCGAGTTCGACCGAACTGCCGGTGCGTTCGCCGGCAGCACCCACCAGCGAGAAGGGCGGGCCTTGCGTCTGCACGGCGACACGCAACTCACCGCGCTTGGTGATCTCGTCGAGCGTTCCCGCACTGGCGGCAGCGGTAAGGCCAGCGAGCGCAAGGCCGGCGATGAAAAGCTTGGCAATCTTCATTTGGGCATTCCTCCTTGTTGTCGTTTGTTGTTCCACTTGTTGTTTCACCCCTTTGATTTCCGTTGGGGGGCGCTTTTGAGCGGCGGCGCCGTTGCCGGCGGCAACCACCGTTCGAAAATCTTCAATCCCAGCTCACCGTTTC
Organism: Mesorhizobium sp. M0145; assembly: GCF_040322355.1. NCBI lineage: Bacteria > Pseudomonadati > Pseudomonadota > Alphaproteobacteria > Hyphomicrobiales > Phyllobacteriaceae > Mesorhizobium > Mesorhizobium sp. M0145. The sequence continues at coordinate 166,404 of NZ_JAMYTK010000007.1, forward strand.
GGCGACATTGATGGCGCGCCTGGCGAGCTCATCGAGGAAGCGGCCATCCGGCACATGCAGCAGCGGGTTGAGCAGGCCGGGCGTGGCGATCTCGCGCCTTGCCAGCATCTGCGCCACGATGCTGGCGGGATAGCCGACGCCGAGGCTCATGCCGAACAGGCCGGAGGCGAGGTCGCGTTCGATGACCAGCTCCGAGGTCACCGTCTTGCGGCGGCCGCCTTCGCTGCCGACAAAGACGTTGCGCATCACGCAAAGGTCCTTTTCGTCCGCGCCATATTGCAGTTGCGGGCCAAGCAGCCGGCCGAGGAATTCGCGTGGGCTGACGCCGGTGCCAGGCACCTTGTCCTCGGACAGGAAGCCGAGCTGCTTCAGCGGCGCCCAGAACGCCGACCAGCCGGGCCAGCGCAGCGAATAGCGGCCGGAGCGCTGCAGCTCCTTGGCGGCGGCGAGCATGCCGGCGTAATGCGGCGCGTCGCCATTGGGGAAGGCTTCCAGCCTGCCTAGCCCCGCCACCTCGATCTCGTGGATGAAACGATTGTCGTGCTGGCGGGCGGCCGGCACATCGACCCGTTTGCCGTCCTCGACCAGCACACTGTCGCGGTTCTGGCTGACCAGAACCATGTCGAAATTCCAGCTCACCTTGTAGCGCAGCGGCTCGACCACCGCTTTCGGCTCGGGAATGCCGCCGCAGTAGGAATCGATCGCGGTGATGGTGTCGAACTGGCTTGCGGCGCGCGCGTAGAGCACAAGGTCGATGCCGGGGTCGAGCCCGCATTCGGTGACGATCGAAACGCCGGCCTTTTCGGCCTCGGGCGCGAGGTCGCCGATGGCCTTGCCGTAATTGGTGGTGACCAGCGGCGTGCGCGTGGCGATCGCCGCCTGCACCGCCTCGCGCATCAGCGGCTGCGGCAACAGGTCGATGACCGCGTCGACGTCCTTCATCACATCGGCCAATGCTGGGCCGATCGCGCCCTCCGGCACGACGAAACGCACCCGGGCAAGGTCGGTCAGGCCGCCAAGCCGCGCAGCGCCGTCGGTTGCGGTGTCGAGGCAGACCACTTGCTCGACGCCGTCGCTGGCAACGAGGTCGGCGATCGCCGCCCGGCCTTGCAGGCCGAGGCCGCCGAGAACCGCGATCTTCATGCCATTTCCTTCCGCGTCTCGTCCGACCAGCAGCCTTCCGGCAGGCTGACCCATTTGTTGCAGGACGCCATGACGACGAAGGTTTCGCTGCGCACGACCTCGCCCGGCTCGCCGGCGCCGGGGATCAACTCGCTGGTGACGCGGTAGAGATCGGCGACATCGCCGGCCACGGTTACGTCGACGATGATGTCGAAGCGCCCGGTGACGACGGCGGCCGAGTTCACGAAAGGCAGTTCGGAGATGCGCTGCGCCAGTTCTCGCGCCCGGCCGCGCCCTTGCGCATTGATGCCGACGATCGCCGAGATCAGCTCGGGGCGTTCGGTCAGGTTGAGCAGCCCGACAATCTTGAGCAGGTTGCGGTCGAGCAGGTTGCGCAGCCGCATGCGCACCGTCGGCACCGAGATCGCCATCTTCTCGGCGAGGCGGTTGACGCCAAGCTGCGCATCTTGCGACAGCAGCTTGACCAGTCGCCGGTCGGTCTGATCCAGATGTTCCCGCAAACGCTCAGGCTTTCATAAAAGGAAAGAAACTATCGTATTTTCTTTCTGATATGAAAATACCTTATGAGAGATTTTTAATAACGGCAAGAGCCATGTCATCCGCCGTGCCGCTGTGCCTATCGGCAGTTTCGTCGATGTCGCCACATTTTGTTCTTGCTTTGTGCCGGCAGCTATGCTACTAATTTGGGTATGGTGCTGATTCACACCGACGACCCGCCCGCCGAGGCGGTTTTTTTGTGTTCAGGACACCTTTGGAGGTTCAGCGCCGCCGGTTTGAGGCTGGCGGGACAGCGCCGTTCGGGACGCGCTGTGTTCGAGGGTGCGCAAGAGGTGCAACGCACCTCCATAGCACGCCGACCAAGTTGGTGGGGGCGCAGCAGCAACTCATTGCGCCTTCACCTGATGGGCGGAACGGCTCATCCGCGATATGGCCAAAAGCGGCTTTTCAATAAAACTGTAGCTGGCCAGGCAGACGGCAATGCAGGCGGTGACAATAACCACGCCTGCAAGCCATGGTGACAGATTGGCGCTTGCAACGACAGGAGCGGTCGCAAGCAGCACGATAGGGTGCGTTAGATAGAGAGAGTAGGAAGCATCGCCCAATATTGCCAGCACGCGAGGAGCAAAAAGCCGGAAGTAGCTTTCCAGGCTGATGCAAGCCGCGACAAGGATCAACGCCGGGATTCCCTGAGCAAGGGTTCGCGGCAAGTTGAAGCCAAGTACCATCACCAGCACGGACATGATGGCGAACACGATTGCCGAGGCACCCAGGAAAACAGGCAAACGCGTCAGCCCGCGGACCAGGTGGCCGAGAGCCATGCCGGCAAGGAACTCAAACAGGATTGGCGTGGTGTAGAAAAACAGCACAGTGTCGGCGGCGGGTTTGAAGATGATGCGTGCAGCAACGGCGATTGCAAAGACAACGCCGACCGCGGCCATTTGCGTCAACCTGCCAAAACCCATAGTCGCCGCGAACAGAATGTAAAACAGGATTTCCAGATTGAGCGTCCAACCCACGCCAAGCACCGGTTGGACATAGCCTGTGACCGTATCGAGATAGGGTATGAAAAGCAGGCTATTGGTGGTCTGCTCAAGAGACACTGCACGACCGGCAAACAACCAAAGTGCGGCGACCATGAGGAAGGTCATAACCCAATAGAACGGAACGACGCGCGTGAACCGCTGCATCAAAAAAGCACGGTGGTCACGACGTCTGTTCTCCGTCGAGAGAACCATGACAAAACCGCTGATGACGAAAAACAGGTCAACGCCACTGTTTAGACAGGTCAACGCCACTGTTTAGAATGGGAATACGCAGATCGAGCATGCCCAGTGCGGCCGGAAGATGATAGACAACAACCATGAGAGCTGCCAGCCCGCGCAAGACCTGTATCGATGTATACTGTTGAACCCGACGCGGCGCAGCGTGATCATTCTCTGGAATGATGTTCATTAAAAAATGGTCCCCGAAGCAGGAGAACATTAACATACGGGATCGTTGATGTGCTGATTAATCGCCGGTTTAATTAATACATAAAGTTTTATATAAGATTTACTGACATTATCGTGCGGCCGCACTCTAGATCCGCCTGACTTCGGCCGGGGCTTTTCGGGTTTGGTCCGGAGCGTCAACGGGCAGGCCCCTCGTGCTGCCCTCCTTGCCAAAACTTGGCATCTCCCCTGTGAAGAGGAGAATGGCCGTCATCAACGCTTTCCTCGCGTTACCGGCTGGTCTCGAAGATCGCGACGGCTGCCGCTGTCAGCGCGGCGTTACCGGACGCCACCGTTCCATCAGGAAGCTCCTTGCCGTCTTCCAGTCCGACGCGCGTCGACCAGTTGCGCTCCGCCGCCCGGTGCACGAAAGGCCAGACCGTGGCGTCGGCGCCGTGCAGTAGGATCGCCCGGCGCATCCCGGCGCCGTCGAGCACCGCGGCGATGCCGTCGCAGACCTCCAGCGCCGCGTCCGGCTCCTGCTCGGAGATTTCGATCAGGATGCGCAGCACCTGGCTGCTGTGGTCGAGGCGGACCAGGCGCTGGGCATCGGCGACCGAGGCGAGGCCGGCCTCGATGCCTATACCGCGCCGTCGCAGGCTTTCCATGACGGCGGGCGCTGCATTCTCGCTGAGATTGACCGAGGCATAGTCGGGCAGCTCGCTCCAGGCGGCGATCGCGGCCAGCGTCCGCTGGTCGTCGTTCTCGATCCAGGCACCCGTCGACACGCCAATCAGCGTCCCCGGGCAGGCGCGGCGGAGCGCCAGCACCGTCCGGTCCATCGCCGCCGGAGCCAGGCTTTCGCGACCGTCCAGCCCGCGGGCATGAACATGCAGTTCGGCGGCGCCGGCGGCGATGCAGGCCGCGCCGTCACGCGCCATGGCCTCCGCCGTCAGCGGCAGTTGCGGATGATAATCGGCGCTGCGCGCGCCATTGATGCAGGTCTGGACGATCATGGGGGTGGCGGCCCGTTGAAGTGGAACAAGTTTAGCGCACAACAACGAAATGGGAAATTGGATGGTGTCCCATCCCGCGAGGCTCACCCGGCAAGAAACGGGTGGTCCGCGCGCGCCGTTTCACCCATCTCAATGACCAGAAGCCACAGGAGGCGAAGCCATGACCATCCATTCGACAGGCGCGAAAGCGGCGGTGAAATCGGCGGAGCTGCGCGTTGCCGGATATGATTGGCGGACGCTGGCCGATGAGCTGAGCGGCTATGGCTGCGCGGTGATGGAAAAGCTGCTGACGCCGCAGGAGTGCCGGCAGATTGCCGAACTTTATTCGGACGAGAGCCATTTCCGCAGCCATGTCCATATGGCGCGGCATGGCTTCGGCAAGGGCGAGTACCGCTATTTCCGCTATCCCTTGCCCGACTTGATCGGCGGCTTGCGCACCGCGCTCTATCCGCGCCTGGCCGCGGTCGCCAATGACTGGAACGAGCGCATGGGTATCGCGCAGCGCTATCCCGACGAACACGCCGCGTTCCTCGAGCAATGCCACGAGCAGGGCCAGACGCGGCCGACGCCGCTCCTGCTGCAATATGTTCCCGGCGACTTCAACTGCCTGCACCAGGATCTCTACGGCGATCTTGCCTTCCCGCTGCAGGTGGCGATCCTGTTGTCGGAACCAGGCAAGGATTTCACCGGCGGCGAGTTCGTGCTGACCGAGCAGCGTCCGCGCATGCAGAGCCGCGCCGAGGTGGTGCCGCTGCGCCAGGGCGATGCGGTCGCTTTCGCGGTCCACAATCGACCGGTCCAGGGCACACGAGGTAATTACCGGGTCAATCTCAGGCACGGCGTCAGCCGGCTTCGCTCCGGCATGCGCCACACCGTCGGCATCATCTTCCACGACGCCAAGTAACCGAGCCGCCCGGTCGAGGCCCGGCGGCGGTTACCGGGAAAAATCGCTGCGCACGATGCCGTGGCGCTGGAGTTTGTCGTAGAAGGTCTTGCGCGGAATCCCCAGCGCTTCGATCGTGCGCCTGACGTCGCCCTCGTTGCGGCCAAGCGTCTCGCGGATGATGTCGGCCTCGTAGCGCTCCAGCCGCTCCGGCAGCTTCATGGCGGTGTTCGATTGGGTCGGGGCAGGGGGTTGTGCTCCGGCGCCTTCCTCCAATCCAAGCACGAACCGCTCGGCGAAATGCGCCAGTTCGCGCACATTGCCCGGCCAGTCATGGTCGCTCAGATGGCGATGCACCGAAGCCGGCACTGCCGGCACCTGGCGGTGGAAACGGGCGGCAGCGCGCTCGGCGAAATAGAAGAACAGCAGGGCGACGTCGTCGCGGCGTTCGCGCAGCGGCGGGATCGAGATCGTCACCACGTTGAGCCGGTAGTAGAGGTCCTCGCGGAAGGCGCCGCGCTGGCGCGGATCACCGAGGTCGACCTTGGCGGCGGCGACGACGCGCAGGTCGACCGGCCGTACCTCGTTGGTGCCGAGCGGCGTGACCTCGCGCATCTCCAGCACGCGCAGCATCTGCACCTGTGTCGAGACCGGCATGCTTTCGATCTCGTCGAGGAACAGCGTGCCGCCGCTGGCGTGCTCGATGCGGCCGATCCGTTTCTTCTGCGCGCCGGTGAAGGCGCCGGCCTCATGGCCGAACAACTCGCTTTCGATGACGGTCTCCGGCAGCGTGCCGCAATTCAGCGCAACGAAGTTGCCCTTGGCGCGGCGGCTCCAGCGATGCAGAAGGCTTGCCACCACCTCCTTGCCGGAGCCGGTCTCGCCGGTCACCAGCACGTCGACGTCGGTGTCGGCGATCTGGCGTAGCGTGCGGCGCAGCCTGTCCATCGCCGGCGTCTGGCCGATCAGCGGCAGGCCGTCCTGCGCCTCTCCGGCCGCCTCGCGCAAGGCGCGGTTCTCCATCACCAGGCGGCGCTTTTCCGCTGCGCGGCGCACGCTCTGTACCAGCCGGTCGGCGGCGAAGGGCTTTGTGATGAAGTCGTAGGCGCCGTCCTTGATCGCCTTGACGGCCATGGCGATGTCGCCGTGGCCGGTGACGAGGATGACGGGAATGTCGGTATCCAGCCGCAGGATGCGATTGAAAAGCTGCAAGCCGTCGATCTGAGGCATGCGGATATCCGACACCACGACGCCGGTAAAACCGGCGTCGAGCCCGGCCAGCGCCTCAGCCGCCACCGCAAAGGCGGAGACCGAGAAGCCGGCAAGCTCCAGCGTCTGCACGGTGGCCTTGAGGAGATCGCGGTCGTCGTCGATCAGGATCACCGGCGCGGCATTGTCGTTCGTCATGATGGCTTACGCTGCTGTCTGGAGATGAATGGTGAAGCGGGTGCCGCTGTCGTCGCTCGAAACTTCGATGCGGCCGCCATAATCGGCGACAATGTCCTTCGAGATGACGAGGCCAAGGCCAAGGCCTTTTTCCTTGGAGGTGTTGAACGGCGTGAACAGCGATTTGAGGATCGCGGGTGGAATGCCCGGTCCGTTATCGGACACGCCGACCGTCACGCCGTCCGCGGTCTCCTCGACCGACACCTGCACATGAGCGTCGTCGCGGCCGTCGAGTGCTTCGAGCGCGTTCTGGAAGAGGTTGATCAGCACCTGTTCGAGCCGCACCCGATTGCCCATGACCTTGAGGCTCGGCGGCGGCAGGTCGATGGCCAATGCGTCGAGCCGGCCGGCAAAGCGGCTTCTCAACAGCATGACGGCGCCTTCGATAACACCACGTAATTCGACAGGCTCGGCGGCGGTGCGGCCCTTGCGGGCAAATGCCTTCAACTCCTCGGTGATTGAGCCGATGCGTTCGGTAAGGGCTGCGATAGCGCCGAGGTTTTCCTCGGCCGGCCCGGTCTGCTTGCGGTCGAGGAAGGTGCGGGCATTGTCGGCATAGGCGCGTATGGTGGCGACCGGCTGGTTGATCTCATGGGCGACACCGGCCGCGACCTGGCCGAGGATGGCGAGGCGGTTGGCCTGGACCAGATCCTGCTGCACGATTTGGAGCTTGGCTTCCGTGCTGCGGTGGCCTGTTATCTCGGCCTGCAACCGGTCGCGGGCGCGGCTCAAATCCTCGGTCCGTTCGACGACGCGGCGTTCGAGTTCGGTGCGGGCCGCCTGTTCGGCGGCAATCTGCATCTGCGCCGACTGCCGGCGCCACAACAGATACGCGGCAAGGCCGAGCAGCGGGACGACGACGCCGAGCGCAAGAAGCCGCATTTCGCGGACGGCAGCGGCGATCGGCGCTTCGACCGGGACAAGATAGTCGAGCCGCCAGGGGGTCGAAGGAACCGTCGTGGAAAGGCTGAGATACTCCGCGTCGCTGCCGCCGGGCGTCACCGCGTGGACGATCGACACATCCGGGCTGAGCGCCCGCGGGTGCGTGATCGGCAACGGCACAAGCGGCGCGTCGCCGAACTGTTGGCTGTCGCGGATCGCGGCTTGCTTGGGTGCGGCCAGCGGTGCGGTTGTCATGAAGCGCCAGGACGGCACGCTGGTGATCAGCACGACGCCATTCTCGTCGCTGACATAAGCCGGGCGGTTCGCCTCGCGCCAGTCGGCTTCGAGCTGGTCGAACTCCATCTTGACGACGACGACGCCGAGCGGTGCGGCTGCATCGCCGACGCGCCGCGAAATGTAGAGGCCGGGGCGCTTGCTGACATTGCCGAGCGCAAAATACTCGGCGGTTCCGGCCCGCATCGCACCGGAGAAATAATCGCGGAAACGGTAGTCATTGCCGACGAAACTGATCGGCTCGCGCCAGTTGCTGGAGGCGATCGCCAGTCCATCGGTGCCGACGACATAGAGTACCGACGCCTTGGTGCCGGAGACCAGCCCCTCGAGCTTGCGGTTCAGCACATCGATTGCCGCGGCATTCTTCTGCGACAGCGCGTCACGCACTTGCTGGTCTGCGGACAAAAGCAGCGGCAGGGCGCGCGGGCTTTCGAGCACCGCGCGCAGCAGCGCGACCTTCAGGTTGGCGTCGGTACGCCCCTGCGCCGCCAGGGTCCCGACCTCGGCGGTGCGGCCATAGAGGCCGGCGCCGTAGAGCGCTGCCGTGACGATCAAAAGCGCGATGGCCGCAAACAGCAGCCAGGCTCGGCGCGCCCGCCTGGCGAGTTGCTCGGGCGTCGAAGACAAGGCACCAGCGGGGCGTTGCAGCATCGCCCATTTGTGCATGAATTCGCACAAAACACAATTCGACCTATGCGGAGAGTCGCACTTGACCATGCGTCCGGCAGTACGGACGTTTGCGAATGCTCAATAAAATCAATGCTGAAGCACTCTTCTGCGTATCTGGCACGGCTGTTGCAAACACGAATTCAGCAGTCGCGAGGCTGCTGGTCTCAAAACAACTGCCCCGGGGAGTCGAGCTTTCGATCGGGGCGCCATGGAGGACGTCATGCAGACAGCAATCGCTGCCGCCGAGCCGCGCGGCAAACTTCCCTTATACCGGCATCTTTATGTGCAGGTGCTGGCGGCGATCGCCGCCGGCGTGCTGCTCGGCCATTTCTATCCCGAAACCGGCGAGGCGATGAAGCCGTTCGGCGACGCCTTCATCAAGCTGGTCAAGATGGTGATCGCGCCGGTGATCTTCCTGACGGTGGCGACCGGCATCGCCGGCGTTTCCGACCTGCAGAAGGTCGGCCGCGTCGCCGGCAAGGCGATGATCTATTTCCTGGTGTTCTCGACACTGGCGCTGGTCGTCGGCCTGGTCGTCTCCAATGTCGTCCAGCCCGGCGCCGGCATGCACATCAATCCAGCGACGCTCGATACCGCCAAGGTGGCGGCGTATGCCGAGAAGGCGCACGACACAACCATCGTCGGCTTCCTGATGAACATCATCCCTGACACCATCACCGGCGCCTTCGCGCAGGGCGACATTTTGCAGGTGCTGTTCTTCTCGGTGCTGTTCGGTGTCGCCCTGGCGCTGGTCGGCGATCGCGGCCGTCCCGTCGTCGATTTCCTGCAAGCGCTGACCACGCCGATCTTCCGCCTCGTCGCCATCCTGATGAAGGCCGCGCCGATCGGCGCGTTTGGCGCCATGGCCTTCACGATCGGCAAATACGGCATCGGCTCGATCGCCAATCTCGCCATGCTGATCGGCACGTTCTACTTGACCGCGCTGCTGTTCGTGCTGGTGGTGCTCGGCGCGGTTGCCCGCTACAACGGCTTCTCGATCCTGGCGCTGATCCGCTACATCAAGGAAGAGCTGCTGCTGGTGCTCGGCACCTCGTCCTCGGAAGCGGCATTGCCGGGCCTCATGGCCAAGATGGAGCGCGCCGGCTGCAACCGCTCGGTGGTCGGCCTGGTCATCCCGACCGGCTATTCCTTCAACCTCGACGGCACCAACATCTATATGACGCTTGCCGCGCTGTTCATCGCGCAGGCGACCGACACGCCGCTCACCTATGGCGACCAGATCCTGCTGCTCGCCGTCGCCATGCTGAGCTCCAAGGGTGCCGCCGGCATCACCGGCGCCGGCTTCATCACCCTGGCGGCAACGCTTTCAGTCGTCCCCACCGTGCCGGTCGCCGGCATGGCGCTGATCCTCGGTGTCGACCGCTTCATGTCGGAATGCCGAGCGCTGACCAACTTCATCGGCAACGCGGTGGCGACAGTGGTGGTGGCGCGCTGGGAGGGAGAACTCGACCAGACGAAGTTTGCCGCCGCTATGGCCGGTGACTTGCCGGAGGAAGTCGACCTGTCGCAGCCGGGTTTGCAGGCCGCCTGACTGTTTAGGCCACACGACTATAAGGCCCGGAGGCGGTTCGCCGGCTCCGGGGCAAAAGCGCCGGCGGTCGCAGTATGCCGCCTGAAACGCAACCTGAAGTGACCCTGTTTTCGACGCGGGGCTTGTTCCAGCCGCATTTGAAGGCCAGTATCCGCCATGCCTTCATGGCACCGTCCGCTTCGGTCCCGACCTGATCGCGAGGCGAGACATTTCGTCGGGCTCGGTTGCGACTCACCTTGGCCGAACCGTCGGAGCTTTTGCTGCCGCCAACCCTGACCATGGCAGCAGCCTCGAAGGCAATGGCGGCCTCAATACGAAGTCGCAAAGCGAAACGTGACCCGTCTCCTGATGGAAAGCGCAGGCTTTCTCCCAGGGAACTCGTTGCGCGCCAAGAGGGCGCTTGAAGAGGGGGGCAGGCCCATGAGGGCCTTTGCCGAACCAAAGCAAGATGCGAGGTCAAACGCGATGCAGCCTGTCCCGAGAATTCCGGTATCCATCATCATCCCGAATTACAACTACGCGCGTTTCCTCAAACGCAGCATCGACAGTGCCCTCGAGCAGGACTACGCGGATGTCGAAGTCATCGTCGTCGACGATGCATCGCAGGACAATTCCACGACAATCATGGAATCCTATCGCGACGAGATCCTTGCATGCCCGCGGGCGCAAAATGGCGGACACGCGGCGGCGTTCAACACCGGCTTTGCGGCGAGCTCGGGCAAGATCGTCCTGTTCCTCGACGCCGACGATTACCTTTATCCAACCGCCGTCTCCACCATTGTCGAAACCTGGGATGATGCAACCGCCCAGGTCCAGTCCAGACTGCATATCGTCGACGAGGGGCAACGCATCAAGGATGTCTTTCCGCCGCCCGAATTGCCTTTCGACAGCGGTGACGTCATGCCGAAACTCCTGCACAAGGGCCGCTATCAGACGACAGTGACCAGCGGGCTGGCCTTTGACCGCGCAACGCTCGAATCGATCATGCCGATACCGGAGCCGGAATTCCGCCAGGGCGCCGACGGCTATCTGGCAACGCTGGCGCCGATGTACGGGCATGTCCAATCGATCGACGAATGCCTCGGCGCCTACCGGATCCACGGCGCCAACCATTCAGTCTTCGGTGAAAAGCTCGCCGAGCGGGCACGCTGGCGGGTAACCCACGATTTCCGCCGCATGCAGGCGCTGTCGGACCAGGCCTCGGGGATCGGCCTGACCATCGTGCCGTCGGATGCTGTCCGCCACGATCCGGTCCACCTGGAAGAGCGGCTGGCGTCGCTCTGCGCCGACAGCGGCCGACACCCCGTGGCCGATGATTCCCGGCTGGCGCTCGGGGCGGCCGGCGCCGTCGCCAGCCTCGAAATGACCGCATCCTTGCGGCGGCGCGCCATCCTTGCCGCCTGGTTCCTGTCGGTCGGGCTGTTGCCGCGGAAAATGGCGACGGCAGTGCTGTCGTGGAAGCTCGACGCATCGTCGAGGCCGGCATTTTTGAGCCGCCTGTCCAAGACTATTCGCCACGCCATGGGATAGCGGATAATGCCGTGACATAGGTCCGCCAGGTATTCGGCTGGCCCGGCCCAGCATCCAGCGGGCGTAGCTATTGCCTCCGATTGGCTCGGACCATTCTGTAAATCATTTGCTTACACCTGCTTGACCCGCGTCAGCAATATGCTTACATGTTGCATGATCAAGTCGTTCAAGCACAAGGCGCTGGCGGGACCTCTTTCAAACCGGAAAGACCGGAAAGATCGACGCCAAGATGCATAAGCGCATCCTTGTCCGTCTTGACCGCTTGGAAGTCTCGGAAAGGCCTGATGACATGGACCTGCCCGGCGTCGACTTCCACGCTTTGAAGGGCTTTAACCCGACCCGCTACACGGTGCATGTCAACGGGCCGTGGTGCATCACATTCGAATTCGACGCCAATGATGCTGCCCGCGTCGATTTCGAACAGTACCATTGAGACGGCTTAGATTGGAGAATCGATTATGAGCGTGTATGAGCCGATGCGTCCGATGGAGCGCTGCCCATCCCACCCTGGGGCGCTGCTCGACGACATTATCCCGGCAACCGGAAAGACCAAGGTGGAAATCGCCAATCTGCTCGGAATCTCGCGCCAGCAGCTTTATGACATCATCCGCGAAAAGAAGCCGGTGTCGCCGGCTGTCGCTGCCCGTCTTGGAAAGATGTTCGGCGACGGCGCCGCGATCTGGCTCAGGATGCAGGCTGCCTATGATGCCTGGCATGCGGAGCGCGAGGTCGACGTCAGCGCCGTTCCAAGGTTGCATGCTGCCTGAGATGCAATAAATCCGCCGGACCACCGAGCTCTCAAAAATCGATCACGGTCCTGCCTGCCTGGACCGGTTCTCCGGTTCGACGGCGCGCTCGACCAGGACATGCGCCTCCCGCGCGGCCTCGACGAATGCGTTCCTGGCGGCTTCGGTCCAGCGGTCGTCGCTCATGGCGCGGCGGCATGTGCGCAGTGCCACCCCGTGTTTGGCGCTGCCGGTGTCACGCCAGTGGGCTTCCAGCAACGCGACAGCCTGCCGTGCGTTGGAAATGTTGCGGATATCTCCCACGATGCCGACCGCAACCGCAACCGGCTTGGCAAACCATCCTTGGTTCATGGCGGGGCCTTCGACCTGTTGAACCATCTATAACGAAAATCGTAGCCCAAGGTTTCATTCGCGCCAGTCACCACGGCGTGAGGCGGCGTCTACTGCGCCGCGCGCAGCCTGACCACGACGCTTCGCGCCACAAGCACCAGCACGGTGATGACGATCAGGATCACCGAGAGCGCTGCGATCGCCGGGTCGATGTTGTCGCGCAGGCCCATCCACATTAGCCGCGGCAGCGTGATGGCGTTGACCGAGGTGATGAACAGGGTGACGCCGATCTCTTCCCAGGACAGCACGAAGGACAGCAGTGCTGCGGTGACGATGCCGAACTTGATGTTGGGCATGATGATGCGGGTGGCGCGCTCCCACACGGTCGCGCCGAGGCCGCGGGCTGCGAGGTCGATGCGGCGGTCGAGCTGGCTAAGCGACACCAGGATCAGCACCGTGGCGAAGGGCACCGTCATCACCGCATGCGCCATGGCGACACCCAGCCAGGTGTCATAGCCGAAGAACGACGAGAACCCCGAGATCGAGGTCAGCAGGAAATAGAGCGTGATTGCCGAGACCACCGGCGGCACCACCATTGGCAGCAGCACGAAGCCGACGAGAGCGGCGGTGAAGCGCGGCTGGAACATCCAGACGCCGAGGCTGAAGCACAGTGCCAGCACCGTGGAAAAGGCGCTGCTGACTATGCCGATCCTGATCGAGAGCAGGATCGAATTGATCCAGCGCGGATCCTCGATCAGCGCCTGGTAATGGCGCAGCGACAGTTCGCCCGACGGCATCGCCAGCATGCGGCTCGGCGTCAGCGATACCGGGATGACGGCGAGCAGCGGCAACAGCAGGAATAGCGCGACCAGGGCGGCGAGGATCAGCGAGACGGGACCGGGGCGGTAGGTCGGCATCGCGCTACACCAACTGCTTCGGCCTGATATAGCGGAAAAGCAGCGCCATCAGCGCGCCGACGAATAACACCAGCACCACGCTGATCGCCGCGCCCAGGCCCCAGTCTGGGCTCTGGAAGATGCGGAGATAGATCAGCTCAGCGATCATCACGCTGCGGCCGCCGCCGAGAATCGCCGGCGTGACGAAGAAGCCGAGCGAAAAGACGAAGACGATCAGCGCCGAGCCGATGATGCCGGAGCGGGTCATCGGCACGAACACCGACCAGAAGGTGCGCATGCGGCTGGAGCCGAGGCCGCGCGCCGCCAGCAGCACACGGTCGTCGAGGCTTCGCATCGAAGAGGCCAGTGGAAACACCGCGAAGGGGATGAGGAAATGCGTCATGCCGACGATAACGCCGAACTCGTTGCGCACCAGCGCCAGCGGCTCCGAGATGAAGCCGACCGCCTGCAGCCAGGTGTTGATCAGGCCGCGATTGGACAAAAGCGCCACCCAGCCGAAGGCGCGCGTCAGCACCGAGATCCAGAACGGCACCAGGATGCAGAACTCGGCCACGACGCGCTGCACCGGCGTGCCGCGTACCCAGACAACGGTGATGGCGTAGGCGGCGGCAACCGAAACGATCGTCACGATCGCGGCGATACGCAGCGTGCGGATGAAGACCGACTGCACCAACTGATCCGTGAGCAGCGCATTGTACTGCCCCAGCCCCGGCGTGGGCAGGGTGAAGCTCCATTTAACCACGCCAAGGAATGGCCAGGCGTAGGCCAGCACAAGAAAGAGGAGCAGCGGCGCCATCAACAGCGCCGCGCCCATCCTGTCGGAGAGGTATGCTCTCATCCGGTTATCCCGGCTTGTCAGGCGGAGATGATCTTCGTGTATTCGTCGAGTGCTGCCCCGTAGTTCTTGGCGTACCAATCCATGTCGAGCGGAATCTGCTTCTTCATGTTCTCGGGATCGACCGGGTTGATGCGCTTCTTGTCGGCGGGGATCAGCGCGTCGGCGGCCGGGTTGGCCGGACCCTGACCGAGCTTGTCGAACATGATGAGTTCCTTCTCCGGGTCCTGGGTGCTGGCGATGAACTTCATCGCCGCGTCCTTGCCGCCGGGATTGCCCTTGAGCACGGCGAGCGCGCCGGGCGAGATCAGGCCCTGGTCCCAGATGAACTTGATCTTGCCCCCGGAATCCTGCTCGATGAGCGAAGCCCGCGTCGACCAGACGATCGCCATCGAGGCCTCGCCATTGAGCAGCACGCTCTGGCTTTCGGCGCCGCCACCCCAATAGGCGACGACGTTTTCCTTGAAGGCGGCGATCTTGTCATGCGCGCGCTTGAGGTCGAGCGGGTAGAGCGAGGCCGGCGCGATGCCGTCGGCGAGCAGTGCCGCTTCCCAGCTCGACACGCCCCATTTGTAGAGCGAGCGCTTGCCGGGGAATTTTGCCACGTCGAAGAAGTCGGCCATGCCGGTCGGTGCCTGGCTGCCGTATTTCTCGGCATCGTAGGCGATGACATAGGAGAAGAAATAGGTCGAGGCGGCGTATTCCCAGCCGAAGCCCTCGCGCATCTTCTTCTTGTCGACGATCGCATAGTCGATCGGCTCGAGCATGCCTTGGGCGCCGAGCGTGATCGCTGAGAACGGGTCGACGTCGACCAGGTCCCAGGTCGGGGCGCCGCTCTTGAACTGCGCCGCGATCGCGCCTTCGGTCGGGCCGGAGCCATCCATCTTGACGACAATGCCGGTCTCCTTGGTGAAGGCCTGACCGTAAGCGGCGTCATAGGCGGTGATGGCGTCGCCGCCCCAGTTGACCAGCACCAGTTCCTTAGCCGCGGCAAAGGCGCCGGTCGAGCGCAGCAGCATCGGCGTGCCGGCCAGCACCAGCCCTGCCAGCTGCGTGAACTGCCGGCGCGAGATCTCGCCGCGCACTGCCCTGGCGGATAGCGCCTCGATGGAATTTTTCTTGGTTTGGTTTGTCATGTCAGTTCCCCTTTTTTGTCGTTGATATTTCCCGAAAGTCAGCGTGGCGAATTCGCCACGCTGATCGTCATTGTCCTCCGTCCGGAAGGAGGAAACCCTTTTCCGCCGGCCAGGTCAGCCAGACGGAATTGCCCTTGCTGAGGGCAGAGGCGGCGACCTCGTTCGGCACCGAGACCGTCACCTTGGCGCCCTGGCGCGTCGTCAGATCAAGCCGCGTCGCAGCGCCAAGATAGGTCGAGGCGACGGCAGTTGCGGCAATGCCGTTCTCGCCCGCTGCCGCTTCCGGCGCGATCGACATGTATTCGGGCCGGATCGCCAGGATGGCGTCGCCACGGACCTTCTCGGCCTTGCAGCGCATGCTGATGGCGCGGTCTTCGCAGACGCCCGTCGAGCCATTGTCGGCCGGGCGCACGCCCTTCAGCGGCAGCATGTTGATCTCGCCGAGGAACTCGGCGACGAAGCGGTTGTCCGGCCGGTCGTAGACCTCGTCCGGTGCGCCGACCTGCAGCAATTTGCCATGGTTGAAGATCGCGACGCGCGACGACAACGCCAGCGCCTCGCTCTGGTCATGGGTGACGAAGACGAAGGTGGTGCCGGTCTCCTGGTGCAGCCGCTTCATCTCGGCCTGCATCTGGCCGCGCAGGCCCTTGTCGAGCGCCGAAAACGGCTCGTCGAGCAAAAGCACACCAGGCTCGAACACCAGCGCCCGCGCCAGCGCGACCCGCTGCTGCTGGCCACCGGACAATTGCGACGGCAGTTTCTTCTCGTGGCCCTTGAGCCCGACGCGCTCGATCATTTCGCCGACGCGGCGCTTGATCTCGGCCGCCGATTTCTTGCGCACCTTGAGTGGGAAGGCAATGTTGGCCTCGACGCTCATATGCGGGAACAGCGCGTAGCCCTGGAACACCATGCCGGCGGCGCGCTGCTCGGCCGGCCGCTCGGTGATATCGACGCCGTCGCTGTAAAGGCGACCGTCGGTCGGCTGAATGAAGCCGGCAAGGATCATCAGGAAGGTGGTCTTGCCGGAACCGGAGGGGCCGAGCAAGGTGAGGAACTCGCCACGGCCGATTTCGAGCGTCAGATCGTCCAACGCACGGAACGAGCCGAAGCTCTTGCCGATCCCGATTGCCTTGATCTCTGCGGCCCGGCCGGGTTGCTGCATCCTGCCCTTTCCTTAGCGTAGGCGAAATCGTAGGCAGGGCGGCGGCTCACCGCAACCGAATAGTTTTCGCCTGACCGGCAAATTTGATTCATCTATGCGCCAATCTCCCCCCTCGAGGGGGAGATGTCGCCGAAGGCGACAGAGGGGGTCGCTTCGCTTGAAGTGCCAACCTCCTCTGCAGCAGCAGGCCGAGCCCAGTTGGACCGACCCCCTCTGGCCGCTTCGCGGCCATCTCCCCCTCGAGGGGGGAGATTAACGCTGGTTCTCCGACAGCTTCGACCTCAGCCACCGCCCAAACGCCTCCAGCACCGGATGCGCCGCCTTGGCGTGCTCGGAAACCAGAAAATACGAGCGCGGTGAATTGATCGCTATGTCGAAGGGGCGGACCAGCCGGCCTTCGCTCAGTGCCCGGCCGCTGGTCAGCTCGTCGCCCATAGCGATGCCTTGGCCGGCGATCGCCGCCGAAAAGACCAGGTTCATGTCGGAAAAGAAGATGCCGCCTTCCGGGTCGGGGTTCTCGACCTTGGACAGCGCCAGCCAGCGCGCCCAGTCCTCGGTGTCACCGAGATGCAGGAGATTGGCGCGCAGCACGTCTGCCGGCTTGGAGAAGCCGCCGATCTTGTTGAGCAGCGTCGGGCTGCACAGCGGCGTAAAGGAGATCCCGCACAACAGCTCGACCGCGCGGTTCGGCCAATTGCCGACGCCGAAGGCGATGAAGGCATCGGCCTCGGCATTGCTGACGTCGTCGAGACGGCGCGGCGTCAGGATGCGCAGCGCGACATCGGGGTACATCTGCCGGAACTCGCCGATATGGGTGCACAGGAACAGCGAGGCGAAACCCGGCGTACAACTGACGCTGAACGAGCCGCCGATGCCGGTGCCGGCATGGCGCGTCACCGCGTCGCCCAGCACCGTCAGCGCCTTGCGCACGTCGCTGGCATAGCGCTGGCCGCGCGGCGTCAGTGCCACGCCCTTGCCGATTCGCTCGAGCAGGTCGAAGCCGAGATCGCG
The DNA here is from genome assembly GCF_040322355.1 of Mesorhizobium sp. M0145. Classification (NCBI taxonomy): domain Bacteria; kingdom Pseudomonadati; phylum Pseudomonadota; class Alphaproteobacteria; order Hyphomicrobiales; family Phyllobacteriaceae; genus Mesorhizobium; species Mesorhizobium sp. M0145. The sequence continues at coordinate 183,887 of NZ_JAMYTK010000007.1, forward strand.
TTCGAGCAGGCGAAGCTGATGGCTGACTGCGCTGCGGGTCAGATGCAGTTCGTCGGCGGCGCGCCAGACGCTGCCGTGGCGGGCAAAACTGTCGAGGGCGCGCAGCGCCTGCGTCGAGGGAATTCTCAAGAGGTGAACCGAATTTGCATGAGCCGGAAAAACATATCACTTTTTGGCGAGGCGCTTCACTGCTTTCTTTGACGGATGAAAATACCGGTGACCTCGGCGCAAGCGACCGCGCTTGCCTGTCTGGACGACATCCAGCCGTCGCTGTCGGCGTGGACGCGGACCATCTTCGATTTCGGCGAGACCGCCTGGCGCGAATACCAGTCGGCGGCCTGGTATGTGGAGCAGTTGAAGCACGAAGGGTTTTCGGTCGAGGAAGGATCGGGCGGCATGCCGACCGCCTTCTGCGCCCACTGGACCAACGGGACCGGCCCGACCATCGGCATGTATGCCGAGTACGACGCGGTGCCTGGCAATTGCCAGGATGCGGCGACGGTGAAGCGACCGCGCCCTGGCCTCGGCGAACAGGCCGGCGGCCACACCGATCCGCATTCCGGCCTCGGCATTGCCAGCCTCGGCGGGCTGCTGGCGACCAAGGCGGCGATGCAGCGCCACGGCATATCAGGCACGCTGCGCTTCACCGGCGAGCCGGCGGAGAAGGTGCGCGGGTCGAAGCCGATCCATGCCGCGAAGGGCTATTACGATGGGCTGGCGGGCATGATCTCGTTCCATCCTTTTTATATGCTGCCGCTCTGCAATACCGCGCGCTGGGACACGCATTGCGGTGCGGCCTATGCGATGATCTACCGCTTTGTGTGCGACGAACCCGAAAATTGGGTTCGCGCAAGCGATGCAGCACCCATCCCGCAGGCGCATTCGGCGGTCAGGGCGCCCGGCGCTAACGACGCGCTGATGATGATGTACATGGCGTCCAAGGCGCTGCGCGATTCCATGCTGCCGCATCAGGGCGGCTGGTCGATCAGCGAGGCGATCCTGACGGCGGGCCAGGCGACCGCCGACAATCTGCCGGCCGGGCTGGCCGAGATCCAGTACATGATCCGCGTGCCGACGCTTGCCATGGCCGAGCAGGTGACAGCCTTGCTCGACCGCAATGCGGAGGCCGCAGCCAGGATGAGCGGCTGCCGCCATGAGCGGCACTGGGTGTCGAAGTCGCGGCCGGGGCTGGCCAATCATGTCATGGCCGGCATTGCCTTCGACGCGCTGGCGGCGGTCGGGCCGCCGTATTGGGACGAGACGGCCAAGGCGATCGCCCGCGAAATCCAGGTCAATGCCGGCGGGGCGGCGACCGACGAGCCGTTCATCGCCGAGCTGGAGCAGCTCATTGCGCCGCAGGATGCAGAGGCGATCCTGCGCCGCGACCTGCCGCCGTCGCAGCTCAATTCGACCTCCGACGATTACACCGACATGTCGTGGCACACGCCGACGGCACGATTCTACGTCGCCCGGCCGGCGCTGCGATCCGAGAACGGCCACGCGTTTCCGTCCTGGGCGATGAATGCGCTGGGCGGCATTTCTGCCACCATCGATCCGATGGTCATCTGCGCCGCAAAGACGGTCGCGCTGGCAGCACTTCGCCTGTTGGAAGACAAGGCCGCCCGCGACGCTGCGATGGATGAATTCGTCACCCGCACCGGCGGCGGCATCGGTGGCTCGAACTGGATCGCGCCGCTCTGCGACTACGATCCGCCAATCGGATTTCGCTGGCCGGAATACATCACCACCCCGCGCGGACGGGATTGGTGGATACCAGGCAACCAAGCCGCATGATCAACCAAGCCGCCCTTCACGAGGAGAAACCCCATGACCGTCCATGACCGCATCGTCACCGAGCCGTTTTCGCTGCAGCGCCGCAACCCGGCCGGCGGAACCAAGCCGCTGACCGCCTGGGGCTTCGCCAACGAGACCGACGTGCTGACCGACGTGCTGCTCGGCTCGCCGAATTTCCTGCGCCATCTCTCGACCAGCTCGCTGTCGCGCAAGCATCTGCGCGAAGCGCCATGCAACGTCCAGATCGCGCAAGCGCAGCACAAGGATCTGGTCGCCGCCTATGAGCATTTCGGTGTCAACATCCACTGGCACGAGCCGACGCCGGAACTGCCGATGCAGGTCTACTCGCGCGATTCCAGCGTCATGACGCCGTATGGCGCCATCATCACCGCCATGGCCCAGTGGTGGCGGCGCGGCGAGAACTACGCGGCGATCCGCACCTATGAGAAGCTCGGCATTCCGATCTACGACATGGTCACCGCGGGCACGTTCGAGGGCGGCGACTTCAATGTCATCGAGGACGGCGTGGTGCTGATCGGCTGCGGCGGCGCCCGCACGCAGGAAGAGGGCGCGCGCCAGGTGCAGGCCTGGTTCGACAAGGAGGGCTGGGAGACCCGCATCGCCTTCATCGACGAATATTACGTCCATATCGACCTGATGGTGGTGCCGATCGCCGAAAAGCTGACCGCCGTTTGCCTCGCCTGCACGGAACCGGGCATCGTCGACTGGCTGAAGGGCAAGGGCCACGAGATCATCGACGTGCCTTTCCAGGACACGATGGCGCTCGGCTGTAACTTCATGTCGCTGGGCAAGGACCGGGTGATCGCCCCGACCTCGAGCCAGACGCTGATCGGCCAGCTCAAGGCGCGCGGCTTCGAGGTGGCGGCCATCGACATGAGCGAGATATCGAAGACCGGCGGCGGCATCCACTGCATGGCGCAGGCATTGAAGCGCGAGCCGGCCTGAGGGGCCGGCCTTTAGCCCCAACGCTCCCACGAAAGCGCCATTGTCAGCACCGTCGATCCCGCCTGGCTCGCGGCGCGCGCCTACAGCACGATGAGCTTTCCCTTGCGCAGACGCTTGGCGCAACGATAGGCGAGGTCGGCGGCGACCATGTCTTCCATCGCAATGCCCATCGCCTTGTAGGTGGTGATCTGTTGATTCGAAACGCGACCCGGCGCGCGGTCGAGCAGCATGGCGCCAAGCTCGGTGCCGAAAGCCGGGTCGAAGCCGGCAAGCTCGCAAGAACCGACCGGGGTCGGTTTGAACGCATCCTTGGTTTCGACAAAAAGACTGGATTTGCCGATGAGCTCGATCGGCATTTCTCCGCCAGGCGGCGCCACCCCGACCGACGAGACATGCGTGCCCGGCTGAACCCAGCCTGCGTCGATCACCGGCTGGTAGGAGTGGGTCGCCAGGCACACCACGTCGGAACTGCGCACTGCCGCCTCGAGGTTGGCGACCGCCACCACCGACGGATGCAGCCGGGCAAGCGCTGCCGCATCATCGAAGCTCTTCGAAACGACCCGGATTTCGGCAAAGTCGCGCACCAGCGGCAACAGATGCAGGTGCTGGTTGGCCTGCACGCCGGCGCCGATCACTGTCGCTATCCTGGCATCCCGGCGGGCAAGCGCGCGCACCGACAGCACGGCGGAGCCGGAGGTTCGCACCGCGGTTATGAAAGTGCCGTCCATGATGCAGACCGGCAGGCCGGACAGCGGATCGAACAGGCTGATGGTGGCGAGATGGCTGGGCAGGTTCTTGGCCAGGTTGCCTTCGAAGACATTGACGATCTTGACGGTCAGGTTCATGTCATCCATCCAGGCCGGCATGGCGAGGCTGTAGCCGGCTCCGGGAATGTCGAGCTGTGGTCGGGGTGGATTGACGACCTTACCTTGTGACAGCGCCTTGAAGCCGTCTTCCAGAACATCGAGAAGCTGGCTGAGGTCGATGCACGCCATCACGTCGGCTTCGCTCAGCACCAGGATCTCGGTCGCTCCCTTGCTGATTTCCGCCGCACTCTTGCCGGCTGGGCTGAACGCTTCCTTGGTCATCCTGCACTCCTGTGTTCGTCGAAATCGGCTCACCACACCTGCTTTGAGTGGGTGAGGGAAGCGCAGGCTATTGCGAGGTTTTATGTGATGAAATACGTTGATTTTGGCATCTCTGCGTGAAATCAGCACACATATCCCTGAGATAGAGTGGATTGTGAAATGGACGACCTCGACCAGATAGACCGCAGCCTGCTCCGGCTGCTGCAGGAGGATGGGCGCCGGACGACGCTTGATCTTGCCGGGCGTGTCGGGCTGTCGCCGACCGGAACCAGCCAGCGGGTGAAGCGCCTGTTCCGCGACGGGTTCATCACCGCGGTCAGGGCTATGCTCGATCCGCGCAAGGTCGGCAGGGGAACGCTGGTGTTCATCGAGGTCAGGCTTGACCACACGGCGCCGCATGTCTTTGACCGCTTCGCCGAAGCCGTGGCGAAAGCCCCGGAGGTTCTGGAGTGCCATATGGTGGTTGGCGGTTTCGATTATCTGGTCAAGGCGCGGATCGCTGAAATGGCGGTGTTCCAGGATTTCCTGCAGCGGGTTATTCTGCCGCTGCCCGGCGTGCGCGAAACACACACTTTCGCCTCCATCGCCGATGTCAAACCGAATGCCCTCTTGCCGGTGTGATCAGATGGAGGAGGAGAATGCTGTTCAGGGCGACCTTGAACGCATCTTCGCCATCTAATCGCTCCCCCTGGCGCGCCTTCCGGTGCAGAGATGCCGGAGACCGGCTCTAGCCTTGCGCGGTCAGCAAGTTTGCGTCGCGCGCGAGCCGCCACGCACCATCGGCCTCCTTGCGCAGGAGCGTCAGCGCATATCCCGATCGATGGACCGGCTCGCCATTCGGCGGGGTCGCGGTCATGTCGATGCGGCTGCGGATGAAAGCCCAATTGCCGAGAAGCTGTAGTTCCACGATATCGCTCGTGCCGTCGATATGAACGCCGGCCGTCTCCTGCGCGGCCGCCGCGAAGATCTCCTTGTCGAAGGGTTCCCGGCCGGGAACCATGAAGATCGCGTCGTCCGTCATTAAACTGAGGACGGTCGCGATGTCTCCACGCTTGCTTGCATCCATCCACGTCCCGACCAGCTTTCGGATTGCTTTTTCGTCGTCCGTCATCCGTTACCTCCCTGGCATTGCGCCATCATCGATAGCGCACGGCGCTCCTCCCTCGCCGAAACATAGGGCTTAGATCGCTGTCGTCATCGATTGCGGTGCGTCGCGCCGCGGGTAGCACGGTCCGCGAGCCGGCAGGTTCGCGCCCTCCATGCCTATCGCCAGCCACCGGAGGCGGTGATGCGCTCGCCGGTCAGCCAGGACGCTTCGTCGGAGGCGAGGAACACCGCGACGCGGGCGACGTCGTCGGGCAGGCCGAAGCGACCGAGCGGCGTCATGGCTATAATCTGCTTCTCGAATTCGCTGCCGATGATGCCGATGCGCGCGAGGCCCTCGGTATCGATGCCGCCGGGCGCGATGGCGTTGACGCGGATGTTGCGTGCGCCGAGCTCCCGCGACATCGACAGCGTGATCGTGTCCACCGCACCTTTGGTCGCGGCGTAGACGAGCGAGTTCGGCTGCGGATTGCGGCTGGCGACCGAGCTTATGTTGATGATGCTGCCGCCGCCCGCGCCAAAATGGTTCACTGCTGCTTGCGTGGTCAGAATGATGCCCAACACATTGGTGTCGAACTCGCGGTGAAACTCGGCCTCGGTAATCGCTTCCAGCGGCTCGAATGCGAAGACTCCGGCATTGTTGACCAGTATGTCGAGCCCGCCAAGCTCCAATTTCGCCGCCTCGAACAGGCGGCGCACATCAGCCGCTTGCGACACGTCGCCCTGGACGGCGACGGCGCGGCCGCCACGGTCCTCGATCTCGGCGACGACGCGGTCGGCGCCTTCCCGTGACGAGGCGTAGTTGACGACCACTGCGGCGCCGGCCGTGGCAAGACTCTTGGCGATGGCGGCGCCGATACCCTTGGAGGCGCCGGTGACGATGGCGACCTTGCCGTTCAGCTTGCTCATCAAATCTCTCCTTTGTTGACGATGAGCGGTATTTAATCATGATCGAAACGCGTATTATGGTGCCCACAATCCGTTCTTTCGTGCCTGGAATTCCGGAATGACCACCATCCTCGAAAAGACCGCCGGTCTCGTCGCCTTCGTCCGCACGGTCGATGCCGGCTCGTTCCATGCCGCCAGCCGGCTGGTCGGCTCCAGCCCGTCGGCGGTGTCGAAAAGCGTGGCGCGGCTCGAGCGCCGGCTCGGCGTCAGGCTGATCCAGCGCTCGACGCGTCGGCTCGGGCTCACCAGCGAAGGCCTCGCCTACTACGAGCGCGTGGCGCCGCTGCTAAGGGCGCTGGACGATGCCGAAGACATCGTCCAGATGGCCGATACGGCGCGCGGCCTGCTGCGCGTTACAGCGCCGGTCGAACTCGGTCGCGGCCTGATCGCCGCATGGTCGCAAGCGTTCCTTGCGCAGCATGGCGAAGTGAAGGTCGAGCTCAGCGTCACCGACCGCCACGCCGACCTGATCCGCGAAGGCTATGACGTTGCGGTGCGCATGGGGCCGCTCTCAGACACTGGGCTCGTCGCGCGCAAGATCGCCAATCTGCCGATCATGCTGGTGGCCTCACCAGCCTATGTCGAGCGGCGCGGCCGTCCGGCATCGGTCGAGGATTTACGGGACCATGAATTCGTCCGCCACCAGATGGCTGGCCGGCCTTATCCGGTCACGTTTGCCGACGGTACGATGATCGTGCCGGATGGGCGGTTAGACACCGACGACGGCGGCGCCATCCGCAATGCGGCACTTGCCGGCGCCGGCATCGCGCATCTGATGCGGTTTGCCGTGCAGAACGATCTCGACACGGGTCGCCTGGTCCGCATCCTGCCCGAGGTGGCGATGCCAACCATGCCGGTGCACATCGTCCATGCGTACGGGCGACAGCTGCCGGTCCGGGCGCGGCTGTTCGTCGATTTCCTTGCAGGCCAAATGGCTGCGCTGACGCGATAGGACAGACGCATGGTCTATGACGCAAACACCCAGCTTTTGCCAGAGACCAACCGTGCCGGCCGTTTGCGCAAGCGAACCACCCTTACCGGAAGCTAGAAGGTGATCTTCACTGAATCGGCGCTGCGGCTGGCCGGGCCGTGGTGGACGGCCTCGATATTGTTGCCGTCGGGGTCGAGCAGGAAGGCGGCGTAATAGCCGGGATGGTAGGATCGTTCGCCGGGCGCGCCATTGTCGGTGCCGCCGCCGTCGAGGCCGGCCTTGTAGAAGGCATCGACCATCGCGCGGTCCTTTGCCTGGAAGGCCAGGTGGTGGCGCCCGGTCAGCTTTCCCAGGGCCGCCGGGCTGTCGGGGCTGGAGATGAACAGCTCGTCGGCCCAGAAATAATCATTGCCGGCGCCACCGATCGGTATGCCGAGCACGTTGAGAACCGCCTCGTAGAAACGACGGCTGGCCTTGAGATCCCTGACCACCAACTGGAGGTGGTCGATGAGACGGCCGCGATGAAGTTCCTGATTTGCCATGCTTGACAGCTCCTGATCGCCGGTTGGAAATCTAGCTTCGAATGGTGCGCGGTCAATCCAGAAAGCCGTGGAACGGCGCCATCGCGCCGACTGGATAAAAAATGCAACCGGATTGTCGGATTCAAGACATGTCCAACGTCCTTCGGACGCAAGCGGCTCGGCGGAGCTCGAAAAGGTCGTGCCGTATCAACGCTTCCGGCATGGGAGAAAAGTGAAATGAGCCTTCCCTATCGTTGGGTTATCGTCGCGGCTGGCGCGCTGATGACCTGTGTCGCCCTCGGGGCGATGTTCTCGCTGGCGATCTTTCTCGAACCGATGGCGCTCGACACACAATGGTCGCGCGCCGGCATATCGAGTGCGATGACGCTGAACTTCCTGGTAATGGGCCTCGGCGGCTTCGCCTGGGGCGCCATTTACGACCGCTTTGGCGCCCGCATCGTCGTCATGACCGGCGCCGTGCTGCTTGGCCTGGCGCTGGTCCTGGCCAGCCGCACCGGTTCGCTGCTCGTTTTCCAGTTGGCCTACGGCGTGCTCGTCGGCCTCGCGGCAAGTGCCTTCTTCGCGCCGATGATTGCGCTGACCTCCGCCTGGTTCGACACGAACCGCAGCCTTGCCGTCTCGCTGGTCTCGGCCGGCATGGGCGTGGCGCCAATGACCATCTCGCCGTTCGCCCGCTGGCTGATTTCGGCCTACGACTGGCGCACCGCGATGTTCGACATCGGCATAACCGCGTGGGTGCTGCTACTGCCGGCCGCGCTTCTGGTGCGCCAGCCGCCCAAGCCCGCTGCCGACGGCGCTGCCCCAAACGTTGCCGCCGAGGGTGCCGGCATGACGGTTCCGCAGGCGCTGCGCTCGCCGCAATTCATCGTGTTGGGACTGACCTTCTTTGCCTGCTGCGCGGCGCATTCCGGGCCGATCTTCCACATGGTGAGCTATGCCATGCTGTGCGGCATAGCGCCGATGGCGGCGGTCAGCATCTACAGCATCGAGGGCCTGGCAGGGCTGGGTGGCCGGCTGCTTTACGGCGTGCTTGCCGATCGGCTGGGCGTCAAGCCGGTGCTGATCACCGGGCTGGCCATACAGGCCGTGGTCATCGCAGCCTATCTTGCGGTCAGCGAGCTTGGTCAATTCTACACGCTCGCCGTCATCTTCGGCGCCACCTATGGCGGCGTCATGCCGCTCTATGCGGTGCTGGCGCGGGAATATTTCGGCCAGCGCATCCTCGGTACGGTGTTCGGTGCAGTAACCATGCTGTCCAGCCTCGGCATGGCTTTCGGCCCGCTCGCCGGCGGCATGGTGTTCGATGCCTATGCCAGCTATTCTTGGCTGTTCATCGGCTCGGCCCTTGTCGGGCTTGGCGCGATGGCGATTGCGATCGCCTTCCCGCCGCTGCCGCGCAGGGAGTTGCAACCGGCTTAAAGCAGGATCGGCGGAAAAGGGGCGGCCGCTTGGATGGCAAGCGGCCGCGATCCAAAAATAGCTGGCAGTGTTTGTTCGGCATTATGAAACGCGAATTGCTATGCCCGCAGAGGCACCACCTCGGCGCCATCAAGCGTGTAGCGCGCATAGCGGAAATCGCGAATTCTCGCCAATCTGTCGCCGGCCCATTCCAGCAGGATAAAGTATTTTAGCCCTCCGGCCGAGTCGTCCGGATCAATCACAAGAATGGCTGGCTGCCGATCCACCAGGCCTGGAAGCAGCCGCCAATCGTGGATACCCGCGTAATTGTGGAAGTACCGGCCCACTTTCGTGCGACCACTCGTCCGGAGCCGGTTGACGAGGTCAAGCCGGACGTCCTCGGCCAGCATGTCGCGGATCGCATCGAAGTCGCGGGCGTTGAACCGCTCCACGTAGGCTGCCAGACGCGCCCGCTCGGGCTCGGCCAACACCGGCACAGGCCGATCGTCAGGCTCGCCGGAGACTTCGCGCAGGCGCAAACGGCCGCGATGCAGTGCGGCTTTCACCGCCGGAACGCTGCTGTCGATAATGTTGCCGATCTCTTCGATCGTATAGCCGAGCACATCCATGAGGATGACGCTGCTACGCTGCGTCGCGGGCAGGCGCATGAAGGTCTGCAGGCTTGCGGCTGCGGTGTGTCGACCCTCGGCCGACATACCGGGGTCAGGGATCATATCGATATCCTCAACGATATGCGCGGCATCCAACCTGGCACGACGGCGTAGGTGGTCGAGCGCGGCATTGTGCGCGATGCGAAACAGCCAGCCCTCGACATTGGCTATCGGCCCGGTCCCGGGGAACGCCTCGAGCGCCTTGACGGTAGCTTCCTGGACGACATCCTCGGCATCGATCACCGAACCGGTCATGCGGGCGCAATAACGGTGCAGTTTCGGCCGTAATTCGCCGAGCAGCCGGTCAAATGGCTCCCGTCCTTCTGGCGTGCCGATTGCGGATCCGGTCATCGCACAAGGGTCGATTTCATGCGTATCTCCCAGGCAGAGGCGCCCGCCATCGGGCGCAGCGTCCTATAGACGCTCGACGATGGCAAAAGGATTCGGTCGAAAAAACTTTCTCTAGCTGGAATCCTTTCATGATCCCTACGCGTCTCTGGATCATGGGCTCGTGAACTTGGCTAGCCCTTTGTTCAAGCCGGAGGCGCCATAGTCATGAGCAAGCAAAGTGCGGGATCAACGAAGGTCTGGGTTCTCGCCCTCACGTCGATAGGCTCCTTGATGGTCGTTCTCGATGCGATGGTTGTGGCGACCGCATTGAGCACGATGCGGGTCGAGCTCGATGCCTCGCTGGAGACGCTGCAATGGACGATGAACGCCTATAATTTGAGTTTTGCCGTCCTGCTCATGACCGGGGCTGCGCTCGGTGACCGGTTCGGCCGCCGCCGTACGCTCGTTGCCGGATTGGCGTTGTTCGTCGCAGCGTCGGTTGCCTGCGCGCTCGCTGGCAATGCCGGATTGCTGATTGCGGCCCGTGCGGTCCAGGGCGCAGGTGCCGCAATGGTCATGCCGCTGGCCATGGCGCTGCTGAGCGTCGCTTTTCCCCCGGAGGAGCGAGGCAAGGCGCTGGGTATCTTCAGCAGCATCACCGGCCTGGCCCTGATCATCGGCCCGATGGCGGGCGGTGCGATTTCCGAAGGGCTCTCCTGGCACTGGATCTTCTGGCTCAATGTCCCGGTCGGCATCGTTCTCATCCCGCTGGTGATGCGTCGGATTCCGGAGAGTTACGGGCCGGGCACGGCAATCGATGTCCTCGGCGTCGTGCTGGTAACTGCGGCGGCATTCGGAGTGGTCTGGGGCCTGATGCGCGGCAACATCGTGGGCTGGAGCAGCTCTGAAGTGCTGTCGGCGCTGACGGCCGGGCTGCTTCTGGCCATCGCATTCGTCCTTTGGCAGCTGCGTACCCGTGAGCCCATGCTGCCTTTGCGGTTCTTTCAGGCGCGCGCATTCTCCTCGGGCGTAGGGGCGAACTTCCTGCTCTGCGCCGCCATGTACGGGCTCGTGTTCCTGTTGCCGCAGTTTCTGCAGTTTGCCCAGAGCCGTGGGCCGCTCGGCGCCGGCATGGGATTGCTGCCTTGGACCGCCACGCTTTTCGTGGTCGCACCGATCGCCGGCAGCCTGATCAACCGCGTTGGCGAGCGCTGGCTTGTCGTGGCCGGATTGATCCTGCAAGCGGCTGGAATGGCCTGGCTGGCGCAGATCGCAGCACCTGATCTGCCCTATATCCAGCTAGTCGCCCCGCTGATCATTACCGGTGCCGGCGTGTCGATGCCCATGCCTGCCGCGCAGAACGCGGTTCTCAATGCGGTCGCCCGGCCGGAGGTCGGCAAGGCTGCCGGCACGTTCAACACATTCCGCTTCCTCGGTGGCGTATCCGGGATCGCGATCGCCGGTGCGGTGTTCGCCGGCACTGGAAGCTTCTCGTCCACCGACGCGTTCAGCGATGGCTTCACCTCGGCAATCGACGTCTCCGCTCTGCTCTCGCTCGCCGGCGCGCTCGTCGGATTGGGGCTCCCGGAGCGTCGCGCAGTGGTGCTCGCGAATGCCAGCAAGGAGGCGTAACTCGGAGGCGGGAAGCTTGCGCTTGCTCCCACTGTTGTCGCGTTAACAGCAGGCCGCGCCAGCGCAGCAAAAAGGTCGCCGAGCGTCGGTTGCCGGCCGGTCCCGTGGGGGGCATCTGTGTCCAGACCCAGATCTTGCGCGCCCGTGATGGCGGCGAACATGCTGCATCGCAGCACCCTGCCGCCGATATCGGCGGGCCAAGGGAGTGCGAGAAAATCGTCAAAAATGGACAATTCGGGCTGGTTCCTGCTGTTTTTGGCTTTTATTAGCCGTGCCTCACGTTCCTGTTTCAAATGTGTCAACTTTTTGTGTTGCGTTGCACAATGGTGGTCCTATTCTGCGCAAGGGGGGCGCTTCCGATTGGAATGCGCCGTGAACGAAGCCGCTATATTGACCGATTGGCAGTTTCGCCGTCCCGCCGGCGTACGTCACTAATGGGAAATGCGCGCGACACCCAATTGGACGCGCTGAGGGCCATCGCCGTGACGATGGTGCTGTACTCCCATTTCTTCGCGGCTGGAGGGTCCTCGTTCTGGGGCCATATCGGCGTGCGTCTGTTCTTCGTGCTGAGCGGCTTTCTGATCACCCGCCTGCTGCTCGAAGCCCGCTCGGCCGCCGAATTCGAAGCCGGACCGGCGCTGAGATCCTTCTATATCAGGCGGGCGCTGCGGATATTCCCGCCCTATTTCGCCGTGCTGGGTTTCGTCTGGTTGGTGGACCTGGAGCAGTCTAGAGGATCACTGGTCTGGCATGCGTTCTATCTGTCGAATTTCTGGTACGCGGCGCAGAATGAATGGACGCCCTGGCTGCTCTGCCATTTCTGGAGCCTGAGCATCGAGGAGCAGTTCTATATCGTCTGGCCGCTGATCGTCCTGCTGGCGCCGCGCCGGCGCCTGGAATCGATCTGCATCGGCGTTATCGTGCTGTCGCTGGCCTATCGGTTTTATTGGCCGATCGCTGGAACGCCGGGTTTGGCACGCGACCTGCTGCCGCCGGCGTCGATGGACGCATTGGCGTCAGGCGCGCTGCTCGCCGCCTACCGGTCAAGAACAGCCGGCTTGCCGCAATGGCTTCGAAATGGCTGGCCGGGGCTCGCGGTGGCGTTTTTCGTTCTGCAGTGGTTTGCGCCGGCGCCGGCAAATCCGGTGCAGGAATGGGGCCTCTGGCTGCTGTTGCAGATCCTGCCTCTCGTACCGCTGGTGGTCATCGTTGCAAGCTGTTCGACAGGGGTTGGCGGCTATATCGGAAAACTTCTCGAACTGCCGCCGCTGCTTGGCCTTGGCCGCATCAGCTACGGCGTCTATCTCTGCCATCCGATAGTGCTGGCGTTGGTCGTCAAATCGCAGCCGTGGATCCCGCTCAACGTCTCGGAACAAGGGCCGGGACGGTTCCTGGTCGCGGGAACTGCGACGCTCATGCTGGCCTCGGTCTCGTGGCTGCTTTTCGAGAAGCCGCTCAACAGCCTCAAACGCCACTTCCCCTATGTTGCTCGAAAGGGCCGCGGCGCCATCCCGGCAGGCATCGACGTGGGCAATGCCGGATGGCTCGCAGCGGGAGCATATCCGGGCAGGCCGCTCGATGGCGCATCACGCTTCCCCCGCAAGCTGCAGCGAACCGATCGGAGCTGATCATGGCTGCTCCCTTGGTGTCCGTCGTGCTGCCGATCTACAATGCCGGACCTTATCTCGCCGCTGCGCTGGGCAGCATCCTGCGGCAGGATTACGAGTGTCTGGAGGTCATCGCCATCGATGACGGCTCGACCGACAACTCGCTGCAGATCCTGCAGAAATACCGCCAGGCCGACAATCGCATCTCGATCATCTCACGCGAAAACCGCGGCCTGATCGCAACTTTGAACGAAGGCCTGGCCGTGGCGCGCGGCGATCTGGTCGCCAGGATGGACGCCGACGACATCGCCTATCCCCAGCGCCTGTCGCGGCAGGTCGCGCTGTTCAACCAGCAGCCTGACCTCGCTCTATGCGGCGCGGGTTTCGATACCTTGCTCGGCAACCGCGTCGTCAGGGGTTCGCCCGATCCGATATTCCAGGACAATCCGCTGCGTATATTGTCGATGTTCTTCACGATCTTCATGCATTCCACCGTGGTATACAACAGGAATGTCATAGAAGAAGATGTTCTATATTACGATACCAGCTACAAGCATGCCGAGGATTTCGACCTGTTCAGGCGGCTGACCGACCGCTACCCGGCGGCCATGAGCCCCGAAAGCCTGATCGCCTATCGTATCCATGACGACAGCGTGACCAACAGGCACAAGCGCGAAATGCGCAGGACGCATTTGAAGATCGTCGCCGAGAACCTCGAGCGCGAAGGGCTCGTACAAGAGACGCAGGACCTCCGCGGCATCGGTGAAGTCCTGTCGATGGACACGGTTCGCCGTGCCGCCGAATGGATCCTTTCGCTTGAAGAAAGGATTGCCGCGCTGCCGGCCGAGACGAGGCCGAGCTACCAGGCTGGCACGCTGAACCTGTTCTATTTCCTCTACCAGCTGATATCGGGGGAAAGACAGCCGCTGCTGATGCACGAATTCCTTACACGGACTGCGAAATGGAAACTCATCCGGCGCCGCGAGCAGTACGTGTTTCGCACCGGTGCCTTCGCGCCGCGTTTCAGTCTCGCCTCGATGTCGGTCACCAGGCAGGTGGATGCCCTGTCGCGGTATCTGCAATCCGTGCCGGCCGCGGCGGTTTTGCCTTCGAACCAGTTGAGCTAGCAGCGCATGTTCGTCAAATCCCATCAGCTCCAGCAGCGCGGCCGCTCGACGGTGCCGGCGGCCATGTCGCCCCGGCCGCAGCACGGGCCGGCATCGGAGGTCAGCTTCATTGTCTGCACACGCGACCGCGTCAACGTGCTCGAGCCTTGCATAAAGTCGATCCAGGCCGCGTGCCGCGCCTACGCTGCCTTCTCTGCCGAACTGGTGGTTGTCGACAACGGTTCGACCGACTGCACAGCAGAGCGGCTGGCCGGCATAGCCGAACTTTCGGACATTCCGTTCACGGCCATTCGCGAACCACGACCTGGACTGGCGGCCGCGCGCAATGCCGGGCTGGAGCGGGCGCGGGGCCGCGTGCTGGTTTTCGTCGATGATGATTGCGCAGTCCACCGGGATTATTTGCGCGATCTGCAGCGGCACTATGCGGCAGGCGAACGGGTCATCCGCGGCGGCCGCGTCGAGATCGGCGATCCCCGCGACCTGCCGTTCACCATCAAGCGGTCGCCGGTACGCGCGCGGCTTACCCCAGACGTCCATCCCGGCGGCTTCGTGCTTGGCTGCAACATGACGATGCACCGCGATGTTGCAGCCCGCATCGGCCGTTTCGACGAACGGTTCGGCGCCGGCGGCCCGCTGCGCTCCGCAGAGGATACGGACTATCTAGTGCGGGCGGTGCTACTTGGGATCCCGGTCGAATATGTGCCCGACATGACTATCTATCACCATCACGGCCGGCGCGACCGCAAGGCCATCGAAAAGCTGCACCGCGACTACAGCATGGGCAATGGCGGGCTTTGCCTGAAACATATCCGCCACGCGCCGTGGCTGCTTCGGCATTGCTACTGGTCGATGAGGGCGGCCATGCGCGAACTGGTGAAAGGCCCTCTGTTCGACCGTGAACTCAAGCTGTCGCACTGGCCGATCGTCGGCATGAATTTGCTCGGCGCGGCCAAGTTCGCGGTGCTTTTGCTGGCGAAATCGCCGCAGCCGGCGCAAATGCGACAGGAGCAACAGGCAAATGCCGAGGCGAGGTGATCCGCCACCATGCGATTGATGCCGCCCAGCCTGCCGATGCTGCGCCGCGCGCTCGGAAGAAAGCAGTTGCGCCTGCTTCCTGCCGTGGTGGTGCTCGGGCTGCTCAGCGCCGCGCTTGAAGGCTTCGGCATCGGCCTGATCATCCCGTTGCTGAACATAATCATGGGGCAGCAGGGGCAGACCGGCATGGCCGGCTTTTCCGCCGTCTTCCAGCATGTCGGATCGAGCCTGAGCGAGCGCGACCGCCTGATCGTCATATCCGTCGCGATTCTCGGCTCGATCGTGCTGAAGAACCTGTTCGCTTTCGCCAACACGCTGCTGACCACCTTCATCTACGGCAAGGCGAGCCATTCGATCCGCAGCGAGCTATCGGAGCAGCTGCTGCGGGTGGGCTACCCGTTCTTCCTGCAGCAAAGCCCCGGACGGCTGCTCAACATCATCTCCAACGAATCCTGGCGGGCCTCGGATGCCATCCAGATCACGTTGGGGGCAATCGTCAATGCATCGGCCGCAATCATCCTATTGGCCTTCCTGCTGCTTCTGTCGTGGCAAATGACGCTGCTGGTCACGCTGGGGCTGGCCCTCGTCCAGGTCGCGCACGCCATGCTGTCGGCCAATCTGAAGGCGCCGAGCCGCAGCGTCGCCTCCCGCAACAGCCAGCTCGCATCGCAGATGCTGCATCTGGTGCATGCCGGGCGGCTGATCCGCATTTTTGGCCAGGAGCAACGCGAGAAAGCGGCTTTCGACCAGGCATCCGACGCGGTGCGCCGGGCGGCCTTCGTGCTTTTAACCCGCCAGGGAGCGTTGCCGCCGCTGACCGAGGTTCTGCACGCCATGCTGTTCCTGGCGGTGGTGATCGGCGCCTGGTTCGCCAATGTTTCCTTCCCGCTGATCGTCGCCTTCGTCATCCTGCTCTACCGGCTGCAGCCCTACATGCGGTCGCTGCAAATGGCCTGGAGCCAGCTGCAGGGCCTGAGCGGATCGCTGGAAGAGGTGACGTGGATGCTGGACCCGTCCGGCAAGCCCGCGCCGCCGCAAGGCAGCGCAGCGTTCCCCGGGCTCAGCCAAGGCATCAAGTTCGAGGACGTCACCTTTACCTATTCCGGCTCGGAGCAGCGCGCGGTGGTGCTGCATGCGGCGAGTTTCGACCTCCGCAGCGGCCGCTCGACCGCGCTGATCGGCCGGTCGGGCGCCGGCAAGACGACGATCGTCAATCTTTTGTGCCGCTTCGTCGAACCGGATAGCGGCAGGATTCTCGTTGATGGATCGCCTCTGGACCGCATCGACCCCAGCCAATGGCGAAAGCACATCGCGCTCGCCAGCCAGGAGCTGGAGCTGGTCGACGGCACGATTTTCGACAACATCATCTACGGCCAGGACGCGGCCTCGGCCGATGACGCCGAGCGCGCGGCAAAACTGGCCGAAGCGCATGGCTTCATCGAGCAACTGCCGCAAGGCTACCGGACGGTCGTCGGCTACCGTGGCGTCAATCTCTCGGCGGGACAGCGGCAGCGGATCGCGCTGGCCAGGGCCCTGGTGCGCGATCCCGATATCCTCATCCTCGACGAAGCCACCAATGCGGTGGACGGCCTGTCGGAAGCGGCAATCGTCGAGACGCTCAAGTCGCGCGCCGGCCGTCGCACCACCATCGTCATCAGCCATCATCGCAGCACCATCTCGTTCTGCGACGACGTCGTGATCCTGAGCCACGGCCGCGTGAAAAAGCAGGCACCCTTCGCCGCCCTGGCGACGCTCAGCATGGACGAGCTTTACCAGCACGAGGCGCTGGAAGGCTGAGGGCGACCCCGCTGCATGCGCGCGCTGGGAGGTCGTCTCGGATGTCAAGCCAGGTCAAGCATCTCAGGGGCGAGGAAGACCTCCGCCATACGTCTCTACGGGATTTCTGGGATGATGAGTGATCCCGAGCTTACCCGCTTTCCATCTGGAGCGTACCGAACCAAGGGTCCGCCTGCCAAATCCAGCAATGGCAGGCGGACCCTAATCAGCGCATGAAGGGACTGATTCTGCGCCGATGTCTCCTCGAGGAGGTGACGCCATCAACTGAAGACGGGCGCAGTTGTTCCCGACGCCGGCCGTACACAAGACCATTGCGCAGGCAGGTCAGACTTAGGTCCCTGTAAACGCGCATCGCTGGCTGGAGTGAACATCGGATCGGCTCGGTGGTAGCGAAACTTCGGCCGGAGATAGATGCAGCCATTGGGTTCCGGGGCATGACCGGCTCGGCGCTGATGATGGGCGGCGATCGATCCCCGCACGACTGATGCCGAGGGGCGCTTGCAGTCCTGCGGAATACGCATCCACCGGCGCCAGTGAAGTTGTCCAAGCGGTACGGGCTCAGCGGTCGTCAAGCTGTTGCTAATATGCAGCACAGGCAGCGCTCTATGAACGGGGTCGCTTGGAACCGCTACCTCCGACCAACCGTTAGTGTCACAATGACAAACCAAAAAGTGAGGCTGATGATGGACCCGATGCAAAACAACACGTTGGAGATCTGGTGTCTTGCGGCCGTTCCGCTATCACTACTCCTTACGGTATTATTAGCCGGATTTATCCTTTAGCTGGACCCAACGAGGCCGGCTGCGGACCGGGGCCCGGAAGATGAAAATGCCGGCCATTTAGGCACGCTAGGCGTCGCGGACACCTCGTAGCACCAGGCCGTGGCAGCCTTTCCAACATTGCCATCATAATCGGCTCTTTCGACCGGTCCGGTCGGCGGCGATTGCTCGCAGGCCCGTTGCGAGGGCGAGCATGCGAGCTCGTACGTTTTTTACACAATCTGTGATTGGTGGACTCGCCCGCCGCCATCGACGTTAATTTTGCGTTAGCGACAGGAGGGGGGAGATCGCTAACGGGAGGAAGAAAATGAAAGAAAACTACGATCTGACGATCGATTACGACGAACCTTACGACAACAAGCCTTACGATCTAGCCACATTCGCAAGGAAGCACGGGCTCAACATTCGAGCCGCCGAGCTTCTTCTTTTCGCCAAAGGCCCGTCTCGAGCGGCCTGCGATGCCGCGGCGAGGGCTTTTCTCGCGGCGGTAGCCGCACAAGCTATGAGACAATCGGCGCGGTAGGTCTCACAAAGCCATTGCTGACACGGCCTGCCGTGTCAGCAACTCAACGGACAGCGCTGGAAATTCCGGGCCGTTTCCAACAAGATGCCTGAGCATCCGGGAACGGCCTGAAAATGTGCAATCTCTACAACATCACGACCAGCCAGGAGGCTATCCGCCAGTGGACCCGCGCCTTGCGCGACATCCTCGGCAATCTCGAACCCTCCATCGACATCTATCCCAACCAGCCCGGCCCGGTGGTGCGCAACGCGCCGGACGGCGAACGCGAATTGGCCAATCTGCTGTGGGGCATGCCGACGCCACTGGAGCGGGTCAAGGGCAAGGCCGACTATGGCACCACCAATATCCGCAATCCGCAATATGGCCATTGGCAGCAATATCTCGGCATCGAGAACCGCTGCGTGGTGCCTGTCACCAGCTTCGCCGAGCCCAGCCCGACGCCCGGCGACAAGGACCCCGAGACCGGCATTCAGCGCAACTACTGGTTTGCACTCGGCGAGGACCGCCCGCTATTCTTCTTTGCCGGCCTGTGGACGCGCTGGCAGGGCATTCGCAAGATCAAGGACGGCCCCGCCGATCACCAGGTCTATGGCTTCATGACGACCCAGCCCAACGCGCTGATCGCGCCGATCCACGAGAAGGCGATGCCGGTGATCCTGACCACGCCGGAAGAAACCGAGGCCTGGCTCACCGCGCCGTGGTCGGAGGCAAGGCACCTGCAGCGCACGGCGCCCGATGACGCGCTGGTGATCGTCGACAAGCCGGCGACACAGATCAAGTTTCCGCAGCAGGCGCCGGTGCAAGGCTCGTTGTTTTAGCGCTTGAACTTCTGCAGCACCCAGATGTAGCCCTTGGGTGGATGGTCCTGGTCGATGAACTGCGTCTTCACCGTCGTGTCCTTGCGGCTGCATCGTTTGCACCTGAACCTGATCGCTTCCAGCGGCTTGTTCCAGCCCACCACCTGGGCCACGTCATTCGCCCTGAAGCGTCCGACATGGTAGCAATGGCCGCACTCCACGATGAGCAGCATGTTGGCCTTGGCGGCACGCCCAACGCTGTCCATCGGCCCGGCCATGGCTCATTTCCGGGTCGAGTAATCCTCGGGGAGGGGAAGCAGGCCAAGCTCCGCCATCCGGTAATCGGGCTCCTTCTCCGCGACGCTGGCCAGCACCTCGTGCAATTTCTCGACAAGCCCGCAAAGCTGCCAGAACAGCTCGCCATGCGCCTTCAGATGCAGCTGCGACGACAGCACCGTCTTGCGCAGGCTCAAAGTGTCCCTGATGATCGCCTCCGCATCCCTCGCCGACAGCCTGTCAAACCGGCTTTTTCGTCTGCCCATCGCGGCTCTCCTCGATTTGTGAGCAACCGCCCCGCCTACTGACAAATAGGAAGGCATTCCTCGCAGAGTCAATTCGCTCTTGACATTTTTGTTCCCGTTTTGTTCAATTTCAACAGGAACGCTGGAGGCACCGCCAAGGACCACATCGTGACGCTGGACAGCCTAGGAGGCTGCCCTCCGGCGCGGCTGCCTGGGAAGCGACAGCACGCCCCTCAATGCCTCTTGAAATACTGCACCTCGCGTTCGTGCTTTTCGGCGGCCTCGCGGGTATCGAAGGTGCCGAGATTGCGGCGCTTGCCGGTCTTTTCGTCCTTCTTGCGCGAATAGAGGCGGTATTTTCCGTCCTTGAGTTTTCTGATCATCTGTCACTCCCCGAGCCGCTGCTTCCCCTTAAGGTTGCGCGCGGCTTGTTCGATAGCCGCCCTGTCGTTTCCCAGCCTGTCGATCAGCTCCTGCGCCTGTTCGCCCGATATGCCGGTGCGCACCGCCAGGGCCTCCACCGTCAAAACGTCGGAGCTCGCGACCTCGCGGGTTTCCGGCAGGGCATCGCCTGCCGTCAGTGGCAGGGCTGCCTCCCTGTCGATCTCGGCCTCGGCCTGGTGCCAGTGCCGCTTGGGATCGCCATGGATCCCGCCTTCGCGTTCCCAGATCTGGTATGCGCGCTCACGAATCTTGTCTTCCCGGTCGTCGCCCATGTTGACTTCTCCTTTGGGTATCGGATGAACGCCGCGCCAACCCGAACGATCCAAGAAATCTGCTTGATCGTTGGGTGGGTCGCACAAGGCGCCATGCACTGCGGCCGCCAGCCACCCCCCGGCCTGCCTACTCGCACTGCCTGCGCGGCCCCCCGGAATACGGCTGATAGCTGTTGTCCTCCGGTCGATATGACCGGTAGCGGCTGAAGCAGTATTGCACGTGATCGGATGAGAGCTCGGCGGCGCCGGTTTCGTCCGATGGCGGGTAGCCCTCCAGTGACGACCTATCGCTCGCCTCGACGTAGCTGCCGTCATCGGTGATGTCGAGATAGGGCGAGATGCAGGGGCGCTGTTGTCCGCTGTAGGACGTGTAGCGGTTGTCGTCCGGCCGGTAGGAGCGGTAGCGGCTGGCGCACCATTCGACATGGGCGGCGGGTAGCGTCTGCTGCTCTTCCGCTGGTGGCTGGGTAGAGCCGGTCGCGGTGATGTCGGTTGTCGACGCTGCGGCATCGGCGGGTTTCGAGCTGCGATCAACTTCCGAGGTGCGAACGGGGACCGGGCGGGCCGGGAGGCGCTCGAGGCGCTGCGAGGCCGGGTTCACCGGTCGCGGGTCCTTGGCCCACAGTTCGGCGACGCTGGAGACCGGGGCGGCCGGCCGTACCGGCTTGGCTATTAGAAGCCAGGTGGCGAAGGCGAGGCCGCTGGCGAATACGGCAAGCGTCAGCACGAAGCCGCCAAAGATTGCGAACAAGGCTTTCATGCCGCGCTCCTTCGCCTCCCGGTTAAGGAAATGCGGGGGCGGGGAATCCGGTTCCAGGAAAGCGCGGGGCACTCAAAGAGGGGCCCCTCTCCGTCTCGGCTTCGCCGAGACACCTCTCCCCGCTTCGCGGGGCGAGGAACCAAGGCCTCTTAGGCGGCTTTCAGTGCAGGCCGAATTCGCGCAGCAGTTCCTCGCGGTAGCGTACGAAACGGCTTTCGCTGCGCTCGCGCGGGCGGGGCAGGTCGATGTCGATCAGCCGCGCCGCGCCGCCTTTCTCCTTGGGCAGGATCAGCACCCGGTCGGCAAGGTAGATCGCTTCCTCGAGGTCGTGCGTCACCATCACCATGGTGACGTTCTCCTCGCTCCAGATGCGCGCCAGTTCCTCCTGCATGCCGATCTTGGTCATCGCGTCGAGCGCGCCCAGCGGCTCGTCAAGCAGCAGGATTTCGGGCTGCACGGTCAAGGCGCGGGCGATGCCGACGCGCTGTGCCATGCCGCCCGATAGCTGCCGGGGAAAGGCATCGCTGAATTCGGCGAGGCCGACCAGCGCGATATAGAAGTGCGCCCTTTCCTCGGCCTCCGCCTTCGGCACGCCGCGCACTTCGAGACCGAAGGCGACATTGCCGAGCACGGTCAGCCAGGGCAGCAGGCGCGGCTCCTGGAAAATCACCGCACGCTCGGCGCCGACGCCGTGCACCGGCATGCCGTCGATGGCGACGCCGCCGCTGTCGGCAGCCTCCAGCCCGGCTAGGATGCGCAGCAGCGTGGTCTTGCCCGATCCGCTGGCGCCGACGATGACAAGGCATTCACCCGAGTGGATGTCGAGGTTGAGGGTCCTCAACACGGCGAGCGAGCGCCCGCCGATGCTGAACGATTTGGACAGGTCGCGTATGCTGACCTGACCGCCGCTTGTGCTGCTCATCGCGCGCGTCTCCCAACTGGTTGGTCGGTTGCCTTTGTCAGTTGGTCTTGGTTTCGCCCGGCCGGTAGAGGATGTCCGCTGCCCTCAGCTTACCCTTTGGCAGGCGGCCGTCGCGCTCGAGCACGCTGACCCAGAAGTCGATGTCGCGATCCGTCGCCTTTGCCCCCTGGCGCAGCCCGAAGCCGGTCCAGTAACGCGCCAGCTCGCCGTTTTCGCCGCGCTTGTCGAGGATGTTTGCCAGCACCTTGCGCGCTTCGTCGGGGTTCTGCAGCGACCAGTCTGAGGCGCGCGCCGATTGCTCGACGAAATTGCGGGCGGCGTCGGGATGCGCGGCGATGAAGTCGCGCCTGAGCACGACGAAGCCGCCCGCCAGCTCGCCCAGCACGTCGGTGTCGTTGAACACGCCACGCACACCGCCATTGTCGACCAGCGCCCCGGCAAATGTCGCCTGCCAATAGCCCAGCGCCGCGATGTCGACCTGGCGGGACCGCAAGGTCTGTTCGAGCTGCGGTCCGGGCACGACGACGAGATTGGCGGCGTCCGGCGACAGGCCGACGCTGTGCAGCGCCTCGCGCACGGTATAGTCGAGATGGGCGCCGAGCGTGTTGACGGCGATGGTCTTGCCGGCAATGTCGGCGATCGATTTGATCGGGCTGTCATCGAGCACGTAGAAGACGCTGCGCACCTTGCTGTTGATGCCGTTGCTCGGATAGACGGCGACGAAGTCGTTGCCGCCGGAGATCGAGTTGATCACGGCTGCGGTTGCAGCCGAGCCGATATCGACGCTGCCGGAGGCGAGCGCAAACAATGATTCCGGGCCGCCGCCGGAATAGCCGACATTCTCGACCTCGATACCGAGGCCTTTGAAATAGCCGAGCTCGCCGGCCAGCTCATGCGGAGAGATGCTGCCACGGCTGGCGAGGGAGCGGAACTTGACGGGTGCCGCTTCGGCAAAGGCGAAGCGCGGCAGGCCGGCGGCGAGAAGGCCGGCGGCGAAGGGCGCGCCGGCAAGCAGGGAACGGCGGGAGATTTTCATGGTCCGGGTCTTTCCTGATTTGAGTTCTGGCCTGGTTGAGATTGGTAAGCGCGGGTGGTCAGTCGACGGCATTGCTCCAGCGGCAGAGCCGCCGCTGCAGGCTGACCAGCGCCTGGTTGGCGATCAGGCCGAGGCCGGCGAGGATGACGATTGCCGCAAACATCAGCGGGATCTGGAAGTTGTACTGCGCGTTCATCACCTGAAAGCCGATGCCCTTGTTGGCGCCGATCATTTCGGAGGCGATCAGAAGGAGCAGCGCCGTGGTGGCGCTGAGCCTAAGCCCAACGAAGATCGACGGCACGGCGCCGGGCAGCACGACGCGACGGAAGACGGTGAGCTGCCTGGCACCATAGACGCGGGCCATCTCCAGCAGTTTCGGATCGACCTGCTTGACGCCGCCGATGGTGTTGAGCAGCAACGGGAACAGCGTCGCCCAGAAGATGACGAACACCTTGGAGGCTTCGCCGAGCCCAAGCAGCAGGATGAAGACGGGATAGAGCGCCAGCGCCGAGGTCTGGCGGAAGACCTGCAGGATGGGATCGAGCGCGGTCTCGACCGCCCGCACCTGGCCCATGAACAGGCCGAGCGGGATGGCGACCAGCACGGCGGCCGCGAAAGCGAGACCGGCGCGCTGCAGGCTGATGGCGATGTCGCCGAGCAGAGTGCCGCCGGCCAGCCCCTTCCAAAGTGCTGCGACAATCATGTCGATCGGCGGCAGCACGGCCGCGTTGACCCAGCCCGCGCTGCTCGACACTTGCCAGATTGCGAGGAAAGCGATGAGGACGCCGTAGCGCGACAGGAAGCGGATGCCCGCCCGGCCACCGAGGCGCAGGAAGTCCGTGCCGAGGCTTGTCGTGCTGTCAGGCGTGCCGAGGCTGGCGGCCTGTTCGATGTGCTGCAAGGTCATCGTGTTGCCTCCTGCTTGGAAAATATCGGGCTTCTCGGGATTATTCGGCGGCCAGCACCGCCGAGCGGGCGGCGGTCCAGGGGTTTTCCGGCCGCCTGAGGCCGAGGTTCTCGCGCAGTGTCCTGCCTTCATAGGCGGTGCGGAACAGACCGCGGCGCTGCAGTTCGGGGATCACCAGCTCGACGAAGTCGTCGAGCCCGCCGGGCAGCCAGGGCGGCAGGATGTTGAAGCCGTCGGCGGCTTCGTTGCCAAACCATTCCTCCAGCTGATCGGCGACCTGCGTGGCGCTGCCGATGACGGTATAATGGCCGCGGGCCGTTGCCACCCATTGGTAGAGCTGTCGGATGGTGAAGTTGTGCTCGTCGGCAATCTGGCGGATCAGCGCCTGGCGGCTCTTCATGCCTTCGGTCTCCTTGCTCGGCGGCAGCGGTCCATCGAGCGGATAGCCGGTGATGTCGAGCGTCTGGCCGGCCAGCCCATTGAGCAGGGCGACGCCGTCTTCGGGCAGGATGAGATCGTTCAGCTGCTGGTACTTGGCACGCGCTTCTTCTTCGGTGCGGCCGACGAAGGGTGCCACGCCCGGCATGATCAGCACCTGCTCGGGATCGCGGCCGGCGGCCGTCACGCGCGCCTTGATATCGCGATAGAATTCCTGCGCCGACGCCAGGTTCTGATGGGCGGTGAAGATGACTTCCGCCGAGTGGGCGGCGAGCTTGCGACCGTCTTCCGATTGCCCCGCCTGCACCAGGACCGGATGCCCCTGCACCGGGCGCGGCACGTTGAGCGGCCCTTTCACGCTGAAATGCGCGCCCTTGTGGTCGATGTCGTGGAGCTTGTCCTTGTCGTAGAAGCGCCCCGATTTCTTGTCGCGGATGAAGGCATCGTCCTCCCAGCTGTCCCACAGCGCCTTGACCGTCTCGACATGTTCATGCGCGCGGGCATAGCGCTCGGCGTGGGCAGGCTGCGTCTCGCGATTGAAGTTGCGCGCGGTTTCGTCGCCGGCCGAGGTGACGACGTTCCAGCCGGCGCGGCCATTCGACAGATGATCGAGCGAGGCGAATTTGCGGGCGAGCGTGTAGGGCTCCTCGTAGGTGGTCGAGGCGGTAGCGATGAAGCCGAGATGCGTGGTGAGCGGCGACAGCGCTGCAAACAGCGTCACCGGCTCGAAGCCGGCGATCTTGGCATTGCCGCCTTCGCGGGCGCCGAGCCCGACCGTCAGATTGTCGGCGAGGAAATAGGCATCGAACAGGCCGCGCTCGGCGGTCAGGGCGAGCTGCTTGTGGAACTCGAAATTGGTGGCGCCGTCGGCCGGCGCCTCGGGGTGGCGCCAGGCGGCGATATGCTGTCCGCCGCCGGGCAGGAAAGCGCCCAGTTTGATTTGCCTGGATTTGGTGGATCTGGTCATCGCGGCGTGCTCCTGGACGGATCGGAAAGGGGATCTCGGGTCAGCGGTGCGTTCAGGCGGCAAGGCCGACGCCGTAGGGCACCCCGGTTACACGGCATGCCTCGGCGACCGCCTGCCGGGCGCGGGCGTGGATGGCTTCCGACACCAGCACGCCATTGGCAAAATCCTTGTCGGAGGCGTAGATCGCGGTCGGCACGGTCAGCGCCTCGAAGAAGCCGAACAGCGGCCGCAACTGGTGCTCGACGATCAGCGAATGGCGCTCGCCGCCGCCGGTCGCGGCGAGGATGACGGGCTTGCCCCTCAGCGATGACGGATCGAGCAGGTCGAAGAAATGCTTGAAAAGCCCGGTATAGCTGCCTTTGAAAGTCGGCGAGCCGGCCACCAGGATGTCGGCGCCCAGCAGCCGTTCGACGATGTTGCGCGCCGCCGGGTCGAGGTCGCCGAGGCGCCTTGCCTGCGGCAGGGACGCGCCGAGATCCTCGATGTCGAAGACGGCCGAGGCCGCGCCGATGCTTTCGGCGGCCTGCCCGACAATGTGGCTGACGAACGCCTTGGTCTTCGATGGCCGGGTCAAGTTGCCCGACAGCCCCACCACGAGCTTTTTCGACATTCCTGGCTCCCTCTCAAGCGCTCTATTTCAAGATCTTGGGTCTAGCGATCTATTTTAAGTCTAGAGAGTTTGTAGAATTAAAAGAGCGAGAAAATTTCAAAAGCTGGGTGATGAGCGAACTGAGTTTGCGGCACATCGCCCGCAATTGGTTCATTCAACGCGCCGCAGCGCGTTGCAAGATCCGCCGCAGCGCCTTCAGCCGCGATGGCGCAGCGCGTCGGATAGAGCGCATAAACAGCCGGCCGGACATATCAGGCAAGTCGCCCTCGGGCGCTCCCGGCGAGACGTCGGGGAACCATGTGCCTGTGGTACAATCCCTCGACGGCCTAGCGGTCCTCGGGGAGGATGCAAGCAAGGCACAGGCCACGGCGCTGGAGTGGCTCCGCGGCTGCGGTGAATCAGGTCAATTTGATTTAAATCCGGCTGTGGATATTTGCTTTTGGCTAAATCGAGGCGGTCATCTTGCCGGCGGGCGGGCAACAGGGAGATGCCTATGACAAGCGACTTTGCCGCCGCACACCTGCACCTTGAACGAGCCTGCCACTATTTGAGCGGCGAGGACGAGACGAGCCGCACGGCTCGTGCGGCTCTGGATCTCCTGATCGATGCAATTGTCGCAGCGCAATACAAGCGGCCGGTGGGAGATGTTGTGGAGTTTCCAAGGTCGGCAAAGCTGGGGCAATCCGCAAGCGGGAACGGGTAATCCAACTAGCGGCGTCCCTTGTCCTGCCGGATTTACATGAACCAGGTGGCCACCAGGCCGATCGTCGCCGAGAAGATGGCGGCGGTCGTTGCCCAACCGAGTATGTTGGTGCTGCGGCTGTTCACCTGCTCCCCCATGATCCTGCGGCTGTTCGTCATCAGCATGATGAGCAGCAGCAAGGGCGGCGTCGAGAAGCCCTGAACGATGCCGGACCAGACCAGCGCCTTCATCGGATTGAAGCCGAGGAAGTTGAGGCCGGCGGCGATCGCCGTAAAAAATCCGATGGCGAGATAAAATTTTGGCGCTTCTCGAGCCCGGGCGTGCAGGCTGTTTTTCCAGCCGATGGCTTGTGCCACGTCATAGGCAGCGCCGGTGGTCATGACAGGAACCGCTAGGAAACCGACGCCGATCACGCCTGCGGCGAACAGAACGCTTGCGGCCTGGCCGGCGAGTGGGCGCAGCGCCTCCGCGGCTTGCGCGGCCGTGTCGATATCGTGATGCCCCGCCTTGTAGAGCGTCGCCCCGGTCGACAGGATGATGAAATACATGATGAGATTTGAAAACGTCATGCCGATGAGGATGTCCCGGCGCGAGCGGCGGAGTTCGCCGGCGGTGGCGCCCTTCCTTTGCCTGAGCGTCGTTCGCCCTTGGGCAATCTCCTCCTCGACCTCCTCATTGGACTGCCACGTATAGAGATAGGCGGACAGCGTCGTACCGATGATGGCGACCAGGATCGACAGGAACTCCCGGTTGAATTCGATCCTGGGAAGCAGCGTTCCGCGCAGCACCGCCGCGGCATCCGGCTTGGCCAGAATGGCGGCACCGACATAAGCGAGCAGCGCCAGCGCCAGCCAGCGAAAGATGTTGCGGATCAAAGTATAGGAGCCGAAGACCTGGAGGGCGAAGATGAGGGCGGCGACGAACAGCACGATCAGCGGAATGGGAAGCGGCACGAATATGTTGATCGCCGCCGCCATTCCACCAAGATCGGCCGCTGCCTCGATGGTGTTGCCGACGAGCACACCCAACAGCACCGACCAGAGCAGCCACCGCGGGTAGAAGTCCTTGATGACGTGGAACAATCCGCGCCCCGACACCTGGCCGAGCTTCGACGACAGGTAGACGACCGCGTACATCATCGGCAACGTCACCGGAGCCGTCCAGAGCAGGTCGGGTCCGAAACGGGCGCCGGCACTGGCATAGGTGCCTATTGCGGAACAATCGTCGTCGGCCGCCCCTGTTATCAGTCCGAGGCCGAGCGCTCGTCCTATGCCACCTTTGCCCTCCTTCGGTGGGATGGAATGATCGGAACCGGCCTGCCTCATTGCGACCGGACCGGGTTGCGAACGAAAGACGCGGCCTGCCATGCAATAATGGTAAGGATCGGTCGCGGCGCTGGTCTCATTTTGCTTCCTTCACAACTTGCCCAAACCCGGCGTGCCATGACTTGTTCCGCGACGACGGGACAGGGGTTTTGTCTCAGGCAAAAAAGTTCGGGTTGACCGCTTCCGAACGCGAAGCGACTATTCGTTCGAGGCGAAGATCGCAGGAGGAAATGCAATGGACGAGCCCGGTCAGTGGCGCCACATGTCGAGCGCGCCAAGGGACGGCAGCAGAATCCTTGTCACGGTTCGGCCGTCCGAACAGGGTCCGGCCGAGGTCGACATGGCTTACTGGGCCCGCGCCGATCAGTTCGGCAGCGAAGGCTGGCGCGCCTCCGACTCGTCTCCAGGACGCATCGTCGAATATGCCGAACCCGAACTGAAGTGCTGGATGCCGCTGCCGTCGGCCAATCTCAGCAAGGGATCGATGCCGAGCCCCTGGGAGGGCGAAGATGTGCCGCTGGTGGATGGCTCCGGGATATGAGCTAGCGGGAAGGGTAGTTTTGATCGCTGCCGGGACAGCGCCCCCCTCTGTCCTGCCGGACATCTCCCCCACAAGGGGGAGATTGGCCCTCATCGCGGCCTTCGCTAATCTCCGACGCTGCAAGAAGGGCGCGGCTATTGAAGCTGCCGATCTCCCCCCTTGAGGAGATGTCCGGCGGGGCAGAGGGGGGTGTGAAGGAATGCCAACGTCCGGGTTGGCCCGCCTCGTTAGAACAGGAATGCGGCCGTGGCGGGGTTCGGGCCGGTGCGGCCGTCGGGCGAATCCATGCCCCGGATAAGCTCGAGGTCCTTCGCTTCCAACTCGAAATCGAAGACCTCGAAATTGGCGGCGATGCGGTCCTGGTGGATCGACTTTGGAATGACGATCAGCCCTTCCTGAAGGTGCCACCTGACGATCGTCTGCGCCACCGACTTGCCGTGTTTCCTGGCGATGGTTTCAAGCGTCGGATTGCTCAACAGCCGGCCGCTGCCCAGCGGGCTCCAGCTCTCAATGCGGATGTTGTGCCTGTCGTGGAATTCACGTTTGTCACGCTGCTGGAAGCGGGGGTGGAGCTCGATCTGGTTGACGGTCGGCGTGACGCCGGTCTCGCCGATGATCCGTTCGAGGTGGTTCTGGTTGAAGTTCGAAACGCCGATCGACTTGATCCGGCCTGATTGCCTGAGTTCGATCAGCGTCTTCCAGGCCTCGACATATCTGTCCTGGCTGGGCACCGGCCAATGGATCAGGAACAGGTCGATCTGTTCGATGCCGAGCTTGCTCATCGTCTCGTCGAAGGCGCGCAAGGCGGCGTCGCGCTGATGTGCGCCGTTGCGCAGTTTCGAGGTGATGAACAACTCGCTTCTCGGCACGCCGGCCGAGCGGATCGCCTGCCCGACACCTTCCTCGTTCTGATAGCCTTCGGCGGTGTCGATCAGCCTGTAGCCGGCCTCGATTCCCCAGCGCACCACCTTGGCGGTGATGGCTGGATCGACCTGCCATACGCCGAGGCCGATTTGCGGAATGGCGGAGCCGTCGTTCAATCTGATCTGTTCAGGTCTATTCAGGGTAATCTGTTCAGGCATGTTCAGGTCCTTCTGCATCGTTCCGCCCGGCGCAGGCTCTATCTAGTCTGAATGGCCGCCAAAGCCAGTCGATATCAGGAGAATGTGAGGAGACGGACGTGAAGCGCTGATCCTCCGCTTCGGGCCGACAGCTCTCTGTGACCCACGGGCTCCAGGGAACTCAATGCAGGACGACCCCACTATCGCGGATTCTGTGGTATTCTGTGAACTATCCGAGGAGGCGACTGCGTTGACCAACAGCTTGGAAGCCGAAGGGGCAAGAGACTGGTCGCCCCTGCTGGTCGCGGCAGAACAAGGCGATGCGGAGGCGGTTCGATCGGAATTGGCGGCTGGCGCCGACATCAATCAGTCGGACGACGGCGGCTGGTCTGCACTTCACCTTTCAGCCCTCAATGACCGCACAGCTGTGGTGGAGGCGCTGATCGAAGACCCGGAAATCGACGTGAATTCCAGAAACAAGTGGAAGAGCACGCCCTTGAGCCTTGCGTCGGCCAAGGGACATTACGCGTGTATCTCTGTCCTCGTGAGACACCCCCAAATAGAGATCAACGCGCGAGCTGACTACTACGGCAGAACGGCTCTTATCGAGGCGGCGAAGAACGGGCATCTCGAAGTCGTCAAGTTGCTCGTGGTGAATGGCGCGGAAGTAAATCTGACCGACAAGACGGGGAGAAACAACGCGCTCATCGAGGCTATCAAGGGGCGGCACTACGAGATCGCGGAATACCTGCTGGATTCTGGGAAAGTGAGCTTTATCAACAAAGAGATGAGGCTAAACGCCCTGATCTGGGCTGGCAGCTGCCACAACCCTCAGCTTATCGAAAAGCTGGAAGCCGCGATCCACAGTTTCTTCGACGGCAAATAAGGGCCTCGCCCTTGCTGTCGCGGGGCGCGTCCGTATCTCCCGTCACGTCGACACGCTCGATGGCGCAAACGGCCCCGCGGCGCTTCACAAAAATTATTCAACCAAACGGTTGACTATCTCAAAGCGTGCGTCTATATTCAACTACATGGTTGAATTAGAGACACCCCAGATGGACGCGGTTTTTCACGCCCTTGGCGACGCCACCCGGCGGCACATGCTTCGCGATCTCGCCGATGGCGAGAAAACGGTAAGCCAGCTGGCGGAACCCTTCGTGATGTCGCTCGCGGCGGCCTCCAAGCACATCAAGGCGCTGGAGAACGCAGGGCTTATTCGTCGAGAGGTGAGGGGCCGCACGCATCTGTGCCGACTAGCCCCTGGACCGCTGGCCAGCGCCCATCAGTGGCTCAGCTTCTACGAGCGCTTCTGGACCGGTCGTCTCGATGTTCTCGAACGCCTTCTTCGCGAAGAGGACGCACGCAAAGCCCAGGATGAGTCCAGGAAATCGCCCAACCCGAAAGAAGGAGACGAGCAATGAACCAGATGAGAACCATCGACGCCTATGGCGAGCTGAGCGAGCCCGCCACGTTCACCATCCAGCGCCTCTTGCCCGGCCCCATCGAGCGCGTCTGGGCCTATCTCACCGAGAGTGACTTGCGCCGGCAATGGATGGCCGCGGGCCAGATGGAAATGAAGGCCGGCAGCTCGTTCGAGTTGGTCTGGCGTAACGACGAGCTGACGGACCCGCCTGGCCAGCGACCCGCGGGCTTTCCCGAAGAGCATCGGATGGCGGGCCGGATCACCGAACTCGATCCGCCGCGCAAGCTTTCCATCACCTGGGGAAACACCGGCGGCGTCTCCTTCTTGCTGGAGGCGAAGGGTAGCGATGTGCTGCTCACCGTCGTTCATCGCCGCCTGCCGGAACGTGCAATCCAGCTCAACATCACGGCCGGCTGGCACATACACCTCGACCTGCTGGCCGCCCGCCTGGCGGGCAAGACGCCGACCTCGTTCTGGGACGGCTGGAGCCGCCTGCGGGAAGAATACGACCGCCGCCTGCCGGCCTGATGTAACTCGCGGCGGCCATCCCTGAGGTCGCCGCCAGCAACACGAAGCAACGCTGAAACGATGAAACGTGCTTGCATCCCGCAAGCCTGATGGAGGAAGTCATGCGCAAATTGATCGCTGGAATGAAGATTTCCATCGACGGCAAGATGGAGGGGCCCGAGGGTTATGCCGATTGGGTCGACGCGTGGTCGGACGAATACGGCCTGACGCCGCAAATCGACGCTTGCCTGCTTGGCAGCGTCATGTATGCCGGCTACGAGCGCTACTGGAGCGCCATCCAGAACGAGCCCGACAAGCCGCTGCCGATGACCGGCAAATTGCCGAAGCCGGCCGAGCTCGAATGGGCCCGCTTCGCCGCGCAGACGCCGCATTATGTGCTGTCGAACACAATGACTTCGGCGGCCTGGCCAAAGACGCGCTTCGTGCGGAATTTCGAGGATATCGCTGCGCTGAAACAGCAGCCCGGCAAGGACATCTACCTTATGGGCGGCGCCCGAATTACCGCGAGCCTTATCGATGCCGGGCTGGTCGATGAACTCAGGCTGATCGTCTATCCGCTGCTCGCCGGTGACGGAAAGGCGCTGTTTGGAACGGCGAAGAATCGTCGTGGGCTCGAACTGCGCAAGGTCGAGCAGCTTTCGGACGGCCGCGTCGGGCTGGTCTACGGGATCGGCTAAAGCGCGTCGCGTTCGATCGGCCTCATGCGACGCGCTTTTTGCGCGGCATGCATTAGCGCCAAGGTCAGGCAACGACGCCGCGGCAGGCCCAGGCGACATTGGCAAAGGACCTCGGGCCGTCGGGCCGGCCGGCCTCGTAGGCGTCGCGCATGGCGGCGTCGGTGCGCGCCCGCTCTTCCGGGTCGAGCGTGGCCACATACTTACCGAGCGGCCCTTCGCCGGCGGCAATCGGCGCCCAGTAATCATCGAAATTTTGGTAGTCCATGCGGATCATCAACTGGGTTTCCGTAATGTCGCGGAGACCCTGTTCAACAAAGGTCCGTTTCATTTCACCCGGCTGCATCATCGGCTGCGTGCAATAGCGGGCACGCAGCTGGCGTCCGCCTTCACTGAGCACCGCCACCGTGTCGATCATCATGCGCATCCCCGGCATGCCGCCGAGATGGTCCCATACCGTCGCCGCGACGACGCCGCCCGGCCGCACGACGCGGCGCATCTCGGCGACTGCCTTGCCGGCTTCGGGCACGAAATGGAGCACGAGCAGGGCCAGGGCACGGTCGAACGCGCCATCCTCAAAGGGCAGGGCGCAGGCATCCGCCTGACGGATTTTTATCCGCGGATCGGTGTTGCGCCGGATTGCCTCTTCGACGAAAACGGCCGAAAAGTCGATCGCCGCGACCTCACCGAGGTCAGCGGCCTTGACGAGCGCGAAGGTCAGGCTGCCGGTACCGCAACCGACGTCGAGGATCTTTTCGCCGTCGGCAAGCCCCACGAAGTCGATGAACAGCGGCGCGAGTCTTTGGCTCCAGCGGCCCATGAGCTGCTCATAGCCGGCAGCATGATGAACGTTGAAACTTGAAGTCATCGAAGCCTCCTCCCAAAGCCATATGCTAGACTTCGGCGGCCGCTGACGAAAGCCACTTTTGGCGCGTGTTGGTTCGGCAGCCCGGAGCGCGCGAAGACATCGCCGGCCGGATTTGATGGCGCCGGCCAGCCAGCCTCCGTCGCCTCGACCACCTATTCGGCGGGCAACCCGCGGCGCTTCCATTCGCTGCGCGGCACCGGATTTCCAACACGAAAGGCAAACGACACGACTCTCGTCGCGTCCGGGTCGACCTCGCAGCGAAAGCTCAGATCGTACCACTGCCCGTTTGCAGGGAACGGCGCACTGGCGACGTTCATGACCGTGCCGGCCTTCAGCCGATACTCAAGCAGGCTGTTTGGGAAATAGGGGGGCGACGCGTGCACCAATTGCTGTGCGAGTTCCGTGTTGCAGAGCTGACCGATCCGCACGGCGCGCGGCACATTTTTCATCGCGGTTGTCGCTACCGGATCACCGGTTGCTGATTTCGAGAACAATCTCTTCGCTTCCTGAAGCTTCAAGGGCCTTTGCACTTTGGCGACATCCGCTGGCTTGGGCTTCGGCGGCGGTGAAGCGCCAGGCGACGGAGCCGAGACTTTGCCGCCGACCGCGGTCACGTCCGGCGCCTGTGCAAGGTCCTGTTTATTGGGATCTTGCGGCGCTGGCGGTTGTTCCGAACCATCCTCCGCACTGTTGC
Source organism: Mesorhizobium sp. M0145 (assembly GCF_040322355.1). Taxonomy (NCBI): domain Bacteria; kingdom Pseudomonadati; phylum Pseudomonadota; class Alphaproteobacteria; order Hyphomicrobiales; family Phyllobacteriaceae; genus Mesorhizobium; species Mesorhizobium sp. M0145. Next base: position 217,650 of record NZ_JAMYTK010000007.1, read on the forward strand.
CGTCCAGAGACTTGCGAGGACCGGCGTCCTTCTCACCGAATTGGAAGACAGGTCTCTGCGCGGCGACCTCACGGCTCGCCGAGGTCTCGACCTTGGCTTCCGGCTGCTTTTCCGGCTTGGGCGGTTCAGCGGGGGACGGAGGTTTGGTTTTTTCCGGCGGTTTAGGCGGCGGCACGATATCCACTGCGATGGGCTGCTCCTTCCCTGGCTGCGAGAGCGTTGCCGGCAGTCCGAACAACAAAAGCGCGACGATGAGCAGATGCAGCGCAATCGAGGTGGGCAAGGCCCACCCGAGTACCCGGCGCTGATCCCGTATGTCGTTTATCATCGTGACCGGTGTGTGGAATGAAATATTGGCGGCATCAAGCATCGATGCCGCCGGACGTCGAAATAACCCGTTGCGAATCGAAAGTCGGCGGCTGCAATACGGCGCGTCATCCAATCGTCTGGCGTCGGCGTCCGTGCAGGGGACCGGGCCAGCAGCGGATGCAGCAAGTCGTCATTTCAGGCGGCTAGCACGCACGCCCTGCCGGCACGGTGTCACCGGTTGAAATTACAGGGAAACCGATAGCCCGCCGTCAACCGCCAGCACGTGCCCGTTGACGTAAGCGGCAGCGTCGGAGGCGAGAAACACCACGGCTCCGCCGAGCTCCTCAGGCTGGGCCCAGCGGCCCGCGGGGGTTCGTGCCTCGACCCATTTGGTGAAGGCCTCGTCGCGCATAAGTGCGGTGTTGAGCTCGGTGGCGAAATAGCCGGGGGCGATCGCGTTGACGGTGATGCCGTGACGGCCCAGCTCAGCGGCAGTGGAGCGTGTCAGCCCGTGCAGGCCCGCCTTTGCCGCCACATAGGCGTGAATGGTGGGACGGCCAAGGATCGCTGCGACCGATCCGGTGTTTATTATGCGCCCGAACTTGTTTGGCAGCATCAGGCGCACCGCGTCGCGCATCATGCGGAAGCAAGCCGACAGATTGACGGCAACCACATGGTTGAAATCCTCGTCCTGCCATTCGACTAACGGTTTCCGATGCTGGATGCCGGCGTTGTTGACCAGAATATCGAGGCGGCCGTGGCGTTCGACGATTCCTTCGAGCGACGCCCTTGAGATCGCCGCGTCGGTGACATCGAACGGCAGGGCTTCTGCACCGATCCTTTCGGCGGCCGCGGAAAGGGCGGCCATGTCGCGCGCATTGACGATCACCGTCGCGCCGTTTTCCGCAAGTGCCTTGGCCATGGCAAAACCAAGACCACGCGAGGCACCCGTGACCAATGCGACACGGCCCTTGAGCGAGAACAATTCCGGCATTGAGATCCCCTATGAAAAGGGCGGGAGTTTCCTCCCGCCCAAAAGCACTATTTGGCGACGCAAGTGTCGGCTGTCTCCGGAGTGCAGACATCGAGGCCCGTGTAGGTCGGGTCGGCCGGCGGAGCCTTGCCCTCCTTCATTTCCTTCAGCGCCATCATCGTCTTGTAGCCCATCTCGAACGGCCGCTGGCCGACCTGGCCAAGGGAGAAACCTTCCTTCATCTGGTCGATCTGTACCGGAAGCGTGTCGGCAACGACAAGGGCCAGGGCTTTCGAGGCGATCTTGTCCTTGTACGGTGCGACCGCGGCGCGGTTGGCATCGGGAATGAACTGCGGGAAGCCACCGGTTGGGACGAATGCGTCGAGGTTCGGGTTTTTCGCCATGATATCCTCGAACTGTTGCACCGAAAGCGGGAAATCATCGTTGGTGTAGAGCGGACAGCCTTCGATTTCGGTCCAGCCGTTCTGGCCCGTCAGCCGATCCCCGGGCGAGGCCGCCGATTTGGTGCCCGAAAGTGTATCGCGAATGCCCTGCATGCGCTCGTTGTGGTTGGCCGCCGCGGCGCCGCCGGACTGGATGCAGATCGTGCCGCCTTTGGGCTTGATCTGCATGACAAGCTTGGCGAGGTTCTCGCCGATCTCGTAATTGTGCGTGCCGATATAGGCAACGCGCAGATCTTTGTTCTCGGGCAGGAGGTCGGAGTCCCAGGTGAGGACCGGGATGCCGGCTTCCTTGGCGGCCTGCAGCGCAACCGCCATCGCCGCGGCGTTCGATGGCGACACGGCGATGCCGTCCACCTTCTTGGCCACGAGGTCCTGCACGATCTGCACCTGCTCGTCGCCACCACCATGTTCGCCGGGGCCGATATACATGCACTCCACGGCGCCATTGGATTCGGCTTCGGCCTTCTTGCAGCCGTCGCGTGCCTGGTCGAAGAAAGGATTGTTCATGTTCTTCGGCACCAGGGCGAAGGTGTATTTCGCCTGGGCGCCGGAAACGGCGAGCACCATTGCGCCAAGCGCCACGGCGGCCGTCAGCAGATGTTTTTTCATGTGACGTTCTCCTCCTGGGTGTGATCCCGCAAGCCTCCCGCCGGCGGGTTTCTAGCGGCGTTTTTTGGGCATCAAGACTGCCAGCGACGCGGCGAGAATCGATTTGCCGCCGGTTTGCATGCCCAAAAGAACCGCAAGAACGATGAAGGCGCCGACGAAGGCACCCTGCCAATTTGAATCGATACCGGCCATCAGCAGCGCATTCCTGATCACCTCGAGGAAGGCCGAACCGATGATCGCACCGAAGGCCGTGCCGGCGCCGCCCATGAGGCTGGCGCCGCCAATGACTGTCGCGGCGATAACGCGCAGCTCATAGCCCTGGCCCATGGCATTGATGGCCGAGCCGTTATAGCCGAGGAGCAGGAGCGAGGCGAGCGCGGCGGTGAAAGCCGAGAAGACATAGGCCTGGAATTTAATCCAGTTGACCGGAACGCCGGTGAGCCGTGCCGCCTCCTCATTGCCGCCGATGGCGAAGAGATGCCGGGCCCAGGCTGTGAAGTTGAATACGAAGCCGACAATCAGGGCCAAGATCACCATGGTCCAGAATTGTGACGACAGTTCTGGTATCCAATGCGGTGCCCAGTCGTTCGGACCATGCCGCGGCCATTTCCACTGACCGATTGCCTTCACGATCGGAGCATCGGGCCCGAACTGGTAGAGCATCTGGTTGGCCGAGAATACGACCGCCAGCGAGCGCGCGACGGACAGCATGCCGAGGGTGACCACAAAGGACGGCATCCCGACATAGGCGACAAAGAATCCGTTGACCGCGCCGCAGGCCAGACCGGAGAAAAGGCCCATGGCGAAGGCGACGTACCAGGGATAATGCCAGGTGAGGAACAGGCCGGCGACGATGACCACGAGACCCATGACGGAGCCGACCGACAGATCGATGCCGCCGGTGATGATGACGATCGTCATGCCAAGTGCCATGATGCCGAAAGGTGCGAAGTTGCGCGTCACATTGGCGACGTTTTCAGAGGTGCCGAAGCTCGGCTCCATCGCAGTCATCAACATGACGAGCGCGATGAGCGCGATCGTCACCCAGAAGGGCTGACTTGAAATCACACGTTGGAGAACTGTTTTTTCCTTGGTCGGAACGAAATCCGACATGGCCGGCCGGCCATGTTCTTCGACTGAGCCCTGAACGCCAACTGACTCCTGAACACTATTCGCCACGGATGGCCCCCGTTATCAGTCCAGTGATTTCCTCGGGCGATGTTTTGTCGGCTGGCTTGTCGGCAACTTTCGAGCCCCGCCTGAGGACGATAATGCGATCTGCCACGGCGAACACGTCAGGCATTCGGTGACTGATCAGCATGACGCCGACTCCTTGTGCTTTGAGGCGTCGGATCAGTTCGAGTACTTCCGCCACCTGGCGCACGGAGATGGCGGCCGTTGGTTCGTCCATCAGCACCAGCTTAGCATTTGAAAGCCGGGTCCGCGCGATGGCGACCGCCTGGCGCTGCCCACCCGACATCTTCCTGACGAGGTCGCGCGGCCGGGTTTCCGATTTGAGTTCCTTGAACAGCGCTGCCGAGCGATCGATCATCGCCTGCTTGTCAAGAATCCTGATCGGCCAGAAGCCTTTCTTGATCTCGCGCCCCAGAAAGACGTTCTGCGCGGCCGTCAGATTATCGGCGAGCGCCAGGTCCTGATAAACAACTTCGATCCCCTTGGCGCGGGCCTGCACGGGCTGGTGGAAGTGGCACACCTCGCCCTCGACTACAATTTCGCCGTCGCTCGGAGGAAAATTCCCGGCCACAGTCTTGACTATCGTCGACTTGCCGGCCCCGTTGTCCCCCATCAGACCAACGACTTCGCCTCGCTCCACCTGGAAGCTGACGTCAGTCAGGGCCTGGATAGCCCCGAAATTCTTGGAGACGTGGCGAACCTCAAGCACCGGCATCGCGGTCCTCCCGGGACAACATTTATCGGTCTTGTCCCTGGTCAATGCACAGCAGCTAATCAGCGAAACGTATTCAACACAATCATTTATTAGGTCAGGCCTCCCGGCCGTAACGCGCCTCGTCCGAGTGTGACTTGTAGCTGCTGCAGAGCACCGAGGCGCTCGGCCGATCCTTACAACAGTCACCAGGCGATCCTCATGCTTGCGCCGGTTCATATCCGTTTCGGGTGAAATGAGTGGGCATTTTTCGAGCGGTGCCAACGCCTCGGGCATGGAGCGCGGCAGAACACGTCATTCAAACACACGAGGACAGTGGCCAAGCCTGTCCCTAGCGTGCGTCGGCCAGAGCGCACGTCAGGAGATGAACCCGCATTCGGGGGAGGCGAGGGTCAAGTGTTGAAAGTCCGCTCCTTAACGGCGCTGCACGAGAGGGATATTCGGTCATGAATTTCAAAGGTTTGATCAAGCGTGCCGAGACTGTGGAGAGAGCGTTCAAGGAGCTCGAAACCGATTTGGCGGATGCGTTTAGCGAATGTCTCAACGTGGACGATCAGTCGCCGTTGAACGACGTCACTGTTCCGGATGAGACTGTGTCGGATGAGAATCTCGCGGCAACGGATGACAGCTCGCAGCTCGAGGCCAATGCGGACGCCTTCGAGACCGCACGACGGCTGTCCCCCCATACGCAAACCCGGCTGGCTGCCTTAAGTGCGGTCGATGGGCTCTTTCACGACGCGCAGGAGTATCTGGGGGAGATCAATGCGAAACTGTCGGAGATCGCGACCTCGCATCATCTGACAGGCGAATTCCTAAAACTCCTCCACGGCGACATTCTTCGCGCCAACGAATTGGAGCTGGCAAATACCGGCCTGACCGCGCAGCAAAGAGTGCTGTCCGAACAGCTCCACGAAGCGACCAGAAAGCAGCGCGAGCGCGACAGCGCTATCGAGGCCCTGCAGCAGCACGAGGCGAGCCTGGTCGAGGACAAGGAAGCACTTCGCGGCGCGCTGGCGGCGGCAAGGCTGGAACTCGTCGTGGCAGGCAATGCGAGCGCAAAACGCGAAGCCGAGTTCGGCGAGCTTGTCAAAACGCTCTCGGCCAGAGCGGTCGAGGCCAACAGACGCTCGCGCGAGAACGAGATGCTGCGGGAAAAACATGTCAGCCTGTCGATCGACCTCGACAAGGCGCTGAAACGGGAGGCCGAGGCCCGGCACAGGCTGGACGAACTCTCGACTGTCCATGCCAATGACGCCGCGCAGGTTTCGGAACTGCTGGCCGCACTTGGCAAGAGCGAGAAAGAGGAGATGCGGCTGCAGAAATCGCTCGATATGGCGCAGGCAAAGCTATCGGAAATAACGGAAGCGGCCCGCCTCAGGGACGGTGACAGGGAAGCCGAGCTTTCACGCAGTGTCGCGGAGATGACCGGCTTGCGTTCTGAAATCGAGGACCTTCGATCGCGGCTGGAGGCCGCCTCCAACCAGAACAGCGAAGCCGCCAGCGAGATCGCCAGGCTCAAGGCCCAAGCGAGCGACGCGGTGGCCGAAAAGCAAATTGTCGAGCAAAAATTGTCCGCTCTCACGAAGGAGAGCGAAAACGACAAGATGAACCTTTCCGCAATCAGCGCGAATTTTTCGCAGCTTTCCCTGCAGCAGGCTTCCGAACAGATACAGTTCGACGTCCAGAGGCAGGAATGCGAGGATCTGCGAGCCGAAGTCGCGTCGCTTCAAGCCCGGGTCAAGGAACTGTTACCCTATGAGCGGCTCCACAAGGTCACCAACGCCAGACCGCGTGAAGACGGCGTGGTCGAGATCACCGCCGCGGTGGCGGAGAAGGCCCGCGCCAGCAGACGGCGCCTCCGCCTGCGTGCTGCATCCTAGCTCAGGCGGCGGCTGTCTGAATTTCGACTGGTGTGAAGCGGACATCCGTCAATGGATGGTGGGTCGAGCGTGAGGCTGGCCTTCCCGGCGCCGGCCTGCGATAGTGCACGCCGGGGAGGCGGAGGGGGCTGAGCATGCGGCTATTCACAAACCGGAACCACCTCCGTTGGAGGTTGGCCTTCATCGCAATCATGGTGCTTTTGCCGAAAGCGGCGTCGGCCGATACCATCCCACTAGACAGGATCGCCGCGGCCCTTGCGAAGCTCGAATTGCTTGCCGAAGGCGTCGTCGCGGATGGTAGCGTGCCCGGTCTGGCCATCGGCGTCGTGCACGGCGACGAGGTGATCTTCCTCAAGGGATTCGGACATCGCGAGGCCGGTAAGCCGGAGGCCGTCGACGCCGACACGGTCTTCCAGATCGCCTCGCTCTCCAAGCCGGTCTCCGCCACCGTCGTGGCGGCGCTGGTCAGCGACGGGATCGCTTCGTGGGATTCCAAGATCGCCGACCTCGATCCGGCTTTCCGGCTCGCCCAGCCCTATCCGACCAGCGAACTCACGGTCCGCGACCTGTTTGCGCACCGCAGCGGGCTTCCCGGCACCGCCGGCGACGACCTCGAGGACATCGGCTATGACCGCGCGGAGATCCTGCGCCGGCTGCGGTTCGTGTTGCCGTCATCGAGCTTTCGTGCCGGCTATTCCTACAGCAATTTCGGACTGACCGAGGGTGCCGTCGCGGCCGCGAAGCCGACGGGCAAATCATGGGAAGAGGTCGCCGAAGAGAAGCTCTACCGTCCGCTTGGAATGGCCTCGACCAGCTCCCGTCATTCGGACTTCATCAAGCACGCCAACCGCGCCGAGCTTCACGCCAAAATCGATGGCGCCTGGACCGCGAAAGTCCAGCGCTATCCGGATGCGCAGGCGCCAGCAGGCGGCGTCAGTTCCACCGCACGCGACCTCTCGCAATGGATGCGCCTTGTGCTCGGCAACGGGGTCTATGCCGGCAAGAGACTCATTGCCGCCGATGCGCTGGACCAGACACATATTCCCTTGACGGCTCGCGGCAAGAATCCCGTCTCCGGAGGCGAGGCCTTCTACGGCCTCGGCTGGAATATCGAATTCGGCCGGCACGGGCCGATCTGGGGTCACGCGGGCGCCTTCAGCGCCGGCGCACGCAGCCTGGTGATGCTCTTCCCCGAGGAGAAGCTTGGCATCGTCGTCGTCGCCAACGCCTTTCCGACAGGCGTGCCGGAGGGGCTGTCCGACAGCTTCGCCGATCTCGTTTTCGACGGAACGCTGGGGAAGGATAAGGTAAAGGCATGGAATAATATCTATGCGAGCATGTTCGGCCCGGTGATTGCGGCGGCCAAGGCCACCTATGCCGCGCCGCCCTCTCCAGCAAGTCCCGTCGAGCCGGCCAGGGCCTATGCAGGCCGTTACTTCAACGACTTCTTCGGCGAAGCTATTGTATCGGGCGAAGGAGACACTCTTGTCCTCAAGGTCGGGCCTGCCGGTGCGCGGTCCTATTCCCTGAAGCATTTCGACCGCGAGCTCTTCGTGACCTTCCCTGATGCCGAGATGCCGGACAGGCCCTCGGCCGTCAGCTTTGCGGTCGGCCCCGACGGCAAGGCGTCGGCCATGACCGTCGAATTTCTCGACGACAATCATCTCGGCACGCTGCGGCGCGTGGGAGATTAGAGCAATTCCAGGAAAGTGCGGAGCGGCTTTCCGTCCATAATTGCGTAAAAACAGATATTTGGAGCGGGTCAGCGACTATCAAAAGCTGAACCGCTTTAGGTCAAAATTCAATCAGCTGGCTGCCGCCAACAGCCGAGATGGTCAAAAAGCAGTCAAGCTTATTATGGTAGGAATCGCCGATAGCGGATTCGACAAATCATGCAAAGACCGACTAACGAGACCAGTCGGCTTTCGTCCCAAATTGGAGACCAGCAGGTGGCCTGGGTGCAGAATTGGGTCTGGCTAGTTAATTGGAACCCGCTGATCGATGAACTCGGTCACATGGCTGGCGAGGCCCTTGATGTCGGATTGCGTAGGATTCTCGAAGACGAGCTCAAAGAAACCGATACAGATGCATCTCCACAGCGATGGGCATCGTGCCATTTCGATGGTCCCCGACCGATTGCCGCTTTGTTCGGAATTGATCAAGGAACAGACATTTTACTCGTTCGGATCGAGGTGCCAGACAACCTTTCTGTACGCGCCGAGACAACACTTGATCTGATGAAGTCATACGCGTTTGTGGCGCCTGACTGATCGTCCGCAATGGGTCGAACCTGGTCGTTGAGTGTTTGGCTCGTTCTCAACTCAAAGACGCCGGGCCGTACTGAAGCAATTTGAAGCAATCGCCGCTGCCCGATGTCGCCTTCGTCAGGAAGGGTTTCGACCGGTCGAGCCATTCCTGGTGCGATCTGGCATCGGCTTCGATTTCATTGGCCGGTGCAAGCTTGACGAAGCCGCGCCCGTTGCTGAAAAGCCAGCACGCGCGGCCGAGAAACCGCCTGCTGCGCTGGCGCAGCAGATCGGCATCATAAAAGACGTCGAGCACCTCCCGCTTGATCTTCCGCTCCTTTTCGGGATTGGCGATCGCAACCTCGATCGGCTCGCCGCCGATCGCATCCTGCAGGTCCTTGTAATCCAGGGCGATCTGGGTAGTGGCATATTTGATGTCGCTCTCGTCCCGGACGATGTTGAACCATAGCATTGGGTTGAGCTCGTTGACGACGAACGATGCTTCGAAATCGCGTGACAGATTGAGAATATCGAACCCCTGAACATCGACGTCGCGCTCGACCAGAAGGATCTGCGAAACCTGCTTGGCGAGCGCCGTTCCGTGGGCGCTGACGGCGGCATTGTTTCCGCCGTGTTCCGGACTGACATAGGCGCCGCCATCATCCAGCAGCGCGTCGAATTCGCCGAGGGCCTCCACGACAGCGCTGCCGCGGGCAACACGCGCCGCCAGTTTGGCGAGAACCTGCTGGAGCTCCGTTTCGCGTTTGCGCTGGTCCTGATAATTCTGCTGAAAAAAGAAGATGAACAGGGACACGCCAATCCCGATCAGGATCACGCCCAGCTGCGAAAAGATATTGCGATAATATTCCAGCAGCTTTTCACGATGGCGTACGTCGTCACGCACACTGTGCGCCACGCGAAGATTGACGATCAGCGAAACGACCAGGAGCCCGGCACCGACCAGGATCAGGCCACCGATCAGCAGGTAGCCATGTCGTGAGTTGAAGTCCATTCCTTTGCCGCGCTCCCGAAACCCCAGACAGCGCAGACTAATACCATTCCGCCTCAACACCTACGATCATCCCCACCATTCGGCCACTGTTCTTACAGCCAGGACTATGCTCGCCATCCGCCTCGTTTCGTGGCGGTCTTCTCGCAGCCGGATTCAGGCCGCGTGCTTGGAACCAATGACGGGCGAGACTGTTCAGCTATGACTTTGATACGACGCCGACGTGCCCGGCCGGCTGGGCATGCGGCGATCTTGAGGAGTTCTCATCATGAAGATTTCGTCCAGATTTCGTTCAGTCGCAGTTGCCGTCATCGCTGCGGCGGCAGTTAGCTTTGCCAGCGTCGCGCATGCCGACAGCGGTACGATCCGCTTCGCCGTCTACAAGGCGGCCTTTTTCATCGGCGGCTCCGGAGGCGAGGGCACACTGACCTTCCATGGTCGCCGATATCCCATCTCGGTCGGCGGCATCTCGGGCGGCCTCGCCTTCGGCGCCTCCAAGACCTATTTCAAAGGTACCGTGCGCCACATACGCCGCGCCCGGGATGTGACGGGGGTGTACGGTGCAGCGGGCGGTGGCGGCGCGCTCGGCAAAGGAGCCCAGGTGATCGTCATGACCAATGACAAGGGTGCCCAACTCGAACTCACGGGCAGGCAGGTAGGCCTGCAAGTCAATGCCGATCTCAGCGGTATGAGCATCTCGCTGAAATAAGGACAGTCACTGCATTCGTTATTCCTTGGATGGGCCGGATTTGGCCGCTCCAAACCGCAGCCCATCCATCAGCAGCGACACCAATCGGCGCGAGCGGTCGCGCCAGTCCTTGGTGTCCGGGGCCGAATAGATGCCGCCCAGCGCATGCAGCACGTCGGAGGCATCGACATCGCCGCGGATCGAGCCGTCGGCGACCGCGGCATCGATCAGCCGCCGCAAGGCGAGCGTCACCCTGCCGGAAACGTCGGAGAACAGGGTTGAGTTGGTCGTGAGCAGGATGCGCAGGCTTGTCGACAGCCCGCGCTTGGTGGCGATGTAGTCGACGAAGCGCTGCATCCATTGTTCGAGCGCCATGTCGGGCGCATGATCGCGGGCGAGTTCGTCGGCCGCCTGGCACAGTCCTTCCACTTCGCGCCGATAAACCACCTCGACCAGGTGCTCGCGGGTTGGGAAATGCCGGTAGAGCGTGCCGATGCCGACGCCGGCCTGGCGCGCAATCTCCTCCAGCGAGGCATCGACACCTTGCGCGGCAAAGGCTTTTGCCGCGACCTCGACCAGCGCATCGCGGTTGCGCTGCGCGTCGGCGCGCAGCGGTTTTGCAACGGCGGCTTCGGTTTTGTCTCCAGAAATGACGGGCGGCTCCGCGGCCAATTTTTTCTCCAGTGTTGATCCGAAGCATAACCGGACAGGCAGGCCCCGTCTCAAGAACGCAGACGCTTCCACCTTCGTTACGTCTCCGACAAATATAATCGCAAGTAAATATAATCACAGGATCGAGTCTGGGCCGGCGTTCCGGCAGGCGGAGGCATCTTGCCCGCCTCCGGTGCACGGCCGGTGGATGACGTCCGGTGGATGACGACGGAGGATATTTCCTCGCGGCCGGCACTCGTCATCTGTTCGGCCGATGCCGTGGGGCAAAAATGAGCCCACGTTGAGCACGATCCCCTCAGGATCATTGGACTGTCCTGCCCCTACAGACAGTTCAGAGAGCACCACCGGCTTGGGCCGGTGGTGCTTTTTTGTCTCCAGGCATGACGGCCGGCTGCCCTGCCAATTTCCTCCAATTTTGATCATTTTCGATCCTGGGCTTGAACAGGGCGGAGCAGGCCCTTAGGTAATAAGCGGAGGCGCCTCCGATTGTGGAGCGCCTTTCTCATGTAATCACGGGATCGGGTATGTCACGTCTTTCGACCTCGCAAGCCGCAGCCTTCCCGGAGCTCGCGCCAAGTCGAACCGACCCCCCTCTGCCCTGCCGGGCATCTCCCCCGCAAGGGGGGAGATTAGCTCACCTAGCCATAAGCTGATCTTGCCGCTCGCTGGCCGGGCACCAGATTATCCCCTCCCGCGTCAAGCAACTGGAGCCAGACGCCCCATGACAAGCAAAACCCGAACTCCAATCCAACTTCGAATCAACGGACATCGACATGAGCTGGAGGTCGAACCGCGCGTTACCCTGCTCGACGCCTTGCGCGACCATCTCGGCCTGACCGGCACCAAGAAGGGCTGCGACCAGGGCCAGTGCGGCGCCTGCACCGTTCATATCGACGGCCAACGCGTGCTGGCCTGCCTGACGCTTGCCACTCAGGCTGAAAGCAGGGACATCACCACCATCGAAGGGCTTGCCGGGGAGGATGGCACGCTGCATGCGGTGCAGGCCGCCTTCCTCGAACAGGATGCCTTCCAGTGCGGCTATTGCACGCCGGGCCAGATCATGTCGGCGGTCGCCTGCATTCGCGAAGGCCATGCCGGCTCGGATGAGGAGATCCGCGAATACATGGCCGGCAATCTCTGCCGCTGCGGCGCCTATCCGCATATCGTCGCCGCCGTGCGCCAGGCGGCCGTGGAGGCCGCGTCATGAGGGACTTTTCGTATCTCCGCGCCGGCTCCGTCGATGCAGCCCGTGAGGCAGCAGCACTTCCCGGCGCCATGCTTCTGGCCGGCGGCACGACGCTTGTCGATCTCGCGAAATGCGGCGTTGCCGAACCCGAGACCGTGGTCGACATCACCCATCTCAAGGGACTGGACACGATTGCCGTTGATGACCGGGGCGCCACGATCGGCGCGCTGGCCAGGATGAGCCGCGTCGCCGACCATGCCGATATCAAGAGTCGGTTCCCCGCAGTCTCGGAAGCATTGTGGCAGGCGGCGTCGGCTCAGCTGCGCAACATGGCGACGATCGGCGGCAATCTGATGCAGCGTACGCGCTGCCCCTATTTCCGCGATCCGGCGAATTTCCCCGCTTGCAACAAGCGCTCGCCCGGCAGCGGCTGCTCGGCGATCGGCGGCGTCACCCGCGGCCATGCCGTGCTCGGCACCAGCGAGGCCTGTATCGCCACCTATCCCGGCGACCTGGCGGTTGCACTCGTCGCCTTCGACGCGATCGTCCATCTCGGCGACCGTCAGGTCGCCGTCGATGATTTTTTCCTGTTGCCTGGCAGCACGCCCGAAAGGGAACATGCGATCGAGCCCGGCGAGATGATCACCGCGATCAGCATTCCCGTTTCGGCCGCCGCCCGCGGCTCGACCTATCTCAAGGTCCGCGACCGCCAGTCCTATGAATTCGCCGCGGCAAGTGCTGCGGTCGGCATTGAATTCGAGGCCGACGGAAGGACAATTCGCGATCTGCGCGTCGCGCTTGGCGGCGTTGCCACCAAGCCATGGCGCGCCCTTGCCGTCGAAGAGGCGCTGAAAGGCAAAGTGCTCGAGCCGGAGGTCGTCAGGCAAGCCAGCCTGCTCGCCGTCGAGGGCGCCGTCGACCATGGCGCCAACCACTACAAGATCGAACTGGCGCCACGCGTCGTCGCCCGCGCCATCCTCAAAATGGGAGAAACGGCATGACCGTTCACGAGTTGAGAACAAGACCCGGCGATGCCAAACGCGGCGACGCTTCGGACGGTGCCGTCCTCGCCGATCAGGTCGGCGGCCGGCTGTCGCGCGTCGACGGCCCGGCCAAGATCACCGGTGCCGCCAAATACGCCGTCGAGCAGCAGCTCGAGGGGCTTACCCATGCGGTGCTGGTCGAGAGCACCATTGCCGCCGGCCGGGTGCGTTCGATCGACACGACCGCGGCCAAGGCGTCGCCCGGCGTGCTGCTGGTGCTGACGCCCGACAACATCCTGCCGCTGAGAACCGCAACGGACTGGCTGGGCACGCCGCCGCCGGACGTCGCCTATTGCCCGCTGGCGCGCGACATCACCTTCAGCGGCCAGCATGTCGCGGCGGTGGTGGCAGAGAGTTTCGAGCAGGCGGTCGCCGCCGCGACGCTGGTCAAGATCGCCTATGACGAGGCGCCGGCGATCGTCGACCTCAGCGATCCAAAGGCCGGCGACGGCATCCCGGTCGATGCGATGACCAAGGAATGGGGCGAGGCGGAGACAGCGTTCGCCTCGGCTCCGGTCAGGATCTGCAACGCCTACAACACGCCGCGCGAATACCAGGCGCCGATGGAGCCGCATGGCCTGATCGCAAAGTGGCAGGGCGACCAGCTGACGGTCTGGGAGCCGAGCCAATGGCTCGACGGCATGGCGCGGACCTATGCCGAATGGTTCGGCGTGCCGTTCGAGAATGTACGACTGGTCTCGCCCTATATTGGCGGCGGCTTCGGCTCCAAGGCGTTTGCCTATGGCTACGGCGCTGTAGCGGCAGTCGCCGCGAAAATGCTGGGACGGCCGGTGAAGCTGGCGGTCACCAGGCCGCAGACCTTCACCGCCTATGGCGGACGGGCGGCGACGCGCCAGACCGTGGCGCTCGGCGCCAACGCTGAGGGTCAGATCCAGTCGATCGTGCATCGCGGCGTCAACGAGACCTCGGTCGACGGCATGTGGGTCGAGCCGCTCGGCTCGGTCACCTCGGTCATGTACGCGACGCCGAATTTCTCGTCGCGGCAGAACGTCGTGCGAGTCAACACGGTGGTGCCGGGGGCATTGCGCGCGCCGGGCGAGAACCCGAGCGCCTTCGGCATCGAAAGCGCCATCGACGAGCTCGCCTATGAGGTCGGTATCGACCCGCTGGAAATCCGTCTCAGGAACTATGCCGAGCAGGATCCGCATGCGAAGAAGCCGTGGTCGACACGGCAGCTGCGTGAGGCCTTCGCGGCCGGCGCCGAAGCCTTTGGCTGGTCGAAGCGGAACCCCCGGCCGCGTTCGATGCGCGACGGCAACCAGCTGATCGGCTGGGGTGTCGCGGCAGGCACCTACCCGGTGCGGCGCGCCTATGGCGAGGCGGTCGTGCGCATTCTCGCCGACGGCTCGGTCGAGGTCGAAAGCTCATCGATCGACATGGGGCAGGGCACCTACACGATCCTGGCGCAGACCGCCGCCGAGGTGGTGGGCGTGCCGGCGGAAAACGTCGTCGTCAAGCTTGGCGATTCCCGCTATGCCCGTGCCGGCGTCACCGGCGGTTCGCGGCTGGCCGGGGTGATGACCGGCGCCGTCCACAAGGCGGCGAGTGCCGCGCTCGACCAACTGATCGGGCTCGCCATCAGCGATCCGGCTTCGCCGTTCCATGCACTGCAGGCCAACACGCTCGTCGTCGCCAATGGCCGCATCGCTTCACCGCGCGGCAACGGCCCGGAAGTTTCGATCGCCGAATTGCTCAGCAGCGTCGGGCGCGAGCATATCGAGGCGAAGGGCGACACCATGCCGGCCAATTCGACGGTCGAGGACCGCTACAAGAACTACACCACCATAGCCATGGCGCTGCCGCACACCGAGGGCGACTATTCCCGCCACAGCTGGTGCGCGCATTTCATCGAAGTCCGCGTCGACGAGGACTTTGGCACGGTTCGCGTTTCCCGCGTGGTGTCGGCGCTGGATTCGGGCCGGCTCTACAATCCCAAGCTCGCCGAAAGCCAGTGGAAGGGCGGCATCATCATGGGCATCGGCCAGGCGCTGCTCGAGGAAGGCATCGTCGACCGCCGCCACGGCCGCATCGTCAACAACAACCTCGCCGACTATCTCATCGCCACCAATGCAGACATTCCCGACATCGAGGTGATCTCGGTCGGTATTCCCGATCCGCATTCCTCGGTGCTGGGCGGCAAGGGGGTCGGCGAGCTGGGCATCGTCGGCGTGGCGCCGGCGATCGCCAACGCGGTATTCCACGCCACCGGGAAACGGGTGCGGGATCTGCCGATCACGCTGGAGAAGCTGATTTAGGCGGAGGCGGTAGAACTGCCAATCCCCTCTCGTGGGGGAGATGCCCGGCAGGGCAGAGGGGGGCGTGAAGGATCGCCGGCGTTCAGTTCAACTTGATGAGCTGAGAACCTCACGTCGGTGCGCGAACTGCTATTGCCTGATAGGCTGGAGGGAGAGCGCCACCTCTGTCCTGCCGGACATCTCCCCCACGAGGGGGGAGATCGGCAGCTTCAACGCCGCTCCTTTTTCAGGCTCACCACGACAGACTGAACGCGAGCTTGCCGAAATGCCGGCCGCCGGCCGCCATGTGGGCGTAGGCCTCGGTCGCCTGGTGCTGGCCGTAGACCGTGTCGATGACCGGATCGATACGGGCGGCGCCGATTGCGCGCGCCGCGTCGCGCAGGTCGGATACTGAACCGGTGTTGTTGCCCACAACCTTGAGTGCCTTGATGATGATCGGCAGCAGGTTCGTGGTGGCCTCGGCGCCGGTGACGAAGCCGATGGCGAACACCGTGCCGCCGGGCGCCGCGGCATTGATAGAGCGGGCGAAGGTCGCCGCGCCGCCGGTTTCGACGATCAGGTCGGCGCCGAGCCCGTCGGTCAATTCGAGCACCTTGGCGTCCCAGTCCGTTGTTTCGCGGTAGTTGATGAGGTGATCGGCACCCAAAGCCTTGGCGCGGGCCAGCTTTTCGTCCGACGACGAGGTGATGATGACCGTGGCGCCGGCTGCCTTGGCCAGCTGCAGGGTCAGGATCGAGACACCGCCGGTACCGAGCAGGACGACGACCGACCCCGGCCCGGCATCGGCGGCGCGAAGCGCATTCCACGCGGTGGTGCCGGCGATCGGCAGCGTCGCTGCCGCTTCGAAGGACAGATGCGCCGGCATCGGCACAACGGCATTGGCCGGCAGCGCGACATATTCGGCGAGCGAGCCGGGCAGTGTCAGCCCGCGCATCTCTCTGGTCTCATAAGGCCGCGGACGGCCGCCGATCCAGCGCGGTTTTGCATGGGCGATGACGCGGTCGTTGATGGCGAGCCTCGACACGCCCTCGCCGATACCGACGATCTCGCCGGCGCCGTCGACGACGGGAATGAGCGGAAAGCTCGGACCTGGATAGTTGCCGCTCGCTATCGCGACATCGACAAAATTGAGGCTTGCGGCGCGCAGGCGAATCAGCACTTCGCCGCGCTGCGGTTCAGGCGTGGGAACGGTGGCCGCGCGAAACGCGTCCAGTCTCGGGGCAGTCAGTTCGATCGCTTTCATGTCTCACTCCGGGTGATGGGCCGATTGACGGGCCGGGATTGAGTGAAGCTAGCTGCTGCGCTATAGGTATGTAATCCTTGCTCTTTGCATTTGAGTTATGCGTATAATGCAGCAATCGCACGAACCGGCAGCATTGGCCGAAATGGCCGCCTTCGCGGCAATCGCCGAAGCACGCTCCTTCACCAAGGCGGCCGCTCGCATCGGCCGCGACGCGACGATCCTGTCGCGGCGCCTTGCCTCGCTGGAAGAGCGGTTGGGCGTGCGCCTGCTGCACCGGACGACACGAAGCGTGTCGCTGACCGAGGCGGGTTCGGAATTTCTCGTCCGGGTCCGCACCATCCTGGCTGCGGTCGACGAGGCCGAGGCTGTCGCGTCGGCGCATGCCGGCGGCGGGCCGCGCGGCGTGCTGCGGCTGGCGCTGCCCGGCTCGTTCGGGCGCATGTGGATCGGCCCCCTGCTGCCGCAGTTTCTCACCGAATTTCCCGACGTCCGTATCGAGGCCGAGTTCTCCAACCGTTTCGTCGATCTCGTCGCCGAGAATTTCGATGTCGCCGTCCGTCTCGGCGCGCTGCAGGATTCGCGGCTCGTGGCGCGCAAGGTCGCGACACGGCGGCGGCTGCTGTGCGCCGCGCCGTCCTACCTCGCCCGCCGGGGCACGCCGACTGCGCCAGAGGCGCTGCTGGAACACAGCTGCCTGGGCTTCTCGGGTTTCCAGACCTTTCCGGCCTGGGAGATGACCGACAGCACGGGTCGCCGCGTCAGTATCGAGGTCTCCGGGCCGCTGGTCACCGACGACGCCGAGGTGCTGGTCGAAGCCGCCGTGCAAGGCGTCGGACTGATGATGAGCACGGATTGGCTGGTCGGACGCGAGCTCGCCGACGGCCGGCTGGTGCCAGTGCTGGAGGACTGGACGCTTGCCGACGAAGGCGCCGTCTATGTCGTCACGCCTTCGGCCAAGGGGCAAGCCGCCAAGACACGTGCCTTCGCCGACTGGATCGGCAAACGCTTTGCGCCGGTCCCGCCGTGGCGGAGGTGAGGGTGCTGATCTCCCCCCTTGAGGGGGAGATTACGCGCTCAGCCGCCTCCGCCTCCACCACCCTGCTTGATGAAATGACCGAGCAGATCCATCGGCACCGGAAACACGACCGTCGACGAGCGCTCACCGGCGATGTCATGGAGAGCCTCGAAATAGCGTAGCTGCATGGCCTGCGGTGCTTCGGCCAGCATCTTGCCGGCCTCCACGAGCTTTGCCGCCGCCTGCTGTTCGCCGTCGGCATTGATCACTTTCGCACGCCGCAGCCGTTCCGCCTCGGCCTGCTTGGCGATGGCGCGGACCATGTTCTCGTTGAGGTCGACATGCTTGATCTCGACATCGGAGACCTTGATGCCCCAGGCATCGGTGCGCTGGTCGAGAATCTCCTGGATATCGCTGTTGAGCTTGTCACGTTCGGCCAGCATTTCATCGAGCTCATGCTTGCCGAGCACCGAGCGCAACGTGGTCTGTGCCAGCTGGTTGGTGGCGGTCATGAAGTCTTCAACCTGGATCACCGCCCGCTCGGCGTCGACGATACGAAAATACAGCACCGCGTTGACCTTCACCGAGACGTTGTCGCGCGAGATCACGTCCTGCGGCGGGACGTCCTGGACCACCACTCGCAGGTCGACCTTCACCATCTGCTGCACGAAGGGGATGAGGATGATAAGGCCGGGGCCCTTGACCCCGGTGAAGCGGCCGAGCGTGAAGACCACGCCGCGCTCATATTCCCGCAGGATGCGAATGGCCGCGGATAGGAACATGACCACGACGAGCGCTGCTGCCAGATAGGCCACATAACCGATGATCATTGCCTTGCTCCATCGCTTCTCACATTGCGGCGCCGTATCGTCAGCACCAGACCCCTGACATCAGCCACCTCGACGCTGTCGCCCACAGCAAGCGGTTCGTCGGCTTTTGCCCGCCAGCGCTCGCCCCGGGCGAGCACGTGGCCCTCGCTGCCCTGCCAGTCGAGGACCTCCGCCGGCAGCCCCTGCATGGCCTGTGCGCCAACACGCGGAACGTTCTTGCGGGCCGCCCACAGATAGCTGCCGGTCAGCAGCGCCAGGCCGAGCGTCAGGGCGGCGGCGGTGCCGATAACGGCCCACGACATCTCGAAGCCGGGCCCCTCGATCCTGAGCAGCATGGCTGCGCCCAGCAGAAACGCAGCCACGCCTCCCAGCCCAAGGACCACAGTCGGGTTCAAGGCTTCGACGACCAGGAAGATGATGCCAAGCAGCATCAAGGCAAGGCCGGCATAGCTGATCGGCAGGAGATTGAGCGCATAGAGTCCGAGCAGAAGGCAAATCGTGCCGATCACGCCGGGCGCGACCGCGCCCGGGCTCGTGAATTCGAAGACGAGGCCATAAACGCCGACCAGCATCAGGATGACGGCGATGTTCGGGTCCGTGATCACGGCGAGAAGCCGGATGAGCCAGCCTGGCTCGAGCGTTTCGACCGGCAGTCCTTTGGTCGCCATTGCCTCTTTTTTGCCGGCGATCTCGACTGTCCGGCCGTCGGCCAGTTGAAGCAGTTCGGTGGTGTCGCGGGCGACGAAGTCGATGACATGCTGCTGCAGTGCCGCGCCGGCCGACAGGCTGGCCGCCTCGCGCACGGCCTTTTCTCCCCATTCGGCATTGCGCCCGCGCAATTCAGCCAGGCTGCGGATCAGGGCAACGGCATCGTTCGTCGCCTTGGCGATCATCGCATCGCCCGCGGGTGCGTTCTTCTTGTCCTTGTCCGCCTCGGGGCCATCGTTCTTGCCGCCGGGAAACGATGGCAGCGGCCCGCCCATCTCGATCGGCGTTGCCGCGCCCAGATTGGTGCCGGGCGCCATCGCCGCCAGATGGGTGGCGTAGAGGATGTAGGTTCCGGCGCTCGCCGCGTGCCCGCCGGCGGGCGCGACATAGCCGATGACGGGAACCGGCGAGGCGAGAATGCCCGCGATCATCTCGCGCATGCTGGTGACCAGCCCGCCGGGCGTGTCCATCTGCAGGATGAGAGCCTGGGCATTTCGGTCCGCGGCCACCGCCAGCGCTTCCTCGAGCTGCCTGGCACTCGCTGGACCGATGGCGCCGTCTATCTCGACGCGCAGCACAATTTTCTCCCGGCCGTCCGCCTCTCCGGTTGCGGAAGAGGGACAAACGGCCGCAACAGCCACGAAAGCCGCGGCAAGCAGGACCGCACGCGCGAGTTTCACGCTCAAAGCTCCACATCTAGGAATATGGGCTGGATTTTGCCGAAATCCATGACGCGGCGCGGCGGGTGACGCATCGCACGGTCCTGCTGGGCGTCGGCCTGCTCAGGCGGCGGCTACGGCACCGAGGAGCTCCGCCAATCGGGCGCGTTTCGCGTCTATGAAGATCCAGAGGACATGCGCGCGCCATGTCGACGAAGTCGGCGGCCGCACATGAAGGCGACGGCGGGCTGTCGCCGTCATTCGATCACACCTATGTCTCTTGCGCATTGGAGCCATCTAGCGGGCTTCTATTGCGCGACGTCCTCCTGGGTTGTCTGTTCCTGGATTCGGGCGGGTGCCCCGAGACACTGATCGTAGCCGATGGTGCAATTATTCAGACATTCGTTGCGCCCGTGGATGGATTTGACGCTGTTGTAGTCGATCGGCACAGCCTGGCATTTCTTCTGGCACGCCTGGTCCTTCTCGGCGCAATTCGTGCCGTGGCCCTTAGGGTACTTCTTCGTGGTCGCTTCAGCGTTCAATGGCAAGACGGCCAGCAGCGCCAGCAGCGGCGGTATCAGTCGGAGCATACGCATGGATCCTCCCTTGCGCGTTAGACCTCTGCACTTGGAGGCAATGTTAGCGCGCCACTTCCGTTGGCCGCATCACCCGTGCGGGGGATGGATGGCAGCGGGGCCGCCGCTGCCCAGGCAATTTCCCCGTGATCGGTTCTGATCCTCATCGCTCCGGCCGGCAGCCGATCACAAAACGCGACGACGTTCAGGCAATCATATCGCGCGCTGGGCACGATCAGACCGTCATAATCGAGGAAATGCGCGGCCTCGCCGATGTCTTGCGACCTCGGATATTCGGCGTGCTTTTCCTGATACGAAAGCTGCCCGTAGCGCGCGGTGTCGAGGCCAAGGGTCTGCAAGGCTGCCAGGTCGAGCAGTCTGAGCGTCCGGTCCAAAGCAAGATCGATCTCGAAGAGATTGTATCTGACGCGCGAAGGGATCACTGGCTGCCCCCGCGTCAGGTGGAATCTCATCTCGCTCAAGGCACCTTCGCGCTCTTGCGAGGTGTAGAGCACGTCGAACGTTCCATCGTCCCAACGGCCGCCGGAGCTCGAGCACTGGATCGGGCTGCGGCCCTGGCGCACCACACGCCAAACCGTCCCGGAGTATTCGACCGGAACCATTTCCTCGATAGCATCGATGAGCCGACTGTCTCGTCTCATCCGCCCGGCGATCGCCAATTACAGAAAGACCTCGTTCTCAAGCCGGTCGATGACTTTGAGCACGTCGAGGGCGCGGTCGTCGTGAATGAGATCTATCGCCCTTTCACCGTTCAATTGCGGGTGGCGAGCGTAAAGCCAGGTGCGGATATCGCTTGGCTCGTAGAATTCCTGCAGTCGGCCGACGATATAGTGCAGGTCCGATAGAATGAGCTCGCTGCGCGGCTGGGGCTTGATGTCGCCGGCCTTCCACCTCGAAACCGTGGCCTTGGACACGTCGGTGATGTTTGCAATGTCGGTTCCCTTGAGACCGCCAAACGTGCCCAATTCGTCCAGGAATCTGGGAACCGCCCGCAACGCCGTGCTCATGCTTTTCTCTCCGGCTGCCGAGCCACTTCGCGTCGGACCAGCCCTTCAATTGCGCTGTCGCATTTCGGTTTCATAAAAGGAAAATATGAAACAGGAATGTTAATGTCAATCACCCGTTCGGTGCGAAGGCCCCTGGAGCCAGCACTTCAGGCCTGAAGTAGCGCCAGCTCTTCCGCGCTCAGATGGCGTGCCTTGCCTTTGGCAAGCTCGCCGAGCTGCAATTGCCCGATCGCCACCCGCACCAGGCGCAGCACCTCGATATCGTAGGCGCCAAGCAGCCGGCGGATGTGGCGGTTGCGGCCCTCGTCGAGCACGATCTCCAGCCAGGCGGTGCTGGTGCCGCTTCCACTCGATCGAAAATCAATCGCCTGAATTGCTACAGCGCCCTGGTGTCGCCGGTAATGCCACGGGACAATTTGTTTTGTATAGTCCTTGATGCCACGTGGCCGACGATGGTTCGATGACTTGGGAAGGGAAGATCATGCGAAGCGGATTGGCGAAATTCGTCGTGGCGGGTTGCGTCGCCGCTCAGGTCGTCCTGCAAGCGGCGCAGCCGGCGTTTGCCGCGCCGTGCGGCTGGACGGCGAAACTGGAGGAAGAGGAGGGCGGCAAAGTGCTGATGGCGTCGGTCTGCGGCGGATCGAATGGCGGCGCCCAGCTGACGCTGGCCTGTTTCGGCAAGCCGACGCTGAGCTATGATTTGGGCGACAGCGGTCCGCAACTGGAACCCGGCATCGCTTCGTTCGCGTTCAAGGCCGGCGGCAAGGCGGTGACCAAGACGCTTCAACTCGAAGAAATGTACAACACCTTCACCGTGGAATTGAGCAGCACCGACCCGCTGTTGGCCCTGCTGCGCTCCAAGGGCGAGGTCACGGTCGCCTCGGGCAAATATGGCGAGAACAGCTTTCCGCTTGCCGGCTCATCCGCCGCCATCGGCAAGGTGCTGGCCCAGTGCGGCAAAGCCAAGGCTTCTTCCGACAATGACAACTGATGAACCCCTTACATTTCAATTTGAATCGCGCGAGACGTTGGTTGCGAAGATAGAGCGTGATCCCGCTAACCTCGATCCCTGGACAGGGCTTGTCGAACTGGAGGCCGAGGAAAGCAGCCTGGACACCGCGGTGTCGGTTCTCTTGCGGGCAATTGATGCTGTATCCGACAGGGAACAGCTTTGGCGATTTGTCGACAATTTTGTCTGGTTTTGCGGAGTTGCCGAAGGGCCGACTATGGCTTTGAGCGAAGCGAGCGTCCATGCCTTCTACGAGCGGTGGAAAATCGATACGCACCGTAGCGCGCAGACGAGCCTTTTCTTCGCTCAGCAGTTCAAGAAGCTCAATCTCCCTGACTTATGTGCCGAGAACGTTACGCGCGCAGAGGGCGAGGTGCACACCGGGCGGGACTATATCCTGCTTGCCTTGTTCCTGCGCGACAAAATGGAAACGCCGCAGCTGGCTTTGGCCGCCTTGCAACGGGGAATAGCCGCGCACCCGCGCAACGCGATCATCTGGGATTGCGTTGCCGACACACACCGCCTTGGGAACTCGGCGTGGGAGATCGCGGAATCCACCTATCAGTCATTCAAGCAATGCCGCCTCGATGCAACCACAGAAGATGCCTGCGTCGCCTGGGCATCGTTTGGGCTAATGCTCGATGAAATCGGCAACTATTTGTCGGCTGAAAAGGCCTATCGCCGGGCAATAGAAATCGATCCACGCTACCGCTGGGCGACAGGGAAGTTGTCGGGACTGCTCCGTCGCCGGTTCGCCCGCTACCATGAAGCTGAGAAACTTGCGCTGCGGTGCGTTGAAATCGATCCGGAGCACGCATGGTCGTGGTTCAATCTCGGCTTTGTTTATCATCATCATCTGGCCCGTTTCGCCGACGCCAAAAAGGCGTATCAGCGCGCGATCAAACTCAAGCCGGACTATGTTAAGGTGTGGGAGAATCTGGCCGCTCTGATGGCGTTCGAAACAGACGCGCCCATAGAGGCTCAAAAGGCGTTCGACAAGGTGTTCGGACTCTCGGGTGTTTCAGCTTGGACCTATAATCAATACGGTATTTTTCTTCGCGAATTGACAGACCGGTACGACGAGTCAGAAAAGGCCTTGCTGCACGCAATTGAAATGGAGCCAGCAGACTGGTGCCATCGGTTGGCGTTGGCGGTTCTGTATGAGAAGCGCTTGCTGCGGTTCGAGGAGGCTCGCAAATTTCTGCTCGAAGCAAAGGAGTGTGGCGCTCCGATTGACAATATCGATTATCGCTTGGCCTTGATTGCACAACGCCGTCGCCCTCTGAAGGTAGTCAAGTAAAGGAACGGCCGTGAAACGTTTGGTGTGGTCGATTTTTGCCATCCTATTTTCGACATGGGCTCACGCCCATGTTCCACCAACAGGCTCGGCTTATGCGAAGGATTTGTTCGCCAAGTTGGATGAACTTTTGCAGCAGCGCCGGATTGAAGGCAAATTGCCAAATCTTGAAGATCCAACGGACCGGGATCTACTGCACAAGATTTGGGACGGCGGGGCTTTGATAGGTTCGCCGCCATACGATGAGGGCGACCTGGTAGCACTGTCTTTCGTAATGGACAGAAGTCGGTCGCTACTCGCGCTCTATAGCCAAAATAGCTCATTGCCTCTGCAGGATGAAGCTACGCAGACATTCGCGCTTTTGATTCGGGCTGCTGCCGCTTCGCAGATAGCTTTCAATGATTTCCTAGCGCACCAACCTAACGCTGCCGAAATGTTGCGCCCCAACGGAGCCAAAGCTCGAGGAGGCATAGAGAAAATGTTTCGTGGCGCCTCGATTTTTCTGGCTGACCCGGCTCTGAAGGAGGGAAACAAGATAGTTCTTGTTGAATCGCTGAGAGCAGATGGTCCCTATCTCGCGCAGAGCATCTCTCCAGACCATCGCCAGGCCCTGATCGATTTGTTTGTCCCGTTGGTTGGCCAGCTTCCCATGCCTGCCCAAGAATCGCTCGAGATTTTTATGCAGGAAATCAACGCCGCCGGCTGCGATCTGTGGTGTGCTGACGGAATGTAATACCGATAGACATTGATATCGGTCGAACCCGTGTGAGCGGTCGGTCAGGAATATCCGCCAGGAGTCGAAAGCGACTCTTGTCCGCCCGCGCTGCTTGCTGCGTCACGTGGGCTTCGACTGGCAGCTGCCTGACTATCGAGTCGCCGCCAGCCGGCTAGGCCTGAAGCATCGCCAGCTCTTCCGCGCTCAGATGGCGTGCCTTGCCTTTGGCAAGCTCCCCGAGCTGCAATTGGCCGATCGCCACCCGCACCAGGCGCAGCACCTCGACATCGTGGGCGGCGAGCAGCCGGCGGATATGGCGGTTGCGGCCCTCGTCGAGCACGATCTCCAGCCAGGCGGTGCTGGTGCCGCCGCGCAGCAATTCGATCGAGCGGGCCGTCAGCAATTCGCCGTCGACTGTCGCGCCGGCGCGCAACCGCGCCAGCATGGCCTCGTCGGGCAGCGCGCCGATCTGCACGTGATAGGTCTTGGCGACATGCGAGGCGGGATCGAGCAGGCGCTGCGCGAAGCGCGTGTCGTTAGTGATCAACAGCAGGCCTTCGCTGGCCTTGTCGAGGCGGCCGACCGGCGAGACGAAAGGCAGGTCGAGCCCTGCCAGGCAATCATAGACGGTGCCGCGGTCCTGCGGGTCGTCGCGAGTGGTGACCAGCCCGCGCGGCTTGTTGAGCATCAGATAGACCTTGCGCTCGGCGGCGACGCGGCGGCCGTCGACCTCGATGCGGTCGCGGCCGGGATCGACGCGCATCGAGCCGTTGCGCACGATCTTGCCGGCAACCCGCACGCGCCCCTCGGCAACCAGAAGCTCGGCCTGCTTGCGCGAGCACAGGCCAAGCTTCGACAGCGCGCGACAGAGGCTGACGCCGGGAGGCTGGGCCCGGGGGGCAGGGCGTTGCCGGGCAATGTTCGGTCGCGGCGACATGATGTTGCCTGTGGATTCTTGTATACGAGCATCCCACTATAGCCGGCCGCCGGCTATGTCCACGGAAGGGAACTGCATATCGTTTGAGTCGTGCGCAGCGGCTGCGAGGACTTGCATGAAAACAGCCATTCGCCTTTGCCTGCTGCTCGCCTTCCTGCCGACATCGCCGGCGCATGCCGGCTGGCAGGCGGTCGAGAAGGTCGAGACCTATGCCATCTCAGGGCAATCCGGGCCGGAGCTCTACGCCTCGATCGGCGGGCGCGGGCCGCTGCTCGGCGAACGCCGCGTCATCGCGCATACCAATTTCAAGCTGACCTGGGTGAGGGACTACCAGCCGCAAGGCGACGCCTGCGTGCTGGTGTCGGCGCAGCCGAAGCTGATCATCACCTACACCTTGCCGAAGCCGGCCGCGCGGCTGCCGGGCGCAATCCAGAAGAACTGGGAGGTTTTCGCAGCTGGCCTCGCCGCCCACGAGAAGGTGCACGGCGCCAGCATCGTCGACATGGTGCACAAGATCGAGGCGGCCACCATTGGCCTGACCGTCGCCGATGACCGTGGCTGCAGCAAGATCAGGATCGAAGTGACGAGACGGCTCGCCGGAATCTCGCAGGCACAACGGCAGGCGAGCCGCGATTTCGACCGGGTCGAATTCGGCCCGGGCGGCAAGTTGCGGCAGCTTGTGTTCACGCTGATGATCGGCGGATGATGCTGCAGGGCTGCGGGGGCGGCGCAGGGTACCACCTTTGCGGCCCTCACGCCTGCTCGGTCGGATAGAGCGTCAGGATGTTGACGTTGACCCGTGGCGGCTGGCTCACCGCATAAAGGATGGCGGCGGCGATGTCCTCGCTTTCCAGCTGCTCCATGTCGCCCAGCCTTTGCTCGACCGCCTGGCGCACATCGGCGCGCATATTCTGGGTGAACTCGGTCTTGACGGCGCCGGGCTCGATGCAGGTGACGCGGATGCCATCTTTGCCGATCTCGCGACGCAGCGATTCCGCCATCGCGCTCACCGCGTGCTTGGTGCCGGAATAGACCACCGAAGGGTGGATGTAACGGCCGGTGCCGGACGAGACCACGACGATGTGGCCGGCGCTTTGCCGCTGCATCGACGGCAGTGCTGCATGGATCGGATAAAGCAGGCCCAGGATGTTGACGTCGACCATCCGGCGGTATTCTTCCGGCGTCGTGTTGCGGAACGGCGCGGCGACGCCGACGCCGGCAACCGCAAGCAGCATGTCGAGCCGGCCGTACTCCTGCTGGACCCGCTCGACCATCGCCGTGGCTTGCGTTTCGTCGGTGACGTCGACGGCAATCGGCAGTGCCGCGCTGCCGGTTTCACGGATCCGCCTCGCCAGGTCGTCCAGGCGCTCGGCGCGCCGCGCGGCAATCACCAGCGTGGCGCCCTCGGCCGCCAGCGCCAAGGCGGTGGCCTCGCCGATGCCGGAAGAGGCGCCCGTCACCAAGGCGATCTTGCCGCTCAGTTTTCCTGCGTGCATGTTTTCTCTCCTGACGCTTTGGACACGCCGTGAAGCTAGGGCGCAGGCTTTCTGGAACAATGCTGATCGAAAACCGAATCCACTGTTAGGTTTTGGCCCCAGCAAGCCCACGTCTGCGCACGAACGGGCCTTGACGCGACCGGAGCTGTTGCGTCTTGATACCGGGGCTGCGGGGCTTCACATGAAAACAGCTGATCGACTACGTCTGCGGGTGGCTTGTTTGCATGCGACGCGCTTGCATGCACTCTCGCGACCGAGCGCAAGATGAAGGTCCTCGTCGTTTATTGCCATCCCTGCACCGACAGCTTCAACGGCGCCGTGCGCGACACGGTGCTGGAGACGCTTGCCGAAAGCGGCCATCAGGTCCACCTGCTCGACCTTTATGCGACCGGCTTCGATCCGGTCATGCGCACGCGGGAATGGCGCGGTTACCACGACAAGGCGGCGAACCTGCAACCGGTGCACGAACATGCGCAGGAGCTGCTCTGGGCGGAGGCGGTCGTCTTCATCTATCCGACCTGGTGGTATGGCCTTCCGGCGATGCTGAAAGGCTGGCTGGAGCGTGTGCTGGTGCCGGGCTTCGCTTTCGAGATGCCGACGGAACGACGCGGCCCGCGGCCCAAATTGCGGCACATACGCCGGGTGATGGCAATGACCACATGTGGCGCCACGCCGCTGATGTCGTGGATCATGGGACAGCCCGGCCGGCGGACCCTGCTGCGCGGCTTCCGCTCCGTCTGCCATCCGCTGTGCCGGACCAAATTCCTGGCGCTCTACCGGATGGACAGCGTCTCGGCCGCCGGACGTCAGGCGCATCTGCAGCGGGTCAGAAAAGCGGCTGCCGGCCTTGGTCGCGCTGATGCGGTCGCCGCCACAGTGCCTGGCTGATCAGCCGGGGTGGGCCGTCGCCGGCGCGGGGCAATCGCTTTGGACAGGCGATTGCGCCAGGTTGGTGTTGGAGACGGCCAATTATCGAAGTCGGCGCCGCCCCTCATCGCCCTGCCGGGCACTTCTCCCCGTATAGGGACGGGGAGAAGGGGCTGACCGCGGCCTCGGCGCCCTTCTCGCAATGCTGGCGATTGGCGAAAGCAGCGACGAGAGCACCCCTCTCCCCGTCACTATACGGGGAGAGGGTGCCGGCAGGCAGGTGAGGGGCAGCGCCAACGCTCAGAGCAGAGGGCGACTTCAAACCTCGAGCGATTGCATTGCGCCACCGACACCGCGCGTTGACTCTATTCCCCATTTCTGGAAATCTGGAAATATGGACAAGACGCTCGCCCTTTCGGCACTTGCCGCGCTCGGCCAGGAGACCCGGCTGGACGTTTTTCGCCTTTTGGTGCGGGCCGGCGCCGACGGCGTGCCGGCGGGCGAGATCGCCACGCGGCTCGCTGCATTTCCGAATACGGTATCGGCTCATCTCAAGATACTGTCGCATGCCGGCCTGGTGCGGACCGAGCGGGAGGGCCGCAGCGTGCGCTACTTCGCCGATATGACCGGCTTTCGCGATCTGCTGGCCTACCTCATGGAGGATTGCTGCAATGGCGCGCCGGAACTTTGCCAGCCTGTCATCCAGGCTGTGACCTGCAACTGCTAGCCAGATGAGCTCCGGCAATCTTCCCCGCCGCCTTGTTGCCGAAGCCCTCGGCACGGCTCTTCTGGTCGCCACCGTGGTCGGTTCCGGTATCATGGCCGATAAGCTCACCGACGAGGTCGCACTCACCTTGCTCGGCAACACCTTGCCGACCGGGGCGATCCTGGTCGTGCTCATCACCATATTCGGGCCGATATCCGGAGCGCACTTCAACCCGGCGGTGACGCTGGTATTGGCGCTTCGACGCGAGATCGAAACGAACGCAGCGCTGGTTTACGTCGCCGCCCAGATTGCCGGAGGCATCGCTGGAACATTCCTGGCGCATGCAATGTTCGAATTGCCGATCCTGCAAGTGTCGGCGACGGTGCGGACCGGAAGCGGGCAATGGATTGCGGAGCTGGTCGCCGCCTTCGGGCTGGTCTTCACCATCCTCGCCGGCCTGCGTTCCCGTCCGGATTCGATCCCCTGGCTGGTCGGGCTCTATATCACCGCCGCCTACTGGTTCACCGCATCGACATCCTTCGCCAATCCGGCCGTCGCCATCGCCCGTGCGTTCTCCAACACTTTTGCCGGGATCCGCCCCGCCGATCTGCCGGGCTTCATCGGCGCCGAACTTTTGGGCGCGTTGCTCGCCATGGCATTGGCAGGGTGGCTGCTCGCCCAACCGAAACCAGCCGGACGGATGAAAGCTGCGCAATGACCATCACCATCTATCACAACCCCGATTGCGGCACCTCGCGCAACACACTGGCCATGATCAGGCAGTCCGGCGAGGAGCCTGAGGTGGTCGAATATCTGAAAAATCCGCCGTCGCGCGAAAAGCTCGTCGAGCTGATCGCAGCAATGGGCATGACGCCGCGCCAATTGCTGCGCGAAAAGGGCACGCCCTATGCCGAACTTGGTCTGGGCGAGCCGCAGTGGAGCGACGACGAGATCCTCGATTTCATGCTGGCGCATCC
Source organism: Mesorhizobium sp. M0145 (assembly GCF_040322355.1). Classification (NCBI taxonomy): domain Bacteria; kingdom Pseudomonadati; phylum Pseudomonadota; class Alphaproteobacteria; order Hyphomicrobiales; family Phyllobacteriaceae; genus Mesorhizobium; species Mesorhizobium sp. M0145. The sequence goes on from NZ_JAMYTK010000007.1 coordinate 246,973, forward strand.
GATCCTGATCAGCCGGCCGATCGTGGTGACGCCGCTCGGCACCATGCTCGCCCGACCCTCCGAAGCCGTGCTCGATATCCTGCCCAATCCGGATATCGGACCGTTCACCAAGGAGGACGGCGAGGTGGTCATCGACGCCAGCGGCAAGCGCGTCGTCTAGATATCGCCTTATTTCGATCTTTGTCGAAATTCTCTTGACGTGCAGCGATTCTGGAAATAGCTTATTTCCATGAAACTCGAAAAAGCAGCCTCGCAACTTGAAGCCCTCGGCAGCCCGACGCGGTTGCAGCTCTATCGGACGCTGGTGCGGGCGGGCGATGAGGGGCTGCCGGTCGGACGCGTCCAGGACAGGCTCGGCATCGCCGCCTCGACGCTGTCGCATCACCTAAAGCGGCTGGTCGACACCGGCCTGGTGACACAGGAGCGCCAGGCGACGACGCTGATCTGCCGGGCCAACTATCCCGCCATGAACGGGCTCATCGGATACCTCGCAGACGAATGCTGCGCCGACGCCACCTGTGCGCCGGCATCGGCGGAAGCGACGGCCAAGACGGCGGCGTGATTTTTTTGGCAGTATAATTCGAAACTACCGGAAGGATAGAAGATATGGAGATGATCGAAAAGCTCCCCGTTGCGGTGATCGGCGCCGGGCCGGTCGGCCTGGCGGCAGCGGTCCACCTCATCGCGCGGGGCATTCCTGTCAAAGTCTACGAAGCCGGCAATGCGGTTGCATCCAATCTCAGGGATTGGGGCCATGTCCGGGTGTTCACGCCCTGGCGCTATTGCGTCGATCAGGTGGCTAGAAACCTGCTCGAGGTGCATGGCTGGCGGATGCCGGAGCCCGAGGCATTCCCGACCGCAAACGACCTCGTCGCGGATTATCTCGAGCCGCTGGCAAAGCTTCCGCAATTGTCGCCGTCGATCGAAACCGGCGCCCGCGTCGTTGGCATTTCGCGCTGGGGCGCCGACAAGGTCTCGAGCAAGGAACGCGAAACCCGGCCGTTCATGCTGGTGGTCGAAACCGCCAGCGGCACGCGGCGCGACAGCGCCCGCGCCGTCATAGATGCGTCGGGAACCTGGCAGATGCCGAACCCGCTCGGCGCCGGCGGAATTCATGCCGTAGGCGAAGCGCAATTTGCCGACCGCATAGCCTACGGCATCCCCGATATTCTCGGCCGCGACCGCAGCCTTTATGCGGGGAAGACGACGCTGGTCGCCGGCTCCGGCCATTCGGCCGCCAATGCCTTGCTGGATCTCGCCAGGCTGGCGGAGGTGGAGCCCGGCACGGCTTTCATCTGGACGACGCGCGGCACCGACCTGGTGCGCATCTATGGTGGCGGTGATGCCGACCAATTGCCGGCACGCGGCGAACTCGGCGCCGAAGTGCGCGAACTCGCCGAGAGCGGCGGCGTCAGGCTGGTGACGGGCTTTGCGGCTGTTTCGATCCGCGATGCCAACGGCCGGCTGGTCGTCGAAGGCCAGACCAGGGACGGTTTGCAGGCGCTTGGCCCGGTCGACCGCATCATCGCCGCGACCGGACAACGCCCGGATCTGTCGCTGACCCGTGAGCTTCGGCTCGAGCTCGATCCATGGCTGGAAAGCGTCAAGGCACTGGGACCGTTGATCGATCCCAACGAGCACTCCTGCGGCGACGTGCCGCCGCACGGCCACCGTGAGCTCAGCCATCCCGAGCACGGGTTCTACACAGTCGGCATCAAGAGTTATGGCCGCGCGCCGACCTTCCTGCTGCTGACCGGTTATGAGCAGGTCCGCTCGGTCGCGGCGGCGATCGCCGGCGACATGGTGGCGGCCGACAATGTCCAGCTCGTGCTGCCCGAGACCGGCGTCTGCACCGTGCCGCGGATCGGCGTGGCCGACAAGGGGTGCTGCGGCGGTCCGGCGCCGGCAGCGGTGGATGCGTGCTGTGTCGCCGACGCCAAGGCGAAGGCGGTCGGCAAAGGCGGCTGTGGCTGCAGCGTCGCGGCATGAGTCTTTCGCCGCCTTCGCCGGCCATCCTGCGCAGCCGCGGCGCGATCATCACCGCGCTTGGCCTGACGCAGATCATGGCGTGGGGTTCTTCCTACTATCTTCCCGCGGTCATCGCGCCGGCAGTCTCCTCCGATACCGGCTGGCCGCTGGCATGGGTTGTCGGCGGCCTGTCCCTTGGCTTGCTTGTGGCCGGATTGATCTCTCCGCGCGTCGGGTCGTCGATCGAGCGGCGTGGCGGCCGCAATGTCCTGGCGTTCAGCGCTGGATGCATCGGGTCGGCCAGGTTGGGCTGGCCGTTGCCCCCAACCTTGTGGCCTATATCGCTGCCTGGCTGATCGTCGGCCTGGGCATGGGGGCGGGGCTCTACGATGCCGCTTTCGCAACGCTTGGCCGCCACTATGGCCACGGCGCGCGCTCCGCCATCACCATGCTGACGCTGTTCGGCGGCCTTGCGAGCACCATCTGCTGGCCGATCTCAGCCTTGCTGCTGGGGGAGGTCGGCTGGCGCGGCACCTGCCTGGTCTACGCCGCCTTTCAGCTGGCAATTGCGCTTCCGCTCTATCTGGTGATCCTGCCCCGGGAGCCGCCGCAACCGGCAGTCAAACCAGGATTGAAGGAGGCGGCACCCATTCTCGACAACCAAGCCGATCCGTCGATCGTGATCGTTCTGGCCGCGACCCTGACACTTGCGGCTGTGATCTCCTCGACGCTGTCGGTGCATCTGCTCACCATCCTGCAAGGCAGCGGCATGGCGCTTGCCGCAGCCGTCGGGCTCGGCGTGCTGGTTGGCCCGTCCCAGGTGGCGGCCCGCGCGATCGAGATGATGATCGCGCGCTACCACCATCCGATTTTCACCAAGTTTGCCTCGGTTACGTTTGTGGCGATCGGCGTTTCGACGCTCTGGGCCGGCATGCCGATCATCCCGCTGGCGCTCGGCTTCTACGGCGCGGGCATCGGCCTCGAATCCATCGCCCGGGGAACGCTGCCGCTCGCGCTGTTCGGCTCGAACGGCTATGCGAAGCTGATGGGCCGCCTCGCCATGCCGAGCCTGATCGCCCAGGCGGCGGCACCCTCGGCCGGCGCATTGCTGCTGGAGCGCTTCGGCCCGCACGGGACGTTGGCCGCGCTTTCCGGTCTGGCGCTGGCCAACGTCATCCTCGCATGCGGTTTGGGCTGGCGGATGCTCCGCCGGCGGCAATCGCAGGTTCAAACCCGATAGGATTTCGACCTGCGTTCAGCGCCTTCAACTGGAGAGCGGGAGATCTTCCAAGGGATCGACAAGGAAGGACGCGGCGATCAGATCGTCCGCATCGAGGCGCAGTGAGCCTTTGGCGCCGCCCATAATGGCCGCAACCTTTTGAAATGTCTTGATCTCATGCTCGGTAATCTGGGCACTTTGCATTCTGGATTTGAGGTCAGCGACGCGCAGCCCCAAACTGTGGGACATTCCGATTTTACGGTTCGACATGGTAAGATGCTCCTCCCCGGCCCATGTTTGTTTTGCCACCCGCCCTATTCGTATTTCCTCCGCCTGCCTAAATATGAGGCATCGCGATACAGCGCCCGAACGCCCGATGCAAGGGAAGGTTCCGGCGCGCAGAGGTCACGAAATAATAATACGAAGGAAGTACGGCCGATGGTCCGGCCGGAGGTAGGACTTAGGTACGACGCCCCGCCGGACAGAGGGCTCCGGTGCCTTATCGGCTGGCGAGGACCATGCGGTTGCCTTCGCTGTCGCGAAACTCCGCCACCGTGCGCCCCGGCTGCCACGGCGCCTCATGCGCTTCGGTGACGATCTCGACGCCGCCCGCTTTCATGGCCGCGATCATTGCCCCGACATTTTCGTCGACCAGCACCAATACCGGCTCCGCGCCGGGTGCGTCGTCGGCGCGCCTGACAAAATGCAGGTTCGTCACGGCATGCGGAAATGCCAGCTCGATCCAGCGCCAGCCGCCATCACCCATTTTCTGGTCGGCCATGACCTGGCAGGCGAGATGCCTGGTGTAGAACGCCTTGGCGCGGTCCTGCTCGAACACCGGAAGCTCGGCAAACTGGATATGCATGATCGTCTCTCCTGCTTGACGGCTGCCGCGCAGCCGCCCACGCGGGAAAGACGATGCGGGCAACCGAAAAGATTCTTCGGCAAGGAGAATCTTTTCAGCGCAGCCGGTCGTCCTTCGTTCATACCAACCAGTCAGGAGACGACGATGAACTACGCGCTCATTCGATACGGTGTGAAGCAAGCCGACCTGGAAGATAACCGCGTGCTGGTCGAAAAAGTATTTGAAGCGCTGGGCGAGGCGGCACCGCCGACGGTGTGTTATCTCGTGCTCGAGCTGGACGACGGCTCGTTCGTCCACATCGTCGGCCAGGACGGCGATTCGTCGGCGCTGACCGGGCTTGCGGCCTTCAAGGCGTTTACGGAAAACCACGCCGAGCGCCGTTCGACCCCGGCATTGCGATCGCCTGTCAAAGTCATCGGCAATTACCGTATGCTGGCGGATCAGAAAGCCGGGTAGCGCCTGCCATGCCGCTCGCGCAGAAATGGGACGCTACGCCGAAAATGAACAGGGCGACTTTGGAGGTGATGCTCGTCGGGTTGCGGCCAAGGCTGCATCGCTACTGCGCGCGTATGGCCGGCTCGGTGATCGACGGCGAGGACATCGTCCAGGAGGTGCTGATCAAGGCGCTGCAGGCGATCGACGGCGGTGCGATCGTCGAACGTCCCGAGCAATGGCTGTTTCGCATCGCCCACAATGCCGCGCAGGATCATCTGCGGCGGCGCAATCGGGAAAGGTCGCGCATGACCGAGGCCGACATGAGCGTCATCGAGGATCCCTCCGGCAGCGCCGACAGCCGGCTCGCCGCCCAGACCAGCCTGCGCTCCTTCATGCAGCTTTCGGTGCCGCAGCGCAGCGCTGTGATCCTGGTCGACGTGCTCGGCCTCAGCCTGCATGAGACCTGCGAAGTGACCGGCGCGACGCTCGCCGCCACCAAGGCCGCGCTGCATCGCGGGCGGGCGCAGCTCAAGCTGCTGGCGCTGCAGCCCGAGCAGGCGCTCGCGCCGAGGCTCGACGCCGATGACGAGCGCCGGCTGCGGCGCTATGTCGACCTGTTCAACGCGCGCGACTTCGACGCTGTGCGGGCACTGATCGCCGAGGACGTGCGGCTCGACGTCGTCAACCGCGTCCGCCTGCGCGGCAAGGCCGAGGTTTCGACCTATTTCGGCAATTACGACCGTATCAGCGACTGGACATTGTCGCTCGGCGTGGTCGACGGCAGGCCGGCGATCCTCATCCGCGACCCGCAGGCGGCCGACGGCGCTGTGCGCGGCTTCATGCTGGTCGAATGGAGGGACGATCAGGTCATCCAGATCCGCGATTTCCGCTATGCGCCCTGGTGTCTGGTCGACGCGGAGATTGAAACGGTGGACGGGTGAGTAGAAGGCTGGAATGGTGCGGAGATGGCGATCAGGCAGCCTCCTCCTTGGGTGACCCAAACGCAATTGCCACATGGCAGCACGTTCTTAGAGCGGTTCCGGTTCTCTTGGAACCGGTAACTCGCTCTAACTATCTGTTTTGCCGCATTTATGCGGACGCCAAATGACTCCATTTGGCGGCAAAATCCTCTAGCCGATACGCACGCGGCGCGTCACCTGGCCATTGCTTTCCCAGTATGTGTGTTTCTTGGCTATCAAGGGATCGTCCATCGCCGGTTGAATTTGTCCTGTGGTGCCGACCGCGCGCGAGGTCACCGTGTGTTCTCCAGGAGAGGGATTTGCCCAAGCCAGGGACCATATTTTCCAAGCGTGTTCGGCCTCCTCACTGTGGTCAATGGTCGCTGGTGTCCAAGGCCCTTGATCGATTTGCACTTCGACCCGGTCGATCGGCGCCCCCCAGGCTGCCCCAACGATGCGGTAATCTGAATCTTTCCGGGTAACCTTCGCAGGCGCGGACTTTATCAGCGCTCGCCCGACTGACGTCTCGGCCCATACGGTCTCGCCGTTGTGGTCCTCCTCCCGGATGGTGACATAGTCACGGGCCATCAGAAGGCTCATGAACCGCGTATCGCGAACCTCGATGCGCTTTAGCCACTTGACGTTGGCGATCCCGTACCAGCCTGGCGCAATGAGCCGTACCGGGAAGCCATTGGGCGCCGGCAAGGCGGCCCCGTTCATTTCATAGCAGAGGAGATTGTCGGGGTTCATCGCGTCGGCGAGCGACATGCTGCGAGCGAAGTTCTGCTGCATCTTGACGTCGCGTATCGGGATCTCGCCTGTGTCGGTACCGAAAAAGACGACCTCGATGCCCTTCTCCAGAACGCCGGCTTCCTCGAGGATCGGGGCGAGCGGCGTCCCTGCCCAGCGAGCATTGCCGATGCCCCCGGTGAAAAAGGGGAACCCGTGGTTGCCCGAGCATTCCACTGTGAAAACGACCTCCTGCCGCGGTCGCGCCCTGATGTCGGCGAGCGTTAACTCCAGGGGCTTCTTAACCAGGCCTCCGATCTCCATCGACCATGTCTTCTCGTCGATCGTTGGTCGGTTGAAATGGGAGATGCTGAAGAACTTGTCGTTTGGCGTTATCCAGCTATCCAAATCCTCCCAGACAAGCTGCTTCTGGATACCCTCCGGATCGGGATTTTCGGTCGGCTGATCCAGCCATGGAATAACTTCCTCGTTCGGCCGTGTTGGAAAAGCGTAAGCCCGGCGCGAGGTATAGAGAGCAGCAATTGCGGCAAGAGCCGCGCTTCCTTGAACAAGAAGTTCTCTGCGCTGAAAATCAGGCATGTTGTTTACCTCCCAGTTGATCCGGAACGGGCTGCAACGTGCCTTAGGCCGTAGCCTGATCACGGATAGGCGACACAATGTGAGGTCTGCCCACCCGGAAGTATCCGGGTAGGTCAGACAATCACCGACGCAAGTCAAGCATGTGAAGCGTTGCACGAAACGCCAGCTCGCGTTTCGCACGCTAAGAGTGCGCCTTTGAGAAGGAACTGTCCACAACTTGGACGGGACATGATGATGATTGCAGCATTCCATGCCGATTTCCTGTCCTGCCAAAATGGTTGCTGCTCGGATCGCTGCCGAACGCCCGCTTCTGGGTCATTTCGGGACCTTCGTGGGTTCTCGTCGAACCGGTGTTTCCTGCCGGCCCGTGGGTTGGCCGTGCGGCCGGCACCGCCCTGATCGCTTGGGGCGGCGCAACGCTTTTGGTCTGACGACCAGGGCTGCCTCGAATGTCGCATTTGCAGGTGGAGGGCGGGCCCGGGCGGCACATCAAAACCAGTCTGCATTACGAGGTGGCCAGCAACCAGGCCGCCTGGCTTGGGCGCGGCAGATCATTCACACGTGAACCATTCGCCAACAGTTGTGTGCGTCAAGTTCTGCAAAATGGCGTGGCATTGCGGTGACGTCGGCGTGTCCGCCGCGCAGCCCCCGTGTTTAGCGGAG
>NZ_JAMYTK010000008.1:0-211164 GCF_040322355.1 Mesorhizobium sp. M0145
GACCCAGAACACGATCCGCCATCCCGAATCTCCCTGCTTCGACCATCATCACAGAATCACCAATCGGCTTCTGTGCAAAGGTCTCCTTGTGGGAGAAGGTGGATTGGCGCGCAGCGCCAAGACGGTTGAGGGGTGCGGACGGAGTGCCGTCGGTATCAAGCTGGAACACCCCTCATCCGGCCGCTTCGCGTCCACCTTCTCCCACAAGGGGAGAAGGAAGAGCCACGCCAGGCCTTGAAATCTCCAGTCCAAGCCGCACGGTCTCCCGCACCAGCAGGTCCAGATCGTCGCGCCGGGTGCGGTGGTTGTTGATCGCCACCCTGAGGCTATGCTGGCCATGCACCGTCGTGTCGGAAATGGCGGCGATGCCTTCTTCCTGCAGCCTCAGCATGATCTCGGTATTGAGCGCTTTCAGGCGCTCCCCGCCCAGTCCGTCCGCGCGGTAGCGAAAGCAGACGATGTTGATGCTCACCGGCGCTACCAGTTCGAGTGCCGGTTCGGCCGCGATCAGCGCGCCGAGATAATGCCCTTGCGCGATGTTCTGGTCGATCAGCCGGCCGAACTTTTCGATGCCGTGCTCTCGCAACGCCATCCACACCTTCAGAGCGCGAAAGCCGCGCGTCGTCTGCAGGCCGTAATCGTGCAGCCATTGGCCGGAGGCCAGGCCGCGCGGCGTCGATTCCAGATATTCCGGCGTCACCGCGAACGTGCCGCGATGCACGGAGGCATCCTGGATCAGCGCGCAGCCGACCTCGAATGGCGCGTGCAGCCATTTATGCGGATCGAGCGCGATCGAGTGGGCGTGCTCGATGCCGGCAACGCGATGCGAATTGTCCGGCGCAATCGCAAGCAAGGCGCCGATGCAGCCATCGACGTGAAACCACAGATTCTCTTTTGCCGCCAGGTCAGCCAGCGCTTGCAGATCGTCGATTGCGCCGGTGTTCACCGTGCCGGCCGTACCGATTACGCAGGCCGGCTTGAAGCCGGCGTCGCGGTCCTCGGCGATCGCCGCCCGCAACGCAGCGATGTCGATCCGCATCCCGGCATCGCTCGGGATGCGACGCAGCGCCCGGTTGCCGAGGCCGAGCACTTCCATTGCCTTGCGGTGACAGGAGTGAAGCTGGTCGGAGCCGTAGAAACGCAGCGGCTTGTCGATGCCGGCAACGCCGTGCTCGCGTATGTCGATGCCGGCCTTGGCGTTGCGCGCCACGGTCAGCCCGATGATGTTGGCCATCGAGCCGCCGCTGACCAGCGTGCCGCTGGCCGATTGCGGAAAGCCCAGCATCTGCTTCAGCCAATCGACGACCTGGCCGTCCATCAAGGCGGCGGCGTGGTTGCCGCCGCCGAGGTTGGAGCCCTGGATCGCCGCCAGGAAATCACCGAGCGCCCCGGTGAAATTGCTCGACCCCATGTACCAGGCCCAGAAGCGCGGATGGATATTGCCCATTGGATAGGCCATCAGCTTCTTGACAACGTCGCCATAGACATCGGCCAGCGGCGTTGGCGATTGCGGCAGGGACGCGGTGAAGAACTCCCTCACATCTCCAGGCATCTCCTGCCACACCGGCCGCTCTCTGACATCGCGCAGGTAGGCGACGGCATCGTCGACGACCCGATGCGACAGGACCTGCACATCTCCCCAGTCCGAGGGGTCAAGCGTTTCCTCGGCGGTCGTGGCGGGCAATCCAGACGGCGTGTCCATGCAGGTCGCTCCCGATATGCCGCCGTCACGCCGGAAACTGGCAGCCGGGCGTCGACTGCGAAAGCGCAGTCTCCTCGGCGTCCATCTCCGCCTCGATGCCGTCGAACAGCGGTGTCGTCATGTAGCGTTCGCCAGTATCGGGCAGCATGCACAGGATCACCGAGCCGGGCGCCGCCTTTTCCGCGATCTGCCGCGCCACCGCGAAGGTCGCTCCGCCGGAGATGCCGGTGAAAATCCCTTCCTTCTGCGCCAGCGCCTTGGCCCATTTCATGCCCTCGGGCCCGGCAATCGGCACCACCTCGTCATAGAGGCTTGCGTCTATCGCCTCCTGCAGCACGTCCGGAATGAAGTCGGGCGTCCAGCCCTGGATCGGATGCGGCTCGAACGCCGGATGGCTGGCGGCAGGCGCGCCGCCGGTGCCGCGCTGCTGCGGCTTGCCGCTGCCGATAAGCTGCGCATTGGCCGGTTCGGCGAGCACGATCCGGGTCTCCGGCCGCTCGCGGCGCAGCACGCGTCCGACGCCGGCGACGGTGCCGCCCGTGCCGTAGCCGGTGACGAAGCAGTCGAGCCGCGAGCCGGCGAAATCGTTGATGATCTCGCGCGCCGTCGTCGCTTCGTGAATGGCGGCGTTGGCCTTGGTTTCGAACTGGCGGGCCAGGAACCAGCCATTGGCTTCGGCGAGCTCCACCGCCTTCTTGTACATGCCGAAACCCTTCTGGGCGCGCGGCGTCAGCACCACCTTGGCGCCCAGCATGCGCATCAGCTTGCGGCGTTCGATGGAAAAACTGTCGGCCATCGTCACCACCAGCGGATAGCCCTTCTGGGCGCAGACCATGGCAAGGCCGATGCCGGTGTTGCCGCTGGTCGCCTCGACCACGGTCTGGCCAGGCTTTAGAGCGCCGCTGAGCTCGCCTTCCTCGATGATGTTGAGCGCCAGCCGGTCCTTCACCGAGGCGGCGGGATTGAAGAACTCGGCCTTCACATAGATCGTGGCATGGTCCGGTCCGAGATTATTGATGCGGATCACCGGCGTATCGCCGACCGTGTCGAGAATGCTGTCGAACAGACGGCCGCGCCCGGCGGTGGTTCTGATTTTCTGTTGATGCAACATGTCGATCTCCTCGCCTTGTCGTTGTCTCTTGTCGTCACGGGCCGGTTACAGACCGGTGGCTTGGGCGGCGAGGTTTCGAGACCTTGCCGCGCTACATTTGCCTCCGGCAATGCCAGCATCCGGAGCGGGAATTCGTTGCCGGATGCACCGTGTCGCGTTTGGTGATAAAACAAAGGCCGACTGGCCAGCGTGGGAGCAGGCGTGGAAACGCTCGTGGAATCCGCCCGATCGAGCCTCCACGGCGAGGTGGCCGGCTTTTCCGTGCGTCTGCTCGGACCGCTGACGATCGCACGCAACGGCATCATCATCCAGCTCCCAAAATCGCGCAAGCTGTGTGCGCTGCTCGCCTATCTGGCGCTGGCGCCGCATCCGGTCGGCCGCAGCCGCCTCTGCGAGCTTTTGTGGGATGTGCCGAACGACCCGCGCGGCGAGCTTCGCTGGTGCCTGAGCAAGCTTAGAGGCATCCTCGATGAACCGCATCATCGCAGGGTCGAGACACCAGGCGACACGATCGCGCTTGATCTGAGAGGTGCTTCCGTCGACGCTGTCGACATAGCCTCGGCCGCCGCCAAGGGCGTTGAGACGCTCGGTCTAGAGCGGCTGCAGGCTCTTTCCGGAATGTTCGCCGGCGACTTTCTCGATGGGCTGGAGATCGACCGCAGCCCGCATTTCAACAGCTGGCTGATCGCCCAGCGCCGCCGCTTCGGCTCTTGGCACGCCGCAATCCTGGAACATCTCGTCAACAAGCTTCCGGTGGATGCCGACAGATTGTCTTCGCATCTGGACAAATGGCTGGAACTCGCTCCGTTCGACGGGCGCGCGCATGTGGCTCTTCTGAACGGGCTGGCGCAGCGCGGCCAGTTTGACGCCTGCGAGGAACATCTCGCTTCCGCAGCGCAGCTGTTTGCTTCGGAGGATCTGGATTTCGGACCCGTTCGTGAGGCATGGCGCACGATCCGCAACGAACGACCTGCCGCTACGCTCTGGGCGCGACCGTCACTCGTACCCGCGGCCCCTCACGCGTCAATTGTGCTTCCCAATTCCGACACTGCTGCATCGCAGAAGGCTTCGCTTGCGGTGATGCCGTTTGCCGAAGAGACGGCTGACGGCGGCCCACGCGGAGGCATCGCCGATGGCCTGACCCACGATATCATCACCCGCCTGGCCAAGCTCAGGGATTTCTTCGTCATCGCGCGCGGTTCGGTGTTTGCGCTCGCCGAAAAAAACATTGGGCCGGAGGATGCCGGCCGTCGGCTCAATGTCGATTATGTCGCCACCGGCACGGTACGCAGCCAGGCCGGCCGCGTCACCGTCGCGGTCGAGCTGGTCGAAGTGCGCACGGCCAGGATCGTCTGGGCCGAGACGTTCGAGCGCAAGCCGAACGACATCTTTGCCGTGCTCGACGACATCGGCAACAGCATCGTCTCGTCGATCTCGGCCGAGATCGAGACGGTCGAGCGCAACCGCGCCATGTTGAAGGCGCCCAATTCGCTCAACGCCTGGGAAGCCTACCACCGCGGTCTCTGGCACATGTATCGCTTCACCCGCGCGGAAAACGAGCAGGCCCGGCATTTCTTCGACATAGCCTTGAAGCTCGATCCGACGTTCGCCCGCGCCTATGCCGGCCTCTCCTTCACCCATTGGCAAAATGCCTTCCAGCGCTGGGGCGACCGCGACCACGAAAGCGCCCTGGCCTTCGAGGCAGCCGGCCAGAGCCTGCTCGTCGACGATCACAATCCGGCCGCTCACTGGGCCATGGGGCGGGCGCTGTGGCTGCGCGGCGAGCAGGACGGCTCCCTCATCGAGCTGGAACGCGCCGTAGACCTCAGCCCGAATTTCGCGCTCGGCCACTATGCGCTATCTTTCGTCCATTCGCAGTCCGGCGACCCGCAGGCTGCGATCGGCTCATCCGACCATTCCAGGCATCTGAGCCCCTTCGATCCGCTGCTGTTCGGTATGCTGGGCGCCAGGGCGATGTCGCATGTCCGGCTCGGCCAGTTCGACGAAGCCGCCGAATGGGCGCTGAAAGCAGCCGCGCGTCCCAACGCCCACGCCATCATCCTCGCGATTGCCGCGCATTGCCTTGCGCTGGCGGGGCGGCTGGACGAGGCACGAAGTTTCGCCGCTGCGCTGCGCAAGATGCTGCCGAACTACTGCGCCGACGATTTCATCGGCACGTTCCGCTTCGAGCCGGACGCCGAGGCGCTGTTCCGGCAAGGCGCCAAGCGGATCGGGCTGGGGTGAGGCAGGCGCGCGGTTTGCCAGGCTCTCCAAACCGCTCATCGCGGCTGGCCGCCCCAAACATCGTCATGTCTGCAGCCAGGGCGCATCGTCAGGTTGGTTGCGAATTCGTCGACCAGAGCGGATCAGACGGGCTCAACCGATTTGACGTTGCCGTCGGTATCCACGAGGCAGCTTGTCTTCTTGCCACTGGCATCGAGTTCGACCTGATAGGTCTTGGAATCGAGCTTGCTCGATGAAACCGGAAGTATCTTCGTGCTGTCGACATCGCTCGCCTTGGCGACCGCATTGGCGCAAAGCAGTTGAAGGTCCGCCGGGGCAGTCTCGACCTTGGTCCTGGACATCTGGTCCTGAGGAGGCGGCGGCGGCGCGCTGACGCAAGCGCTAACGGCTCCAGCCAGGAATCCGATTGCCGTCACCAGGATCGAAGTTCTCACTGCATCTTTTGCCGACATTGCTTGTCCCTCTCCGAATGCCGCTTCACACACCCTTGTAAAGTGCCGCCCCCTGCATGAGAACGATAACCTTGGCTCCAACCTTGACGCGGGACGCGAGATCGACGATGTCGTCGTTCCTCATACGGATGCACCCCGATGACACGTCGAGCCCGATAGTCCAAGGCTCCGGGGTGCCGTGTATCCGGTAAATCGTGTCCTGGTCGCGCTCATAGAGATAGAGCGCCCTTGCGCCGAGCGGGTTGTCGGGCCCTCCCTCCATGCCTCCGGCGTATTTCACCGCCTTCGGATCGCGAGCGACCATTTCGGCCGGAGGTGTCCAGGTCGGCCACTCCGCCATGCGGCCGACGCGCACGATGCCGGCCCATCCAAACCCTTCCCGGCCCACGCCGATGCCGTAGCGCATGGCCCGCTGATCCGGCTGCACAAGATAGAGGAAGTGCTGGTTGCCATCGATGATGATCGTGCCTGGCACTTCCGCGGTGCGGAATTTGACCATCTGCGGACGAAATGCCTCGGGCACCTCATTATGCGCGGCATAGTATTTGCGCGCCTTGGTGCGATCGTAGTCCACCCATTTGTGGCTTTTCGGGTCGAAAACCTGTGTTCCCGCAGCCAGCGCCGCCACCGCGACAAGACCGAACGCCGCGGCGACGACTGCCGTGAGGGAGCGCCGCCGGACGGTGCCGCGTTCCGCGAACATAGGATTTCCGCTCATGGATTTGCCCACCCGTGCACCCGTGCGCCTTGTGCGGCAACCCATTGTTTGGCGTATTCGTAAGGATCCTGACGCTCTACCTGGAGCGCATAACTCATCTTGGTGATTTCCTCGGGCCTCAGGTCGACCCGTTCCAGGAACGCCACCACCTTCGGATATTTATTGCGCAGCGAGGTGGCGTAGGCGATATGGAAATGTGCGGTATCCCATGATACCGGCGCGCTGGACTTCGAGACCCAGAGCGGATCTTCTGACGGCAGCACGATCTTCCACTTTGCCGGGTCGAAGGGCGGCTCGGTAAGGCGGACAATGTCGTGCAGCTCAAAGACGTAGTGCGGCGCGTAGCAGGCAAACACCATCGGATGATCCGTGGCGACGGCGGCATCGACAGCCGCCATTCCGGCATCCTCCGGCGTCTCCAGCAAGGTCATTGTCTTGGCATAGCCATAGCTGTTGGCGCGGACGCGCTCGATAGCGGTCGAGGACCAACCCTCAGCGCCGATCCACAGTTCGCCGCGTCCGTCGCCATCGGTATCCAACGCGGCCGTTTTCTTCGTATCGCTGAGATCCGAAACATCGTGAATTCCAAATTTGTCGGCTGCTTCACGCGTCGCGCAAATGCCTTGCCAGGCCGGCACTCCAATGGGGCTGATGGCCACCGTGCCGGCCCCGTCCACATACTTCTTCACCAGATTGTCCAGATTGGGCAGCCAGATTTCGGGATGAATATCCACCTCACCAGAATTGAGACCGGCAAAGGCAATAAGCGTCCCAATCTCGCGCACGTCGGCATCGAGCCCGAAATTTTCCTTCAGGCTGACCTTGAGGATATTTGCCGTCGCCTGGCCCGACGGCCAGTTCGGCATTGCAATGACGAGATCAGCCGCGTGGACCGGGATGTTTAGCGCCAGCATCGTCAATGCCGCCAGCGACACTTTCCGCAGGCACTGCCGAAATCGGTTGTGCATCTCTTCCCCCTCGCTTCGGTGCTGAAATGAACCGGGACGGGAACAATCTGTCGCGGCAAGCACCGGACCCATCTTCTGACGGGCAACTGCTGAAGCTGCGGCAGTGCGTTCGCCAAAGAGAGCGCCTTCACGTGCCGCCCCTGCACGCTACCCGATGACAATCCGACTGGGAAGATGCTCACAACGCGGCCGCGGCGCCCCACTGTGCCCCTATTTGGCACGCCGCAGCGTTGAAAAGTCGGGCAAAGGGGCGCGTTTCTTTCGGCCCTCGCAACGGTTGGCTGGGTTCGAAAAAATACCACAATAGATCGCGATTAGGGAGATTGTATAAGATGTGGTATCGTCGCGCCTTTTTTGTAGAGCTGGCGCAAAATTCACAACAACATAGAATATTACTTGTACTAGCTCGGCTTAATGAGAACAAAACTAAGGAAGCATTCCTGAATCTTGCTACTGATCACATTTCAGTATCTGCTAAGATAGCTCGTGCTGATTCCGAATTATTAAGCATTTGCAAAATTCAATCCTGCGATATTTGGATTTGTCCTTGTCATAGGCTGCCTCGGATGCATTTCTTGGAAGCACAGCCGCGTCAGCGGATCGTTGAAACATGCTTGGGCGGACGGGGCACTAAGCATGGAGAGGAATATTGACACTCGCTAATGCGGCGGCCCCCGCTGGGAGCGTTCCCTCCCACGTAAGAGATTACGGCAACCGTCGGCTAAGTCGTCGAATGCATCGCCCACAGCCTGGCTCTCGTTTGATGGCCGGCGAAGCTTTGCCCTCCTCCGATTGGCGCCAGCCTTCGCGGCAAAAGCGAGGATCGCCGCCTGCAATGGCCTTCCGATATGGACGATGTCCGCCGCCAGCCAGTCGGAGGAATGAATCATGGAAACTCGTAATCTGTGCGGCCTTGGCCACTGCTTTGATGGCGATCGTCGGTTGTACCACCGACGACTACGATGGTTGTCGCGGAAAGGGCTGCCTGGTTGATCGGTCCCATAAAGGGAGCCGGAAGATAGACGACCGGCCGCAGTTCGAGAGGAACGGCAATCCCAACTTCGATACCAGGGGCCGTTACATCGGCTGCCATGGGCTCGGATGTAAAGTCGACGATCCTGATGACGGGGATCAAAGCATCGACGACAGACCGCAGTACGACAAAGAAGGCAATCCGAACTTCGATACGCAAGGCAACTACCAAGGCTGCCGCGGCATCGGCTGCGAGGTCGATACACCGGACGATGACAATTCATCAGACGACGACGATTCCGATTAATGGCCCCTGCAGCGAACAACGAAGAGGATAGCCACTCATGTCTGAATTGAACGGTCTCATCCGTCGACGTGTCAAAATCGTCATGGTCGGCCTTGCGGGGTTGGGAATGGCGCTGACGTCCGCTTTCGCTGCGAATAACGCCTGTGACGGTATAAAGGTCGAAGTGACGAAGGCGCGCAAGCAGGAATATGCCCCTCTCGTCGTCTCGGCGATGACCAATAAGTTCAAGCCCGCTCAGGCAAAGTTCTTCTCGATCATGGAGAGCGGCAGCTGGAGCGCCGCCTACGTCTCCACGCCGGTGAGCGACGACGGCGTGATGTTCTTCCAGACAGTCGACGGAAAGAAGCAGTTTCGCGACGTGTGGGGCGGCTATGCCGAGCCGTCGGAAAAACCTGAACTGGTATCCTGGGCGAAGAAGCTCGGAGCGCCGCAAGACCTGGCAAAGTGTTTTGCCGAGGAAGTTACGGAACGACGGTGATGATCGCTGGAAATTGCCGCTGACCGTTGGTGCAGGGGGAGAATGATTGGTGAGCGCTCCGGGGCGCCGGGGCTCTGAGATCGACTCCAATCATCAGCTGCAGGATGTGCAAAATGCAAAGTCTTCGAAAATCCAGACTGATCGTGCAGTTCGCCCGTGCATTGGCAACGTCAGTGAAAATGACGGCCGTCGTAAGCGTAACCGTCCCGCAAACGATCAATATTGCGCATGCCAGCAAGTATGATCTGCCGAAACCCTACGTCTCCCGGGCTCTTGATGCGGTTCTGATACCGATCAATCACGCCTCTCGGCACCGCTACCAGATCCCGCCAAAACTTCGCGGGGTGTATGTCCTGGCTGTTGCACCCCATGGCATTGCCGCGCGGCAAGGTATCCGACCGGGTGACGTGCTTGCCACAGTGCGGCATCAACCGATTTCGACGCCGGTTGATGTCGACAGACTCGTTTGGGCCGCCCTTGCCGTGAGTGCCACCAGTTTCCTGTTTGGCGTGAACCGCGGGACAGAAGTCGCAGATGTCGTCGAGGTCAACACCAACATCACCGTCAACAACTTCAACACCAACATCTCGGTCGACAATATTTCGCAATGGACGAGCGTCGACAATCGAGAGGAGTGGACGCAGATCGTCGATGAGTATGACGACGAGATGGAGACGGGCCTCAATGATACGAGCTATCGCGAGGACGACTCGCAGCCTGGCGACGCCAATCCGGACGCAAATGTGTCTTCTCCCGATGCTGACGACGACGATACCAGCACCGATACTGACGACAATAGCCCGGCCGACAGTACCGACGACAACAGTTCCGATCAGGACGATTCGAGCGATCAGAACGACGATGAAAACTCAACGGACGGTGATGATGACAAGAACAGCACCGACACCGACGACGATAGCACGGATGACGATGCGTCGGATGACAGCACTGACAACAATGATTCCGACGATCAGGACGATTCCAGCGATCAGAATGACGATGACGACCCGTCGGCAGATGGTGAAGACGAAAACAGCACCGACAGTAATGACGATGCGTCGGATGACAGTAACGACGCTGACGGATCGGACGATGACGATGCCAACTAGCGGCCGACCGTGCCGGCAGTTCTGGACAGAGGGCAATCGATGAAAACCGTGATACTAAGCGCTGCCATGGTTCTGGGCATGCCGGCTTTCGTATTTGCCCAGGACAAGTGCTACGACGCCGCCAAGGATCAGGCCGGCCCGAACGAGTGCGCCGATGCCGCGTCCAAGAAATCCGACAAGAAGCTCAACGAGCTTTACAGGCAGATCGAAACTCGCCTGAACGACGATGCGGATACCAGGACGCTTCTCGTTCAAGCACAGCGGGATTGGATCAAATTTCGCGACGCGGAGTGCAGTTTCCAGACCGCAGGAGCGGCCGGAGAAAGCGTAATTCCAACGCTCATCGCGGAGTGCATGGACAGCCTGACGCAATCCCGTGTCAAAGATTTCGAGGGTTACCTGAAATGCAGGGAAGGCGATGCGAGCTGCCCCGTTCCGGCAGCGAACACATCACATGCGGTACCTGCCGTGGCCGATGAGAACGGCCAGACCGGCCTTGCCCAGGCTGCCGACCCGATACCTATTCCGTTGCAACATGTTAGGGGCCACGGAAGCGCTGACGTCGTTTATCACAATCTCGGGATTGCGCTGGGCATCAATGGTGCCAAGCCTCGTCTGTTCGAATTCGACACCGGGTCGGATGAATTCAACGCCGAGATCGATTCGAGTGTCCCTGGCGTAGAGCCGGTGCACGGCAGCAAGCCCGAAATGTACGCCTATGGAGACGGCACCTATGGAGATTGGGTACAGCAGGTCCGGTTCGACAGCCTGTCCTATTACGATCCGGATGATCCCTCGCAGCCTGTCGTAACCTTCGACGGTGGCTATGGCGCCGGTCGGGTGGTGGATTACGTCTTCACCAAGGGTTTCGGCTATCTCAAGGATATGAAATTGACGCAAAAGCCCGTTGGCCACCGCGGCGATACGCCGGTCTATGCGGATCTTAATGCGCGCAAGAGCATGCAGAATGGCGAACCCGGTGGTTCGACGACGTTTTACGGTGTCTTTGGAGCCGGCGATTTTCTCGATGAGGGGGACGAGGCCGCCGCTCCCGCCAGTCAGACACAAAGCGGCTATGTGGTCTCGGCCAATGCAAATCTTGGAAAGAAGACGACACCGGGCTGCGCTCCCTGCCTGACGCTGAATTTGTCCCCCAGTCTGAGATCCCAGTTTACGGCCCTGATGCCCTGGGGCGAACTGGATTATGAATTCCGCCAGAGACGATTCCCGCGATCAGGCGCGAACGCATCCAATCACTACGAAGGGTCTTACCATTATACAATTTCTTTTGATCATAAGGGAAAGAAGCAATCGGTTGATTTCAGTGGACCTGTTTTATTGGATACTGGATCGTCGACCTTTCTCGGTATCACCACAGAAGGCTTTTTTAATAAGCTTCGCTCGAAAGGATTTAAGCTTGATGAATATGATTATACGGTAGTCGATTTTAGGATTTTGGGATTTGAAGATAGTTTCAACAACAAGGAATACAGCGATGTCGTTATGGATCGACAAAGCGATGAGGAGGGGGGCAATGGAGTTGTTGTCGGGCTACCCTTCTTCCAGTCAAATTCCGTAATGTATGATCTGGAGAACAAGACGACCGCATATTCACCCTATTTTGTCAGCGCTGCTAACTTTACGACAGACGCGGCTGCCGAGGATCAAGTGCAGCTGAATCGCGCGACCAGCGATGCTGGAAGCAAAGGCTGGCTCGGACTGGCCGGAATAATCTCCGGCGCCGGCGACTTCACGATCGAGAAGGACGCGGACGTGCGCATGACCGGGGCCAATACCTACACCGGCACAACCCATATCGCGGCCGATGGGTATCTTACTCTGGCCGGGCCGGGCAACATCGAGCATTCCTCGCGCGTCATGGTCGACGGTGTGCTCAACATCGATCAGAAAGGAAACTATCTGAAGCCCTGGGGGGTGGCGCACTCCCTGAACGATACGGCCATTCGCAACCTTAGCGGTAAAGGCGAGGTCTATCTGGGTGCGGGCAGACTGATCCTGACAGAAGCCGACGGGCAATTTGATGGAACCATCGCGAACTATGATGACGCCGGCGACAGCGGCGGCCTCGTGGTCGCCGGCGGCAAGCTGACCCTGAGCGGAAAGAACAAATATTCGGGCATAACCGAAGTGGCGTCTGGGGCGGAGTTGCGCGTGACCGGATTGTTGACTGGTGACGTTTCCGTCTCGGGACTGCTTGTCGTTGACGGGGAGGTCTCCGGCAAAGTCACGGTCAAGGAGGGCGGCAGACTGACCGGCTCAGGAAAGGTCGGCAGCGTCACGGTCGCCGAAGGTGGCAAAGCTGATCCAATGAAAACCAGATAATCAGGCCATGGGCACGGCCGACCGTGGCAATGACGGATAGCTGAAGAGAACATAGGGCGGGGCTGAGCAACTTAAGAGCTTGACTGCAACCGGAAAGGGAAATCGATGAAAATAGCGATACTGACTGCTGCCGCGGTTCTGGCTGCGCCGACATTCGCCCTTGCCAAGGACAAGTGCGCCGAGGCCAAGGATCAGGCCACCATGAACCAGTGCTTCGGTGCCGAGTTCCAGAAATCCGACAAGAAGCTCAATGAGCTTTACAAGCAGATCGAAGCCCGCCTGAAGGACGATGCGGATACCAAGAAGCTTCTTGTTCAGGCACAGCGGGATTGGGGCAAGTTTCGCGACGCGGAGTGCAGTTTCCAGACCGCAGGCGCGGCCGGAGGAAGCATGATGCCAATGCTCATCGCGCAGTGCAAGGACGGCCTGACACAATCCCGTGTCAAAGGTTTCGAAGGCTATCTGAAATGCCAGGAAGGTGACATGAGCTGCCCTGTTCCGGCCGCGAACTGACACATGCCACAGCTGATCGGATCACGATGAAGCCGGCGGCGAGCGTGACGTCGCCGCCAGACATGAAAGGATGCGAGGGGCATCATCATTGCGTGAGGGACTTGAGGGAGGTGGATTGTGAAACGCTATGGATCGTCGCTCGCAATGACAATTGCGGCATCTGTACTGTTGGCATGTGCCGTGCCGGCAACAGCCCAGACTGACATGAGCTTCGACGTTAACGTCACGCTTTCCAAGAAAGCAGCCGCCAAGCTCGCGGCTGACAAAGAGAGGATCGTTGTCTTCGCCTCCTATTACGGTGACCCGAAGCGGAGCGCCGAGAAGCATGCCAACGAAGTCGGCCAGATCGATCTCACGCCGCAGGACGAAGAGGTCGAGATAGCGGGCACAGCGGGCCACGCCCACGTCAGCGGCGCAAAGGTCGACGCGAAGCGTCTCGACTGGCTTGCCGGGCCGGCCAAGGTCAACGTCAACATTGCGTCGGCGCGCAAGAGCAGTCCGGACAATCTGCTCAGCTGCGACTTCATCGACGGTTCACTAAGTGATGTCCAAAGGAAGCCTGTGACGCTTCATTGCGGATTGATCGAAGAACATGTGGACACGAAGTTGAAGCCATAAGACTTACAAATCATGCGCCTCGCCACCGGCGCCAACGTACATTACTCGCGGCATGACCTGCTTACTTCAGGGAGGCAAAGATTCTCATGCGCCTGCTGTTCGCTATCTGTTTCGGCCTGGTCATCATGTCCTTGCCTGCGACCGCCCATGCCGAGCGCCGTTGTGGTTGGTACTCCAGCCCGACACCCGGCAACCTCGTCCTGACCGACAGTGACGGGGATTGGTGGATCCAGATGCAGGGACGCCCGGATCCCGAAGGCATCGACAATGTGCCGGCCTTTGACGAGCGGCAATTCGTCGAGACCAATGTACCTGGTTCGGGTCACGGCTACGGATGTGCGTGCATGAACGTCGTAACCAACGCCAAGCAACAGAAGATCACCAGAGTGATCTCGGGCCAAGTCCTTCCGCTGCTGCGCTGCCGCAATGACAGATCACTGCCTAACCCGGACGGATAATTGTTAGATATCTTGTGGATGCCATGGCTGACGGTAGGGCAGCCTAGAGCATTGGATCAAGAAAAAGCCCGGCAAACCGGGCTTTTTCTTGGGTCTCTGAAACCGCATCAATCGGTTCGAAACGGGAATTTGGTGCCCAGAAGAGGAATGGGCAGATTGCCAAAAAAAGACAACAAAATCAACGGCACAGCTAACCAATTTGCGCTGCCTGTGTAGCACCAGTGTGAGTTATAGTCGAGACGCACGATAGCACTATGTCGCCACGGTCGTTGTTGCTGGCATCCGGCTAGTTGTCGGATCAGGCTGAGGGCAGAGACGCGGACCTCTTCGCGTAAAGCAGTAAGCGTTGTTGCCACACGGCTATTGAAGGTTGGTTGTGGCGACGGGCGCTTGGGAAACAAAATTTCATAATTCGCATCTTGGTACTCTTGCAACTCGTAGATCCAATTAACAATTATCCGTTGTGAGTCACGCATGGCTCGCCTTGCCATAGACACAACTGTTATTGGCTTGTTCGGCGGCCTTCGGGACCGCTCAGGAACAGCGAGTTCATCGCTAATCGCGCGACCGGCGAGTGATGAATCAACGCGTACCGTAAGGTAAGCTCCGGTGGTCGACCGGCCGTTCCGTCACAGAAGTCCAACTCAACAGAGTCGGGCTGTGGCGGGCGGTATGGAAACCCTCCCCGCTGTCAGTTCGGCTCCTTTTTAGGAGCAATCAAATGGTCACCTCAAGAAGATCTACTGCTCGCAAGGCAGACCGTCAGGATTCCCGTCAGCAACCGACAGCGGATCTCCTCGCAAAAGCTGACGCGGAACCAAAAGACGACCCTACCAATCTAAAGCGCAAAGCGGCAGGTCGAGGCGTCACAGCTAGGCTACCTCAAATTCCCAAGCCCGCCGAGATCCTGAGACAGGGCGCCGCGAGTGTTCTTGCTGACGTGCGTAGGAACCTCACGACGTTGGCTGGCGAACACCGCAAGAGCCTATATCATGAGGTTACAACGGCTTACGCAGTCGGGATGGTTCTTAGAGCCGATCAGGACGAATGGCTTACCTTTTGCCTTCATAGCGATTGGGGGACCTTCAGAAACAGGCCCAAGGATTCTGACAGATCTGACGCCCTTCGCCATGCCATCAGATTTGCGGTCGGTTTCGGCGTTACTGAAGAGGCAAAAAAGGCCAAGAACAGGCGCGTTGACAGGCTGCATGGTGCGTTGAAATCGTTTTTTGCCGACAACGTTCCCCCCGCTGACATTCCGGCGAAAATACGTGAAGGTAGGGGGCTGGAAAAATTGAAAAGCGCTAATGCTACAAAAGCGGGGATTAGTAATCCCCCGAAGCAGGAATATTTGACGTTCCGAGTGCCACTGGATGCGGCTAACCGCAGGCTGCTGGAGCGACAATTGCGTTTTACCGTGCACCTTAAGTTGCACGTCGAGAAGCGTTCCAAAACTCGATTCGATGCGCAGTTGTTGGATTTGAAAACCGTAGATCGCCTGCCAATTGGCCCTTGTTACACACCGTTTGCACCGCAAAAGCCGTCAAAGCGCAGCAAGCCTGCAAACGACGATGACACCCAACTGAGAATACCGACGACAATACCAAAACGAAATGAGAGCACGGGTCACCGCCGGAAGGTGGTGACACCACGATAGCCGGGCCGCAGCTCAAAGAGCGTGTTTCAAGACTGATGAACATGTCTTGGCGGCGCAATTATGCGCGTCGTCAGCACCGCACATCAGCATCAGCTGGGTCGCTTTAAGCGACCCAGCGGCATGACACACGCCACACTTCGCAATCCCCACAACCGACTGAAAGACAGGTGCGGCATGAGGATATTAAGCCTCGCAGCTTTTAGAAGCGTGCATCGACAATTCGAAACCATGCTTCGCGATTTTTCGACGACAGCCCGAGGGCGGAAAGCTTTCGATGCAGACACTCTTCAGCGCATGGAACGGCGAAAAGGGATGTCGCTGTTTGCAGTCAACGTTCGTAGCCGAATCCAACTGGCTTGGGCCGCAGATCGTGAATTTGCCAAACTCGTTTCGCGTCGTCGTGACGAAGAGTTCTATTTTGTTACGCTGTCGCCCAAGGAGTTCGCGATCCCTATCGAGATGGCACCGAGCTTCGATCATAAATCGCTCAGGATGTGGGCGAAGGAACAGCTTCGAGGGCTGAACTACGTGGGGATGATCGAGGCCGCGTACTACAGCAATTACAACCCCATTCCCGGCCGCCGAAGCGCAATGGTTTCTTGGCACGTGCACGCCATTGTATGGGGCTGTTCAGCGCGCAGGATCACGGCTGTGGTCGAACGGGTGAACGCCGTTTGCGAACCACTAATACCGTGCCGAGCTGCCGCTCACGCTCGTGGGATGGCGGGTGACACAGCCGCGAAACGTATCTTCTATATGTTGAAGATCGCCATCAATAACTACCGTGTGTACGCAAAAAAGGGGGACGTTGTGGACCAGCTCACTGGAGAGGTCACTGTCGGCAATACCGGAGAAATGGTTACAAGAAAATCACGACTTAGGCCCGGTCAGGCGGTGAAAATGGCCGTGGTGATGGGAAATCGGACGTTGCCTGTGTTGATGTTCTCGGCCGGTGAAGGCGCGGTCGTTTGGATAAGAGCTCGAGCCCTAACCCGAAGCAAAATTCGGCACGCCGACGAGATATTTAGGCGTAAGATAGACAGTCTTTTCTAGGGCGGTCACGTAGGGTGGGTTCAATGCAGATCACCTCGGAACAGCGGGACGCTTGGCTTAAGAACACCGCCCACAGTCCCTTCAACGTCTGGCTTGAGCCGCAGGTAAGAGGATCGGACGGCCAGCTCAATCTTGACCGATTATACGATGTGGCTATGCGCTATGGAATTGACCGGCAGGCCCGGTATTCATACCTGAACACGGGTCAACAGCGGATGATAATCGGGAACATGTTGCGGCGGGTGGTGCCTGCCCAAGAGTACGAAATCGCCGTGGCTGTTCTTCCGGTAGCCGTCTCGCTGGAGGCAACTAAGATTGTCGAGCAGGCAACCGTACTAAGCCGACCGGAAATCATTCGCACGGCGGGCGTAACCGACTTGCTGATCCTGCACAGCCAGATCATGGATGAGCTACGTGATCGGGAGATCGTGCGCACCGCCAATGCTCCTCTCGGCGACTATGCCGAGCTTTTGTTTGCGACGGCGTTCGGTTGGTCGTTGGAAAGCAATTCGTCGACCGGTCACGACGCGAAGGATGCCGCGGGCGTGCGATATCAAATCAAGAGCCGTCGAACAACGCCCCGGAACGCTTCCCGGCAGCTAAGCGCCATCCGGCGCCTACCCGACAACACCTTTGACTTTCTCGCTGCCGTTCTTTTCAACGAAAGCTATCGGGTCACAAGGGCAATCGTGATCCCACGTGAGGTCGTGGTGCGCCGTGCAAAGCGCGTCGAGCACACCAACAGCTGGCGGTTCATGTTGGACGACAAGGTCTGGGCCGACGAAGGCGCGCGCGACGTCACTGCGGCCCTCCTATCCGCTGCCGCCGCGATTTGAAAGCGTATCTCTGCTGCCATTATCGCGGATCGGGGGAGGCCATTTGGGAGCCCGAAGTACGCGTAGACGGGAATGCGGCCCGCATGTGAGCACCGCGCGGCCGCAGGCTTCCGACCAGAACCAGTCGAGAGGTGAATTCAGCGCGCAAACCATCGACATTCGCCCGCGAAAGCCCGTAGTCAGCCTCCAAACCAGCAGGTCTCAAGGGAGGGCTGCGGTGTGATTTCCAATTGCTTAAAAATGATAAGTCTTTGATCTTAAATAAAATTCTCTTGACAAAAGGCCTGCCGCCCGATATAGTGTGGTTGTTCAGATGAGCGGTTTTCGCCGTCGAAACGACCGAAAAGGTTTGGTGAGTGAGCTATTTCGCCACAGGGCATCGCCCCGGGCTTTTGCCGCCTTCGGCTTCACGCCGACACTGCCGACCATCATCTGAAAATTCAACCACTGAGGCCCCCATTCGGGGCCTTTATCTTTATGGAGACCTGAATGACCAATGGAGTACCTTCTGCCGCCTCGTCGGGATCCGCCTCGCCTGCCGTCATCGTTCTGGGCCTCGATGATGGCGGCAAAGCCCACGCCTCATGGTTCGGTGACAATGATACCGGCTTAGCCGAAAAGGCGGCTGGCATGATGGGCATGGCTGCCTTGCCAGTCGATGCTGACGATCTGCGGCAGCTAGCCGGGCGCTTGCCGCGGGGAAAGGTATTCGAAAGTGGCCGTGCCTTCGTGCCGTTTGTAAAGCGCGATCTCTATGAGGCTATCGCGACGCACCTTCCTGCCGGATACAAATTCCCAGTTCGCGTCGCCGACGACCGGCCGCCTGCTGCCAAGTCGAAGAAGGCCAACGCCACCGGCGCGCCCGAAAGCGGTCCCAAGCGCCCCGAACCATCGCGGCCGACTGACTGGAGTAAGATAGAAATCGGCAGCTTGGTCCTCGCCACCGAAGGTGCCTATCAAGGCTGGTTCGAGGCGCAGGTCGTGAAGATCAGCCCTGAGGGCGTCTACACCCTTCGTTGGCGTGACTGGCTCGACATGCCGGTGTTCACACGCCGCCTGATCCACATTGCCCTGCTTCATCCCGAGCATACCGATTGACGCCTGCTTGGCCTCGGGCGCGCAGCTCGGGCAGCCGCCCACCCTCTCAAAATTCATCGTTTGAAAACGGTCGCTGTGGCGGCCTGGATGAAGGATTCGCAAATGGGTTTGGAATGCAGCTTGGCTGATAAATGTGCGCTTGGCAGTCGCCAGCAGCGCATCGCGCAACTGAACGACAGTTTGCGCAGGACAGGTCATGGCGGGCGCTTCGTGATGACGGCCGGAATTGCCGCGATGAACGCGACCGTCATTGCTGGGATCTTGGCGGCGGTGGCTGCCTTCGAGGCTTTCGATGCCGACAACGACCCGCACGGCGAACACGACTGCGCTGTGCTGGAGGTCGGAGGTATCATCGTGATTTGGAGAGTCGACTACTACGATCTGGCGATGTCCTTTGGGTCAGATGATCCAGCCGACCCGTCGGTCACCACTCGCGTTCTGACCATCAAGCTCGGCGAGGAATACTGATGCTGGGGCGAGCCCTTTCCCGCCGGACTCTGCTGGCCGCTTTGCCCGCCCTTGCGATTGCGCCTGGAATGCCTTCGGTTACTGATGCATCGGACCGGCCAGACGGCGACGTAGCTCACCTTGGCTCCGATGATGTTTCGCCTGAGTTGATCAGAACTATTTGCGCTCACTGCGCCGCTTACGCAGGCCTGCGCAAAATCTCTCGCGAAACTGACGCTGTGGCTATTGGTCGACCGGCGACCGTCGACGAACTCAGCCGCCTGGATGCAGCGACTGATCTTGAGGAGCAGTTGCTACTTGCGCTGTGCCACCATCCTGCCGCGAACGATACCGAGCGCCATGACAAGGCAACCTACCTGCTTGGCATCTTTGAAGGCAATGATCCTGAGTCCGAACTGGTGACGGCTATCCTGTTGTCGATGACCCGGGAGGTACAGCATCAGGCGGTCGAATCTCTTGATCTGTCGGTTTGAGGAGATCGAGATGACTGACCCCGAGCGCACGAGCGATGGCCTGCAAGGTCTCAATCGTCGGGTTTCTCTTACCCCTTTCGAGGTCACTCAAATACTGCTGGCTGAGGTTTGACCGCTCAGCCACCTGCTCCTGCGTCAGGCCGCTGGCCGCACGTAACCGCGCAAAGTTCTCCCCGACCAGTTTTCGCATCTCCATGCGACCACCAATCGAGGAATTCGAGCGTTGAGTTTATCAACTATAGTATGTAAATCGAAAACGAGAGGGAGGCGGGCAGCAATGGCAGAGTGGTATTACGAGCAGGATGGGACGCATCGTGGGCCGGTCGCCGAGGTCGACCTCAACGTGATGCTTGCGAATCGCCTAATTGATCCGAGCACCCGAGTATGGACCGCGAGCTTCGGCCAAGCTTGGAAGCACGCGTTCGAGACGCAGCTGCAGATGCCTGCCCCAACTACGCCCCCACCCCTTCCGCAGGGTGCAAACTCACAACCACACCCTGTCGCGGCGGTAGCGCCGCCTGTCGCAAGCGTTCAGGCAGCCATTGTCTGTTCGAATACCCTCACCGAAAAATGGGCCATGTGGTTGGCATGCTCGCCACTGATTTTCTTGGCGGTGGATATTATCCTCGCCTCGGTTGGAATTGATCCCTATGGGGGAAGTTCCCAAGCCCGAGGTGCCACGCTGTGGTGCGGAATTGGCAGTTTCGTGCTCGCCTATAAAGACGCCAGCACAATCAACGCTGCCGGACGCAACCCGCAACACCGATGGCTTTTGCCCTTCATGCTGTTGATGCCCGTCGGCTATTTCCTCCGCCGTTGGTATGTCGCCGCGACACCGCTGACGCCACTTTGGATATGGTTGGTGAGCGTCGTCGTTTACGCGATGGGCGCAGGGGCGTTGTCAACACAATGAGACCGACGCTGCTCAGAGGGTGGCGGATGTGGGCTCTGGCGACGCCCATCATTTTGGTGTCAACCTCGGCTCGTGCGACCGATGAGAACCTCGATGCAGGAACAGCGTTCATTGCAGGATTCCTGCTACTGGCAGCTGCCGTCTACGAACTGCCCGCGATCATCGCCTTCTTCCGTCGGCATCCAAACAGGTGGTTGATTCTGGTGCTATGCACGGCGCTTGCCGGTACGGGTATTGTGTGGCTCGGCTGCCTGATTTGGGCGTTCAAAACGATCCACATCACCGATGATCCAACTGGGACCAATGGGGGTGAATCAGGATTGAATCTTCTAGCAAACGACGTTCAGCGGGTGCGATTGGAAAATCCGTCGGTCATGCATCCGTCAACTATTCAGACAGCGCACCATGATACAGTCGACAAATTGGAGCGCCTAAAAAAGCTTCTCGATAATGGCGTGATCGACGATGCGCAGTTTCGGCGCATGCGCGACCTGATCGCAGGCGGCTGAGGGCTTCGGGCCGCGTCAACACGGCAACCGTTGAGCGGCCGCACCTTTAAAACCGGGGCACCCTCAGCGCCGCGATAGGTGTTTTTCAGGTCATACAGGGCCCGCCAGCGCGCATCGAGCCAGTGAAGGCACCTTCGAGCGCTCAGCGAGCCTAGCGGCGCGGCTGCAAAGCGCCACGCGAACGTATTTTTGGCCGCCTTGCAGCAACTCGGGTTGAACACCCCTGAAAAAATCTCGTCTTGAACCTGAAGTCGATGCTTTCGAGGTTTCTTCGAAGGAAGTGCGACAAACGCTACTGGCTCCCAATTCAACTCACGCAAGATTGGTGGCGCGCGCAGGGGAGGAACTGCCGCGGACCACAGGGCCTCACAGCAACGCGCACTGCGCAAGCTTCTGTATGCCATCGCCAGCGATCCAGACGGTCATCTTATCGTTGGCCGCTTCGCGAAGCTCGAAGTCAATCGCCTCCAGTGCGCAATTCCCGCCAATCTGCCCGCCGCCTTTCCTCTCGATCATAAAGTAGCCTTCGGTCTTTGCCGGACCGACGAGAGGGATGGCCGCCAGAAGCGGAACCTTGACAAAGGACACCTTAAGTTGATTGCCGGGAATGTTCTGGTCGATCATGCTCTGGAGTGTCTTCGGCATCGATTGTGTGATCGAGAGATAGGAAAGACCCGTCCAGATTGCCACGCCAATGACTGTCAATACAAGCAAGGATGAAAGTTGTCTCACGCTGAAGCCCCCGCTGAATGGGAAAGCGTTATCCCGGTGGATGCAAGCCGTCAAACCGAGCCCTTTCGCAAAAGGCCGAGTCAGCCTCACCGCAGCCAACCAAAAATATTCCATTCACTCCCTAGTTGACCACCCACAGACTCTTTAGCTCGTGGCCGACAGCCCAGTCCGACGAGGTGTCGTTGCCACAGCTTGCCTCGTACGGGTCGCGCACCATTTTAAATTCGTCATCCATCACTGCTCCGAAGACGAAACATTCTTCTTTGTATTCCCCACGTTCGGCACTCGCCAACTTGACGACGGTTTTGATGATGATGGCTGCCAAATTGCGGCTTTTCCAGTTCACGGTACCATAGTCATCGACGGTCGAGCTGACGTCCGTCGCCTTCCATGCGTCCTGGCCGAGTTGTTGGTTCCAACGGGCAAACTCCGGAAATAGCCCTTGGACATTGACCGCGGAGGACACTTGATTCCCTTGGCCAGCGAGGACAGTCGTTCTTAGGCCATCAGAAAACATATTCAAAAGTGCGATGGCTGCTGGACCGTTCTTCTGACGCAGAGCTGCCTCTTGCGCCGATTTCGTCTTTTGCGCTTCCGTGAGGCGTTGGGCCGCAACGCGCTTTGCCTCCTCGGCCGCAACGCGCGCTGCTTCTTCAGATTTAACCAGTTCTTGCCGGGCAAGCTGCAACTCCGCTTGAGCCGCCGCTAGGTCACTCTGTTCGAACCAAATCGGGGCATAGGCAAAATTGACGCTGTCCCGTGTCAAAGCTTCGGTCACGGCTTTGAGGGTCGTGGTTGACCCGTAAAGGATCCGACACTTATCCCGGCGTACATCCTGGTACGCAGCGTCAACGTTCGAGATTTGTGGATCGGCCTTGGGGATGGAAGCAAGTTCGGCCAGCTTATCAATAGTAGCGAGATGAGCCTGCGGTCCTCCATCAATCACGCCGCAAATCCTGGTGGATTTGTTATCCAACAGAATTCCACCGTATCCCATCCTCGACCCTTTCTCGACATCAGCCGCAATCTGGCTGGCGAGGGCCTTATCCTGGTCAATTCGCCGCTTTAGGTCGGCGAAATTTAGCGCATCGAAGGGGCGAAGGCTCTTCGCCTCGATGGCCTCCAGATACGCAATCGCGAAGCTCGGTTTGGATTCAACGAACTTCTTCCGCTGGATAAAAAACACGTCCGCTTGGTCGATATCCACTTGGCCGCATTCGCGGCGAATGTGGATAGCTTTTCCGCCTAGCGGGCCGAACGCCGCTTGGAGAGCCTTTTCGAGCGCGGGAGTGTTTTCCACACCAAATAGACAAATCCAGGCCTCGTTCTTGGTAAATGAAAATTGGCCAGACAGGGTTTTCAATAGCGACGGGGCTGCCGGACCTGCGTTGTAGAGGACAACAACGTCATCAAGCGCTCCTCTAAGCAGAACTTTGTTCGACTCTGTAAGAGCGAATGCAGGATTATTGTCTGCCTGCGATTCGCCGTTGCGGTCTTCCTGCGACAGGGCCTGTGCGGCCGCCAACTCACTCTTGAGACCTTGGTTCGCGATAAGAGCCCGAACGCTGTCTCTCGCCTCTGTAAGGGTCTCCAAATCCGACGACGAGGTGACGCCGCTCAGCGCCTTAACTTCACTGACAACCAACGGCAGCTTGCTCGAAGTGAGATGAGCCGCCATCCAGGTCTTGAGCGCCTGCTGGTCGCCCTGAAGCTCGGCCACGATAAGCGCTTTTTGTTTTTCGATGTCCTGAGACCGTTCCTTGTCCCTTGATGCGGAAAATTCGGCAAAGCCTGGAACTGCCATCAGCAGATTAGTTAGGCGAAGCGTGGAATCGTTTAGTGCATCGGCCGAATTCGTCTGAACTTGCGCATTCAGAGCAGCAGCTTTGTCAGCGATCTCGACCAAATTGGACGTCTGCGGATTCAATTTTAGAAATGTTTCCGCATCGGACAGCAAGATGGTGGCGGCGGCCTTCGACGCTTTGAGCCTGCGGGCCTCCGACTTGTCAAACGAGGCCTTGTCCGCGAAGCCCTTTTGACTTGCGTTCCTGAATTCGATGGGGTCGGTGAAACCCGACGCGCGAAACGCTATCAATTCGGCTTTGGTTTGAATCCCGAATTGCTGCGCTGCACGGAAATCGTCGGCGGATGTGAAGCCTGCTGCCTGCGCGCGTTGATATTCGTCGCGGCTTCGGAACCCTCCTGAGACAGCGGCATCAAATTCTCTTTGAGTGCTGAAACCTAAGTTCTTTGCCTGCGCAAATATGCTTGCCGACGGGAATCCGCCTGCCATAGCCTCTCTGTATGACCGGGCATCACTAAAGCCCAGCGATTGGGCAAGGTTTCGTTCTTGGTCGTTCCTGAATCCATCTCCAGCGCTACGCTCGATCTCCCCGAGACCGTATTCTGTGAGCAGATCGCCTGCAGGTAGACCAAAATTGGCCCTGTACGCCTTGAAGGAAGTTACGGTCGACGGGCCAATCAAGCCGTCAACCGGACCGTCATAGAGCGAGAGCCGCGTCATGGCAGCCTGAAGGCGTTGAACAACTTGGCGGTAAGCTTGTTGCATCATGAAATCCAAGGAATCGCCTCGTTGAAACGAGTGCCAAGCCACGCGATCCAGGCTCTCGCCGCGAGACAAAAAAGCATCTTGGGGGACTATGTGCAGCTCCTTAAGCGTCCTCAGGTTTGGTCTGGCCCTATCGTTGTTCAACGTGCCCGCGATAATGGCAAATACGCCGTTGCGGCTTTGCGCGACCAATGTAGGCCCAAGGGTCGGAGCATACGACTGCGCCAAGGCGATAGCCTCTTCCTCTGTGGGTCGACTTGATACAACCAACCAAAGGACGTCTGATTGCGGCGTTCGCAGCGAAGCCGGGACCAGACCTAAGCGGGTCTGATAGTGCGTCAAAGTCGGCAGTGGAAAGGTATTTGGACGCCGTGCCGTAGCCTCTAAACAAGAAGCTAACAAAAGGGCTACGACGAAGCCCATCGAAATCATACGCATTTATTGTCCGCCTACCCAAACCCAAAATCTATCATGGGCTGAGGGGCATGCCTGCGCAAGCACGTCTCTGAAAGTCTCTGGAGTATATCCAGGGAAGGTAAATTAGCAGGGTTGCCCCTTCCGCCGCTCCTCAGACGACGGCACTGAAGATCATTGCCAGCGTCAATTCTGCCCTGTCAGGACTGGTCCAGCCGGTCATAGGGCCGCCGCCAGTGCGCCAATTCCACTCGGGCTACGGCACTTTGTTAAACTCCTAGTGGCCCTTTCGATAGGCCCGCCCGGCCGCATTTGCTCCGTTTGGTAGCGCTTGCCCAAGGCTTCGTATCTGTCCGTCACGGAAAGCGCTCGGTCTGTGAGAAGCTTGTTGAGACGAACGCACCTTGGATCCCCCGGCATCGGGACGAGCCTTCGGATCAACGCAGCGATGATCTCCGAATTGGCAGCCCATCCCAAGATAGATGTCTATGCTGCCTTCCCGGCCGATATGCAATGGAATGGACTTCCGGTTCACGGCAGCGCTGGGCTAGAGTTGGGTCTGATCAAGCAATACGCTCTGCCATGGAACATGCGGAGCGCCGGATGACCGCGCCACCCCTCAATCTACATCACTCCTCAAGTTCCGTCTCGCGGGCTCTCACCGTGCGGCGCCACTTATAGATCAGGCTGGTCGCGACATCATACTGACGCGCCACCGCCGCTACTGTGGCCCCGGGCGCGAATGCCGCGGCCAGTATCCGGCACTGATCCTCTTCAATCCAACGACGACGACGCTCCGGCCCGGTCAATAACGTCACATGGCTCATGCTGTGCTGCTAACTTCGCTCGTAAGGACCACCTTAAGAGCGCAGCCTCGCGTCCATGCAATACTCGCGCAAGGCGGCCTTCGCCGGAGGCGTAGGTTGCGCTCGCGATAGAGCCGCTTGCTGAAGCAGGGCTTCCAGCGCCGGTTGCTCTTGGGCGGGATGTTGGGCGTGGCACCCCGGTCCTGGATCAGCTCGCGGATGCGGTCGGCGTCATAGGCCTTGTCCGCCAGCACAATAGTACGCGGCCGAGGTGGTCGAGCAGCGTATCGGCGCCACGGCCGACCCGCATGGCGATGCCGTCGATCTCAAGCTCGATCATGCCGGCATCTCGGGTGGCTTGCAGTTTCCGCTGCTTCGGTGGACGCCTAGCTAAAGGTTCCGGCGCCACAACCACAGGCACGAAGGCAGGAGAATTCTTGCTGCACCGAAGCTGCCTGTTTGCGCGCTTGCCGGCGCCAGGCGAAGACCTGCTGCGGCCTGAGACCATAACGGCGGGCGACCTCGGAAATGATTGCATTCGGCTCCAGCGTCTCCGCGATGATCCGCGCTTTGTCATCCACAGACCAATGACGCCGGCCGCCAGCACCGTTGATCACCTCGAAACGCCGAAGCTGCCGCTCCGGGTCAAGCGTAAGGTCAAGTCCAGACACAAGCCGATCTCCGATCCCAATACAGGATCGGCAACCTCACAGATCGCGACCACTCCCGAAAGGTGGCCCACAACAGCGCTTACGCTAGTTCTTGGTAGCTGCCCGTTTCTATATGAACCGTCCAGACAGCGGCGCGCGTCTTCCGCCCGACCGGAATCTGATAGCAACCTGACCCATACTGATTGCTAAAGAAGCGTTTGCATCTGCCAGCCAAAGGGCGTCAGCATCCCGTTCCGCCCTACTTTGATCGACATTGTTCCCCCGCACCAACCAGACTCAGTCCTAGTGGTGAAATCTGACGTTTGGTACCCGAAAGGGAATACCGCTTTGGGTGGTTCTCTGCCGTCTGTCTCGTCGAGCGGAACGGGCAGGCAGCGCCACTTCCGGACCTACCGGATCGCCATCAGGACCGTCGCGTATCGACCCAACCACGTCCTTCAGGACACCAAGAGCGTACCCTCTAGAGCGGACTTTCGCTCCGTGAAACAGAATACTATCAATCTGTTTCAAACCTAGACGTTGCCTTTTGTGGAAAGGGAGAGGCTTGTCAGTTCGTGGGTTTCCAATCTCGTGCCAAGCGCTGTGCTTCGGCGATCTGGTCGGGAGACATTTTTCTGGCCGCGTTATCCCTGTTCAGAACCGCAACCTCGTGCCCCTGCGCCGCCGCTAAATTGGACCACATATATGCAAGCACGTAGTCCTGCGGGACGCCTTGGCCGGTGGCATACAAAAATCCGAGTTCGAACTGAGCATAGGCATGGCCTTGTCCCGCCGACAGCCGATATAACTTTGCCGCCTCGGCATAGTCCTGCGGGACGCCTTGGCCGTTGGCGACCATGTAACCGAGGAGGTATTGGGCCTCGGCATTGCCTTGTTCGGCCGCCAGACGATACCACTTTGCCGCCTCGGCATGGTCCTCCGGGACGCCTTTGCCGGTGGCGAGCATGTAACCGAGGAGGTATTGGGCCTCGGCATTGCCTTGTTCGGCCGCCAGACGACACCACTTTGCCGCCTCGGCATAGTCCTGCGGGGCGCCATGGCCTTGGGCATACAGGATGCCTAAGCTGGTAATGGCCTTCACATGACCTTGGCCGGCTGCCAGACGAAACCACTTCATCGCCTCAACATAGTCCTGCGGGACGCCTCGGCCGGTGGCGTACATATGACCGAGGTTGAATTGGGCATTGGCATGGCCTTGGTCGGCTGCTAGCCGATACGACTTTGCCGCCTCGGCATAATCGCCATGCTTATAAGCGGTAACGCCATCCTCGAATGGCCCGGCAATCGTCGGACCGACCAGCATCATAACGACGATGAACCCGGCAAGAATACGCTTCAGCACGGCAACATTCTTCCTCTGCCAGTTTTTATAGAGCTGCGTACCATCGGCTTTCATGGATGGCACTAACAACATGAAACAGAATTGCTAATTCTGTTTCAACAGCGTCCGGGCGGAAGCAAATGACCGCTTCCCCGTCCACGAAAACCGGGACCGACTGGTTTCCACCGATCCGGACCTCCATGGTCGTTCGCTGGAAAGGCAGATTCGGGTCAGATCGCGTCATGCGGCGCTCCCAACTGGATGACGGCAAAGGGTCGGTAGCGGGAATTTAGCGTCGGTACCAAGCTTCAGAATTTACCCCTAGGTACCTAGTGGTGCGAATCTGACACTTGATGCCTTGGTGGACTGCTGCGAGTGTAGTGAGCGATGGCCCCGAAACCAAGTCGAATGCGGCTAACGCCCGAGCTGGTCGCCAGGGTCCTCAGTGCGGACGATTCTCTGCCACAGCCCTTCACCGCGCCGTCCGACGCCGACCATGATGACACCGTCCGGGCGATACTTGCCGCCGCACCGTCAGCTGATGAGGTCTGGCTCTTTGCCTATGGATCGCTGATGTGGAACCCGGCCTGTGATTTCGTGGAGCAGCGGGTAGGCTTCGTGCCCGGATGGCACCGCTCCTTCTGCCTCGGTTGGGACCGGTGGTTTCGTGGATCAGACAGCAAACCCGGTCTCATGTTGTCGCTCGACCGTGGCGGGCAGTGCAAGGGCGCGGTCTATCGCCTGCCGCCGGATGCTGTCGAGGCCAATCTAGGCAGGCTCTTTCGTCGTGAGATGCGCGCCAAGCCGTCCGCTCATTCGCCGCGTTGGGTGAATGTTCGCACCGAGAACGGACCGCTCCAGGCGATCACCTTTGTGATTAACCGGAACAGCGGACGCTATGTCCGCGCGCTGTCGCTGGAACAGATCGCCGACGCGCTCGCGGTCGCGTGCGGTCCGTGGGGTTCCATGGCCGACTATCTCCACAGCACTGTAAGTCACCTTGAAGGTATGGGGATTCACGACAGCCAATTGTGGCGTTTGCAGGAGCTGGTAGCCGAACGCATCGAAGCGTCGACGGCCGAACATTTTCCCGCGAAATGAGCCAACAGGACTCAACCCCTGAGACCATGACCACTAGTTCTGGTTCCTTGCCTGCATTCCCTAGTAATACCAGCACGGTCGCCAGTTCGCCATTAGAAATAGCGTGGGCTCAACCTGCCATCCTATGTGCATTAAGGATCCGGTAAATCTGCATCCTTGAGCAGCCCACCAGCTTCGCGATCTGTGTCGGGGTCTTGCCTTCATCACGGAGGGCCATCACCTTGCTCCTATCGAGCCGCTGTTTGCCCCCTTTGTATGTGCC
This sequence comes from Mesorhizobium sp. M0145, assembly GCF_040322355.1. Lineage (NCBI taxonomy): Bacteria > Pseudomonadati > Pseudomonadota > Alphaproteobacteria > Hyphomicrobiales > Phyllobacteriaceae > Mesorhizobium > Mesorhizobium sp. M0145. The sequence continues at coordinate 28,877 of NZ_JAMYTK010000008.1, forward strand.
TTCGGCTTTTGCCTGTTCAATGCCATCACGCTGCCGTTCTTTGATGAACCGGCGTTCCATTTGCGCAACCATACCAAGCACCGTCAGCACGATGTGACCCATCTCGCCTCGAGTTGAAACATGTGGGTCGAGGACTGTGACGAATGCGCCCTTTTGTTCGCATTCGTGGATCAAATTTAGAACATCACGTGTGTCGCGGCCGAGCCGGTCAAGACGGGTGACCACCAGCTCATCTCCTGGTCTTAGAAAATCGATGATGGTGGCGAGCTCCGCCCGACCGTCACGGCTAGCACCCGAAACTTTTTCCGACCGGATGATGCCGCACGCTTCGGCTTTCAGCTTGGCGATTTGGGTTTCGAGATCTTGATCAACGGTGCTGACGCGGGCGTACCCAATCCGGCTCATGCAGTGTCACCCCAAGGTTTTAGGCCCGAGGCTACACTGTCACAAATAGTCGATGTCAACCCAGATGTTACATGGGCGTCGCGGCAGGGCGTTACGTCACTTCAGGGCATACCCCGATGTTCACGAAGCTGGAGGTGACATCCTGAATAGAACCTTACCCCGCCGCTATTCCCCAGCTATTCGAGCCCAAAACCCTTTTGCGTCAAGTCTCCCAATCACCTTCTTAATCTCGGTCGCACTCGGCAGTTTGACGTTTGCTTCGCGCCTCAGGCGCACGGCGGCAACTAACTCTTTCAGGCAGAGGCGCTCATCCTCGGTATTAATCTCCTGCTGAAATTGACGCATCGAAGCTTCGAGCATATGCCTCAGATACAAGTCATCCCGCCTCATGTCGCCAACACGCTTTTTCACAGAGGCCAGCCAGCCCGACGGCTTGCTGCGGATGATAAGGCTGAAAAGGATTAACCGGTTTATCTTGGCGTCGAAAGCCGTGCCATCCAGAGCCAGAAACACCTGACCGAGCCTTCTGCTGCCAAATACATTAGCAGCATTTGCTGCAACCGAGCCCGGAAGAGCCGAGGCGACAAGCTGCTGCATTCGCTCCCGCCTTGCTTCCTCATCTGCATGCCCTGTGCGCTTATCCTCAATCAAGTTGATATACGTGAACCCATTCCAAGAAAAATACTTATTTTCCGCGATCAGCGGGATGAATAAACTTGCCACCTCATAGGCCAGAACCTGACCGCTGATAACGGCAGTTGCCGCGGCCTTTTTTGCCGAAGCGCTGGCATGTTTAGCACTCTCAAGTGCGATGACAAGATTGTGGACATTTGCGGAGACAGTCTTCTCAGATGCTATGAACTTTATAATCGAAACCTTCTGATCTCCAGTACGCCGTTCGGCTTGAAGCGATGTCTTTAGGTCGTCAAGCTCCTGAGTGCCGATTGGCCCCTTGTCGAAGCGATCCGTCACTCCCTTCCATATCTCGCTCTCGGTGTTTCCGAACTCCCATTTCGCGCTCTCGTGAAAATCCAGACCCTTGATAGGATAATAGTCATAGAAGCGTTCCATGGAGATTTCCAACTTGCAGGTCAGGTCATCTAGAACCAGACTGCAATTCGGCAGCATCCCGCAGATGACTTCTATCAGTCCAGCCAACTCAAGATGTCGGTTCTCCGCAATGCATTTTATCAGCAGCTCGGAACGAGCTGATATGTGTCTCCCTACGAAATAGCTATAGAACATCATATATCGGAAGACGTACCGGCCAGCGTCGTGGGATAAAATGCGACCGTTGACGAGGTCACTAAGTATATCTGTGGAGTTGAAAGAAACAAGATTGACAGACTTGAATTTGTCACAGAACGAGCGCCATTCCATAGCGGAGAATGTCGGAGTCCCAGAGATAAAGCTCTCGTAACAAAATTCGCAAATAAGATCTATCTTGTTGATCGAGTTGAAAGTGTCGGAATACGCGTCACTCGCTCTCTGCAAAGCCTCGATGACAAATCTGTCAACTATATTAAGACGGGAGACCGGAGAGAAACTGCCGTCTTTGCAAAGTACGCTGCAATACATTATAACGTTAGACGGAGTTAATGGAATGCAAAGCTGCAGTAGGTCATTATAGACTTTATCAACAATGGCGGACGTCTCGTCGGAGTTGCGGAACGGCGAAAGTGCGTTTATGACCGTGCGAATGTCCGAGCGAGAGAAGCCCGTCAGCGAGAAAGAATGGAACCCGAGCTCAGGCAGATCGTCTTCGGTGGCCTCTGTGCGGCGGACGGCCTGTAGAAGAATTATTCGTATATTCTTGTAGGCGGCATGTAACTCTTTTACCGTGCGCTGGTGCTCAATTGAAGAGAAATTATCCAGAACTAATATGAAATGATCCTCGGTAGAATAACCGGCATTGTCAAGGTCGGCCTGAATAGCCTTGCGGTACTTTGGGAAACTATGAGCATCGCGGATCAACGCTCGGTTCCCGGAAAGTTCGCTGTCCGACACCAATCGACGACCGATGTTCGAAAGACCAAACTCGTGTGGTGCTGATATCGTACAATGAAAATCAGCGTCAAGTATATCCTGAAAGGTGGCGCGTTTGCGTTCGGTGGTTTGTGAGGGGGGGCCACTCCATATATTCGGCTCACAGTATATGGTTTTATCTCCAAAGGTGAAGAGTCCGCTGCGATACGATTGTGTAGTGTCCCTCAGTAGCGTCAACGAGGCGTGATCCTGCGCGACAGAGGTGTCGTTGGTGCGGGGGGAGAATTTTTGTATTTCGCTCAGCACCTTTAACAATGCGCTATGATCATGCCCGGTGGTTGACGCTTTGACAGGGTAGAAGATAGCTTCGAGCTTATATTTTAAGGAGTACTTCCGCCGCTCACTCACCACATTGATCTTTTGGTCACTATCAATCCCGATAACGGCAAAATGGCTGTTCGACTTCGGAAGTGGCTGCATCACCGAATTCATTTCGCGCTCTACGAATGGATCAGAGAAGCCGAAGCCAATCATAAGTACGGACCACGTTCGGAATATTTGTCGCAGGGTTTCCCGGTTATGAGGCGAATTGTCATAAAAGGACAGGTAGTCAGCTCCGCTTAATACAATGCTTTGTGCGTCGCTTGCCAAACCGTGCCAGTGCAAGACTGGCGGTTCAATCTGTGGCTGATCACGACGCAACCATACGTCGAGCTCGCTTTTTTGGGTGCCCAGAATGCTAGAGGTGTGCCGAGACAACTGAGAGGCATAGGCCATCTCCAAGCCTCGATCATAGTTGAGAGTCATCAGTCTGGCGAACTGCGACTGAACAATGAGGTTGTGAGCTTCCGTAGGGCTTATGAGCGCACCAAAGATTTTCGCGACGGCAGCCTTCGTTTGACTCTCCCCTACTAGGGAAAATATCTCGTCTACCACATAGAGATAGTCGTCGTTCTGGTTGTAAAGTGCGTTCGCGGTATCTGCGTCCATCCTTCCATTTGTCAGTGCGTCACCAACGAGCGTCTTAACAAGCTCTGCCCACCCCGGTACGTTGGGCATGCTCGTGCCCGCGCCGGAAAACGCGACTACGCTCCCGGTATCCATTGTTTCTTTAAGGTGCTGCATAACGGATGCATTGCCCGGAAAGAGATCGTTAAAGATTTCCATATTTAGCTCGCAGCCCCATGGTTGCTTTCAGAAGCGGTAGTTGCCGCGACCAGAATCACATTCTGAGATAAAGCGTTGACGTCCAGCTATACAGTGCCGGATGCGGTTCACAACATCGCCCCGATGTATGGGCTTTGGTAAGCAGTGTCCTCTACCAGCCGTAGGGGAACATCCATCCGCCCACAGCGGCGTCGGAACCGCCATCAATCACCCTGCATGGCAGTCGCCGGATTGTATCCGACAATGAACACCTCGCAGTCCAACGGCGATCCTTCGCAGACAAAAGGATGCAAACTCGAAGGCTTCGAATGACCTCGATCAGTCCGCGGTTCAAAATTTTCAGGCGTCACGGCAGAGCGCCAAGTTCTTGCATGGCCGCTTTCAACTCTTGGCGCTTCCCCTCTGGACACGGATGCATGCGCGATGCAGGGTCAATTCGGTTTGTCGCCATGCGTTTGGTAAGCCCATGCTCGGCAAGCATCTCCGCTATCCAACAGGTCTTCGGGACGAACAACCGTGTTGCGCGAACGTGATCCTGTATCTCCTTGTAGGTAGGCAATCAGACCTCCTGCTGCAGCAAACACGAGTCTATACCCGGCACCGCAGTCTAGGGTTGCGAGATGGTCGGTTCATTGGCTTGGTATTGCATCACGGTACCGCCAACGTCAGCTAGTTTGGTCTCGGGCGGCACCATATCGAGGACTCGCATCATCGCTTCAAACGGGTCTGGCCGACCGATTTTCATAGTCGTTTCCGAGCTGGAGAACTCCCACCATTGCCCCTGTCCATTCTTCAGTTCCGCAAAGAGCTCGTCAACGGTACCGGCGGGCTTGTAAAGCGTCGTGGCATCAGGTCCAATTGGGCCAAATAGACACCAAACGAAACTCCTACCGTCATCAGTTTTCGCTATCGGCGTGAACGCCACGCTTGTTGAGCGCTCCCCATATTTGATGCGGCGGACGCCAAATACCTGCTTCTCCTCACCATTCTCCAGTAGTTTCGAGCCTTCGACAAATTCCTCTCTGACAGCGGCGGCCGCCCCGTAACCGGAGAGGCTGCTTCGCCCGCGAAGATGGAAGTATCGATTCACGCAAGCGTTCAGAACCATCGATGGCGTAAAACCCTTTAGGTCGCGAATTTGCAGGGTGTAGTCAGTGTAGTCGATCCCTAGAAATCTCACCGCGTCCACGTTGTCTGCCATATAGAGATCATCTCGTGTTGGTTTGAGAAGCTTCGGCAGCTCGGCGGAAGACACGTACAAATGGTCGGCAATTGCGATAAACCGCGAAATTCCCAAGACAGCAGCGGTATACGCATCCGAGACATTGTCAGCAGTGTATGACGAGTCCCTCAGGTCTAGATACGGGGCGTGGAATCCAAGCGCCGCATCACGCTCGATTGAACGGTCCGGAAGCTGGTCCGGGATAGGTCCATCCTCGGCCGCAGGTGTCGGATCCGTTGCATGCTCGGTCCCCCCAAGAAACGCCAGAGCACAGGCCGAAAAACAATGATCCCCGGACCTTACGACTGTCGCCAGCCCTAACCTGCGGAAGAGCAGCGCTAAGTCGAGGCCAGCCTGATAAGATCCACCGGCACTATCAAGTTCGACGACAATGTTCGGCCACACCTCGCCATCATTTACGATCCCCGCTTTCGTCAATGCGGCCTTGACGCTAGCGGAGTCAGTGTCATCAATCTCGCCTTCAAGTCGAAAAGCTACCGCCTCGCTTCCCTCGTGCTCTACCTTCCCTACGAACCTAACATCGGCAGCTTGCACCATCCCAGTCAGACTGAGAGAGATGCCGAGTGAAAGCCATGTGTGACGCCTCGAACGCATATTACTTCGCAATTCCGGGACATAAGTGCTGGAAAATACCAAGCTCGACCCAATAACCTGAAGCCGTTGTGCCGTCGAGGATCTCGCCCGTCTTCACGCGCTTTATGGCGTAGTCGGCGATCATTTCGTCTGATTTTTTGGCGGGACCGAGGAACGCGAATTTTTCGTTCGACAGATCCAACCAAGTGCGTTTGACGCAGTTTCCAGTCAGGTAATCGTCAATTTTGACCAAAGCCATCGTTTGCTTCACGCAAGCCATCGAGTAGTCCAAGTTATACTGAACGCAAAAGGCTTTGGCATCCTTAGGGGTATGCTTCACGTGAATTTTGGCGTTGGCAGTGCCGATACCCTCCTCCGACACCGTGGTAAGTTGCATACCGGCACGGCTTCCGTAGTAGATGGGATCCTTATCGTCGGCCCATCCTGCTGAAGCGGACAGAGCCATGGCCAAGAATGCAGATACACACCCGAAAAGCTTCATAGTCGCGTCCCCATGATATTCAGTGTGCTCTAATCGCCCCGAAGAGACCCATTCGGCCAGACGGTCGGTTCAGTCTGTAGAATAATTGAAAGTGCCGCAGAGGTTTGGGCTATTGATGTCGTGCGGAGTGTCTTTCGATCCAAAGACTGTCATCCCAAGCAGCGGAGAAGCGCCATACGACGATCTTTCGAGAAACACGACGTAACGGGCCGGGTCAGATTTCGGATCACCGCAAAGCGTGTTGCCGTTTCTAAGAGCACCCGGATCGCCCGACAATCTGAAAACCTCCGCGGTCGCTTTACTTTCGCTCGTTTCGTCCCACTGTCGCCAAGATGCACCCACTGAAGTCAGACCAACTTTTCTGCCGTTTCCGAATGTGATTGCCATTTTGCTGCCCGGAGCGGCAAAATCTGGATTTCCCGAGAGCTGTATAGCGCCAGTTACCGACTCTGCAGTGCGGCTATAGGGCTCGAATTTACGCTTATCTTGCCAGACGTGATGCTCGGTTGCCGACTGGGCCAGCACGGGACCGCAAACGACGCAGGCCGCGATTTTAAAGGCTACCGGATATCTCAGCTGCAAGATTATCACCTCAAATCCGAGCTACATCCATTTTCGCGCCCACGTTGCCAGTTCGGCTTGAGCCTTGTCCGGCCATTCATCTAGAGGCGGCCGGACTTTTATCTTCTTTTGATCCGGTTTCCACGCCGCATAGATGCGATGTTCTTTTGCGGACACGAAAACCAATGCCTCCTGAACGCCGCACATATGAGGGGTGCAAGCCGTTCCAACATAATCGTCGCCGACGAATTTCCCGGAGCCCGTCCCATCAAGCGTTTCCCTGTAGGCGCCGAGGTCGGGGCCGAGGAGGTCGCTGAAGGCGCTGCTAATGTCCCCGTAGCTGAAAAGGTCAGACGGGTGTTTGACAGTGCGTTCTCGCAAGGTCGCGAAGCCCTTAGTCAAATCAGGCTGCATTTCAACGGACGCCTGCTCAGCAAGGCCAGCGGAGGGCGTCCAGACCCATATCTTGCCGACCCTTCCGGCACTTGGAGCTGTGGAAAAAGTAATCGCAGTGTCTTCAACCTTGCGGGTTACCAACGCGCATTCGGCTCCCTCGATTGGCCCGTCAATCCGAGGTTGGCCGCTAGGGGGGAACGAAACAATGAACGGTGACCCTTCGCAAGCGTTGCCACCGGACAGGCTGTTGCCGACCAATGTTGGAATTCCGTTCACAATTGTGATTTCGTCGATTGTGAGTCTACCGTCCGTAATGGTCGGCTTTCCGTCAAGATGCATCGTCTCCTCGGTCTCGCCGTAAATTTCGACTGAATGACCGAATAGAATGGCATTGAAATCATCTGCGATTGACGCTGTCGTGAAGCTGAGGATGGCAAATATCGCGAGAAAGTTTCTCAAGTAGCGTCGCATTGGATGGCCTTAGCTTTTGAATCGGGTTTCGTGAAGTCCCGATGCACATCGGTGCTCTTTATTGGAACGCCGCGATGTGAGAGCTTTTTGCGAGGCTGCTGGATGAAAAGAAGCCACCACACTTATTGCGTAGGGAGCAGCCGCTGCACTCATCGGCGTATTCATTTTTCCAATCGCTGATCGAGCGTTTTGCGTACTGATGGATGGAGCCATCAAGAAGACAGAGTTGGTGATTGTAGACTGAAACATTGATCCTAGCCGCAGCCAGATATTGCACAGCCGCCCGCAACTCACTTCGATAGTCGTACGGGTCCATCCAGAGCTTATCCATATTTGCCCTTGTGAAGCCAGTGATCTCCAGCCCCATGAACGTCACGTGGTCTACGAAGGTGAGGTTTCTAAAAATGAAATCTGACAGGTCGGCGAGACCTTCATAGGTCTGCTTGTGAACGACAACTCGTATCTCAACCTCGGCCCCGACGGACTTCAGGTTCATGATCCCGCGGATGGTCTCATCGAATGCGCCTTTGGATTGAACGACATAGTCGTGCACTTCCGGGTCAGCTGAGTAGATCGGTATGCCTACCGAAAGGCGGCGATGTCCAATCGCTTGATAGCGCTCTGCGAATTGACGATCCTTAAATGTTCGGCCGTTCGAAAGAATATGAACTGGCGTAGAAGGAAGGTGGTCACGTGCCGAGGACAAAATGTCAAAAAAGTCCTCCCCCACCAGCGTTGGCTCACCGCCGGTGATCCCGAGAAACGGGGTCGTTGCTGGCAGCAGGGGCAGCACTTCCAGGATTTCTCGCGCCAGCCACCGGTCATCAACGTCTTTAGGCGGCTGGGAGCACATCAAGCACAGGTGGTTGCACCGCTCCGTCACGAGGAAATAGTTCGCGTTGGCATCCTTTCTGAACAGGACACGCACTGCCTTCCGATCCGGCACAAAGCGGATAACGTCTCCCTCGCGGAGGTAGCCGAACTCATGCGGCAGAACGACCAGTCGTCGGTCCGAAAACAGTCGCTCAGCCTCCGGCCGATGCTCCTCAAAGGTGAAAACCCAGTGGCATTCAGGATGAAACGCCTCCCCCTTGAAAAGGTACGCATCATGCTCCGGGTTAGGCGCTTGATCAGCTTGGCCCGTCACGAGCCTGAGTGCCACTCGCTGTGAGAAATCACCTAAGCTTGCTGACGCAGCGAAGCCACTCAGTCGCAACATCCTAATTTGCCCAACTTAGAAAGAGTTCTCGGGCAGTAACGTCCCTCTCCATAAGGTCAATCAGCCTCTTGAAAATCGACATGTTGCGATTGCAGAATCCGGACCGCGTTTTGAGCCCAACAAAGTCGCCTTGAGTTGCGGTATGGAACACTGGATCGGAGCCACAGAACGGTTCGTAAGCGCAGTCGGCGCACATCGGCACGGAGCCTGCAAAAGACTGCTCAATAGGATCGAGGAGAGCGTCGGACCCGAAAATCTCAGCGTAGGTGTTTTCGTGAACATTCCCGAGCAGAAATGTCTTGTCGCCCATTTCGGCCAACATTCGCGCTTCGTCGGACGCGTAGACGCTGGCATCATAGTTGTAGACAACGGCGGAGATGCCGATACCTGCCGGGCTCATCAGGTCCACATATCCCGGCTCGAAAGGCGTGAGCATCTTTGTGAGGATGGTGGCTGCGTAAAATTCCTTGAAAGGAGTGCCGTTCCGATTCAGTTCCAGGATGTAGTTCAGCCCATCAAAATAGAAGTCGAGCCAGCGGTCCACGTCATAGGCGGCGTACGATTTCGTCTTGACCGCGAAGCCGTAAGGGGAGAGCGGCCGAAGGAATATTCCGGGGAAATCTAGCCGCACGTATTCGTCAATGATCTCGCGCACAAGTGAAAGGCTGGCCTTCGTGGTCGTCATAAGTGCGCTCACGCGCTCTTTACCAAGAGCCAGTCTGGCCTTATGGATGCCTGCGACAGCCAACTCGTAGCTGTTCTTTCCCGGGCGTGGTCGATTGGCATTGTGAAGAGTGGCCGGTCCGTCGAGCGACGTTGAAATTAGAATGCTGTGCTCGCGACAGAACTCCAAGATTTCGTCCGTAATGACGGCGAGGTTCGTCGTGATGACGAACTGCAGGGACCGCCCGGCAACCTCGTTGATCTTTTCAGCCCGATGCACGACGTGTTGGATCAACGGGAAATTCAGAAGCGGCTCACCACCCTGAAACTCGATCTTAATAGCCGGGCTTGGAGATTGAAAAATGAGTCCCAAAGCCTTTTCGGCAGTCTCTTCGGACATATCGAAGGCTGAACGATCTTCGCTTTGGCGGGATACCTGACAGTAAGGGCAGGAGTGCTCGCAACGCAGCGACACGACCATTATGTGAAGCGATGTGAAGTTCTCCAGTCTTTTTGCCTTGGTCCGGACCTTCAGCGCCAGCAGCTCCTTGCCGATATTGGAAGATGCATCAAAGAGGAATTGCCTGCTGCGCAGGCGGGAGTAGGCAGGGTGTGTGCTGGGGAGCTCGTGCTTGACAAACGAAGCCAGCACAGCGCGCGGCAATACCAGATATTCGCCCGCTTGGTTGGTCAGCACATACCGGTCGTCATCCAACTGGGAAAAACGGAAGTATGCGAGCTGGTATGTGTCGTCCAATGGTCGTTGGAACTCAGTTGCCGGAGCAAACTTAGTCATCAGACTGCAGGCCCGATCTGGAAAACGCCAGCGCCAGAATCGCGTTTCTAACCGTGGCGGTTTCGGCGGCTATGCTGCTACGCAGGTCCTGATCCAAGACCTCTAGTCGCAGCTTTTCTATCGCTGCGTCGGCCGAAGCTCGTGCGGCCGCCTTACTGAAGTTGATCGTGCATACTGCGGAGCCGCCTTCGACCGTGATCTCAACCGCAGCGTTTCCGGTTACCCGATACGCTGCGCGCTTCACACAATCGAGGCTGAAGACTGACAGATCAAACTTGACTTGGGCGGTCTGGACGAGCTCGCTATCGCGAGAGGTGTCCGACATCAACAATAGCTGTAGCCAGAGCAGTGAGACCCGTGACTAGCATGGCTCGAATGGCTGGTGTGGTACGCCATGATGACGTCTGTACCATTTGAGCGGTCGAGCACCTCACCGTAGCCGAGATCCGCCGGAACAGCGCCAGCTTCAGCGAGCTTGGTCGAAGGCTGATTTGCCGATTCGACAAGGACTGCAGCCTGAACTTGGCCGCCGAGAATCATCGTGGCCGACAAGGCCATTGGTGACAGGAAATTGCGCTTCGACATTATCCAAACCCCCGTTTGTACGGACTCATTAGCAAAACGGCCCGAGTCCGGCAAGTACCGATTGTGGAGAAGTGCTTAAGAGATCACTAATGTTCAAGCCAAATACTGTAGTGAGAAGATGAAGGCCCCCCTTCTGAGCACAATCAAATCGGTCATTTTCGCCCTAAACGCGGGAAGTCACCTCCCATGACCCGTGCAACATAAGCAATCGCGCCGTGTTTTTTGATTGTTGCGGCGTCGCAGCTATCGCAGCAAGCGGTGTGGTGGGTTCTCGGCGCACGAGTTGCAAAAACCCATTCAAGGATTCGCACTGCAAGGCTCAATTTGTGCCGTTCCTCGCTATCGCCGAAATAGTTGCTGATCGACTTTCGAAAACAGGAAGTCGAGCGGAGCATTGCGGCCACTTGACCGATGTTCTGGGTCCGCTGCTCCAGCATGACCGCTCTTCGGTGTTCATCCCCCGGCGCATTCGAGACAGTCATCTCCGCCATGAATTTCAGGCGTCCCGTATCACGTCGGCCCTTACCGTCGTGGAACATGACCGAGACAGACGGCTTCCCATCTCTTCCAGCGCGGCCAAACTCCTGCAACAGGTCTTCAATAGATGCTGATTGTTGCCAGTGCACCACCAGCCGCACGTTAGGAACGTCGAGGCCCATGCCAAAGGCGTTGGTGCAGACAATCTGATCGACCACTGGGCGGCTCTGCCCCAAGAAGCGCTTCACGAGTTCCTGCCGCTCCCATGCAGTTCCCAGTTTGGAATGATAGAATGGGATGTCCAACCCCATCGCCGATAGAGCAGTCCGCAGTTCGTCACCCACTTTTACCGTAGGGACGAAAATCATCGCCTTCTGCGCCTTCAACTGAGGCAGCGCCAGCATGGATGCTATTTCCTGCGCCCGCTGTTCAGATCGGCAATGCCGTCGCAGCATAGCAATGTTTGGCCTATCCACGTCGCGGACGAACACTTTTGCATCCGGAATTCCAAGCGACGCGAGAATCCGATCTTGCATTTCCTTCCCTGCGGTAGCTGTGAATGCCAAGACCGGAGGAGCGCCGAGCTTCTCCCGCACCTCCCGCAACCGCCCATATTCAGGGCGAAAATCCTCACCCCACCTATCAACACAGTGGGCTTCATCCACGATCAGAAACGACGGCTGACTGCGCTTCAGACGGCTGCGCTCGTCCTCGCTGCGTACGAAAAATCGTTCCGGCGCAATGTAAAGGAGTTTGATCGCACTGCGCGCAAGGAGTGCGAACCGCCTCTCCTTTTCTTCCCGGCTCAAATCGCTATTGATGAAGGTCGCCGGTATTTTTTTGCCGAGAAGGTCTGACACCTGCTCGGACATCAGGGTCTTGAGGGGCGAAACGACTAGCGTCACTCCGTTTCTCAGTAACGCCGGGAGCTGAAAGCAGAGGGTCTTACCGGAGCCGGTGGGGCTGACAACCAGCACGGACTTCCCCGACAGCGCCGCGAGGACGATTGGCAATTGGCCATGCCGAAAACGCTCCAAGCCGAACAGGCGCAAGGCGGGACCGAAGTTTCCGGTTGCCTCGTTGACGATGCCTACGCGGTCGAGCCATCGCGCCAACCGCACGGCCCACCTCTCCATTGCGCGCCGCGCCAACCCGCCAGCCAAGGTTGGATGGTGGCGCGCGTGACAGCCGTCGCATAGCGAGACCAAATTCGACATTTCGTCAGTGCCGCCCATGGATCGGGGAAGCAGGTGATGAATGTCTGTGTCCGCCGAGCGCAACGCAACACCACACGACACGCAACGATAGCCGTCGCGCTCCAAGACCTGATTTCGGACGATCTGCCACTGGTTTGACGCGACGTTCAGGGCTTTCTCCAAAACACCTTAGACATCGGGCGGCGCGTAGCCGCGACGACCTTTCGATTTCAACCTACTAAGACTTGTTTGAAATACCTTGAAGCGTTCGCAGAGAATGCGGACGAACCGAGCCGCCTTGTCGGGCTTCCTGCTTTGCTCGGACTGTAGCTGCGCCAAGTGGGGCAAGGACAAAGATCGGGACATTGCCCCAGCTACTCACCATGAGGTTGATTTCGGCGCTGCCAAGAGCTTCCAAAATCCGCCAGCCGTTCCGGTTTCTGACGGAAGGAAGAGGGGCTTGGTAGGCTCCGATATGTGAGGTGTATCAGAGGTTAGAAACCTATTTCGCGTAAAGAATGGCGATGAGACTTTTCGCAACCAGAGTTTGGGGAACGAGCTTCGGGCGCATACCGCTTGCGACGTTTACGATGGAAGGTCATCAGCAACGACTGTTGCGACTGGCAGATCGCGGAGACCGCCTCGTTTTTGTCGGCACACAGACAGCGCGGACCGACGAAGAAAACCGAGGGCGCTTGCTTGGTATGGGGGAGATCGGTTTTGAACCCCTTCGCACGCTCGACCTCATTGATCGTCAAGACCTTGACCCACGCGATTTCGCTGCCGATGGCCGTTTCCGCTTTCCCTACGCCGTGCCGCTGGTCAAGGCATGGCGGTTCACTCCAGCGCCGTTTTTAACAGACGTGCTGTCCAAGCAACTTCCCATGTTGGCTACTCCGGGGGTCGTGCAACTCGATGCCTCGGATACCGATAGCGTTCTGGCTCTTGTGTCAGAGGAAGTGCAGCTTCCCGCTCTTCCGGCATTGGCGAAGATGCGTCGCCTGAACCAGTTCTTCCGTCCGACCACTGGCCCCAGACCAACCGACGCGACTTACAACGTCACGCGCAGCGCACAGGAAACCAGTTGGACTTACGCGCTGCGCTATGGAAAGCGGAATATGTTCAAGGTTGGCCACACGAGCGATGTGCAGGATCGCTTGGCTTCGATCAATCAGCATATTCCCATGGAGATCGGCGCGGAATGCTGGTCGGTGGCCTTACAGCAGAAGTGGAAAACTGCGTCCGGTGCCTACGACATGGAACAGCGAGTATTCGTGCTTCTGGCGGCGAAACGCTCGGGGTTTGAGCGTATCCAGTGCTCTGAGAGGGAGCTTCAAAGCACGTGGCAAAATGCGCTGATGGATGTTCTCAATTCACCCGACCCAACTTCCGCCTAGAGAACTGCTCCCGCCGCATTGCTGGTGAGCATACCCCACGCAATCAGTTCCTCGGTCACATTTACCGGACGGGAGTGATAAAGCTTTGAAAGCGCTTCGAGGCGTTCAATGACCGTCGGATCGACTTGCACCGCCACTTCAAAACCTCGTTTCAAACGATCCTGCGCTTCCTCCCATATCTTCAACGTATTGCCTGCCAAGTCATTGCGGGTCGAAAACTGAAAGGGGTCGCCTAGCGGCTCTGGTATATTGCGATACTCCGCCAGCCTTTTGCCGTAACCATCGGCGTCTCGGATTGGGCTCCCGAACTCCTCGTCCATCTTCTGTTTGGCCTTGGCCTTTCCGTTCCGAATGGCTTCACGAACCTTCGAAATCTCGGGTGTGGACATATCAAAGAGGAAGTAGTCGTCCATCACCTTTTTAACGCCCGAAAAATCTATCTTCTGGCCAAGAACTTCATGCTGGGTGACAAGGTCATCATAGAGCTTCCAATGGCTTTGCCAATCGGTCTTGGTCCCCCATCTTCCGGCTGTGACTTTCCCAAGTATGACTTCCCGAGTGTAGATCGAAACCACCTCGCGCAGACGTTCAATGAGGTCGGCGGCCTCTTTTTGCTTGTCTTCCCAAAGTTCAGCTTCAAAGCCCAGCCCTTTGAACCGCTTGAACCGGGCAACATTAGCATAGATGAAGCTGAGGAAGCCAAGACCGAAGACGACTGCTGCTTCCGTGACTTTATCGGTATAGACCAAATATATGCTCGACCCGAGCAGGGTTAGCCCGGCGATGACGAATAGCCCCCGCTCCCAATTAACTGAGAGCCATTTCCCGAACGTCTTGGCAGTTTCCATTGATCTTCCCCGACACAACCCCGCATTCGATGTAACGGCCTAAAAGGCGTTTGACAAATGAGGTGCCGACCTGCCGGGCCTAGCATGCCAGCCTGCGAGGCTGACGAAGCGCTCGAGCAAGCCAGATGCGATCTTGGGGAATGTAGCTGCCGATAGGTGCCGGGACAAAATCGACTGGCCCGGCTGGCTACCCGCCACGGCTTTGACGAGCGGATCGCTGGAGGCTTCCAAAATCCGCCAGTCTTCCACCATTTCCCTGCCGCTCGTGGCTCTAGTTAATTGTCGAAACCCGTATTGTGTAAAGCCTTGTTGCCTCTGCCTGAGGCCGTGCTTCTCTGATCCGCAAACCCGGGCTTGCAAATGCGATCAACCTTCGTAGTTCGCGGTCGAGCGTGTCCACGTCGGTAAGGCTAGTAGCTGCTGGTATACGGGCAATGATCGCCCAGATACACGGTTAGGCGCTTGTCCATCGCATTGAAGTCACTTGATTTCCACAAGCGATTAAGTGGGCAGTCGGGGCGCACTCGAGAAATCGTTGGGCGCATCGAGCGAATAGATGCTCAATTTCGCGATCTCCGCGGCCATGGTCTTGAGTGTGACCTCGCCGTAAGTGTCGGCAACCGTCCGAGCTGCCTGACCTTGGATTGCATCCAGAATGCGGGGAGGGATACCGGCTTCCATTCCAATTGTTTTGAACCGATGACGCCAGCCGTGGTTGGGCGCAACGTTCGGATCTGACACAAAGGTGCGTCCGAACTCAGCGAGCCGGTTTTTTAAGCCGCGCAAAGCCCCCCGAACATTTTCCGACGGGTCGACATTCAGAAAAAGGTGGCCGCTTGCGGCCTCTTTTACAAAAGCAGGGAAACCAAGGTCGATCACCTGCTGATGAAGGGGTACCTCGCGGGCTTCATTGGTTTTGACGGTTCCGGCTTCAGGAGTGATGCGAATTACCCAGACGTCGCCGCGCAAAGATACATCCTGCTTTCGCAACTGGGCCAGTTCGCCCACGCGAGCTCCGGTAAATGCACACAACCATGGTATCCAACGCTTCGCCGCAAATGTCTTCGGATTTTCCTGCCCTCGCCGATGAGATAGCGCGCCTGAAAGGATGGTTTTGGCCTCGTCATCTGAAAGGCCCTTCGATCTATGACGAGCGGGTTTTCCTACCTTCAAGGTCACACCGGCAGCCGGGTTATGATCAACGAGTCCGTTGGCGACGCCCCAGCCGAAGACGACTTTCAGAGCCGAGAGATTGCTATCTTTAACCGTCTTGGCGGAAACCATCTTCCCGGTTTTCGGCGACGGTGTGCTCAGTCGGTGATCTTTGAAGGCAATGACATCCTTGGCCGCAACCTTTGATGCATCGTTGTGTTTGAGAAACCGAGCAAGATAGGCAAAAGCGTCTCTGTAGCTTTCATAGGTGCTCGGTTTTCTGCCTGCTGCTTTGCTCTCCTTCCACCAGCCGTCCACGAGCCCAGTCAAAGTCGCTGCGTTCGAGCTCTCCTTTACAGCCGCCGTCTTAGGCGACCGACCGTCAGTTGGCTGAGCATTTGCCGAACGATGAAGCCACCCGGGCTCCTCTCCCGGCTCAAACTCGCCGCGTTCAAGCCTTTGCAGCGTCAAGCTGGCTTTCTGCAGGGCAGCCCCCACTGCACGCGAAGTTTTGTGAATGCTCCAAGGATCATCGCAGAAACCATTTTCGGTCAGGATGTCCTTCGCCCTGCTGATGCATCCGGCCCGCATCGATTTCCAAAAGATATTCTCGATTGGCATTGTCCCCGGGATGGGATCAGCGATGCCCTCAACTCCAGCAACTGGATCGGTTGATGACAACGGGTAGTTCTTCCACATGCCCTCGTACAGCTCGGGGTGCCAGTGGAGCTGTTCACTTGGATTGTCGTAGAATTTTGCAAGCCACTCATCCTGCACGGCCGAGGCTAAAAGGTGTGCCTCCCGGTCTGTGATCAGGCGCGGTGTGAGCGCATCCGCACCGGCAGCAGCAGGACGACCCAAACTGCTTCCATTGACCAAATGATTTCCGAGCCGAAGCTGCGCCCACTCGCGTTCATATTCCGCAAGGACCTCTGCGTATTTTCGCTTGGCCTCTTCGGGATCCTTCGTTCCGAGCGTCTTGTTGACTTCTTTGCGGCCGGTCAACACGGCAATGTCTGCTGGTACCCGCTTGCGGAACCAGTAAACGCCGGTCTTACGATGTTTGACAGGACGGCTCATTGCAAGGACCATGTGTAACACCCGTGTGTAGCACTCGGGTAGCCTAACCACATAATTCTGCTAGCTTTTCAGCTATACCAACACCTGAGGAAGGTGATGGTGCCCAGAAGAGGACTCGCGCCCTCATAGCGGCAGACACCTTAACCTGCTGATTTAGCTAATCATCTCAGCTACAGTTAAGGACTCGACTATCACAGTTCCTATGACAGTCAAGGCCGCGCTTATGGGATCGAGCCGTCGCCGCTCGTGAAGCCCGGCGATGGCCGGGTTCACGACTTCGGATTGCGATGGCTAACCCGCAATCTGGATAGTTGCGGACGCTCACCCAATAGAACACAATGCGAACTTATGAAGGGTTGCGGCTAACAACTCTTGCTGGGCTTAATAGAAACGCCTGTGAAACGGAGTAGCCGTGGACGAAGAAGGTGCCAACTTTCTGGAGCGCATCCGATCCGAGGAGGCTTTACGACTGGGTCGTGAAATTGGCCAAGAGACGTATCGAGCTACGGATCCTGCTAATCGCTATGTTCGATGCGGGTGTGGCCGGACCGATTGTTGGACGTACGATTTACTTCCGCTTCGAGCGCATGGAGCCGCCCTCTTTCGAGCGCTGATAGCACTCGGGGTGGATGGCAGGTTTCCGGATTTCTCCAGTCACGACGACCCATGGCCGGGCGTTATATACGCCCTTCGAATGGCTGGCGGCCTAGAGAATTTATCCACTGACCCGGCTTACGCCAATGACGACGATTCGTCATTTTATTGCGAGCCAGTTGCAGAGCGAGAGGACGAAGAGAGAGAGCTTGCCTCAAAGTACACGGCGGCGCTCATCATGTTCAACTTTGCTTGGGCAGCATACGAGGCGGCTATCGAGATCTCCGCCAACGGGCAATTCGCGAAAGACAAGCTCCCTGTCAGGGCCCGACGTATTTTGCACGCAGAGGCGGTTGAAGCATCAAAAATCACTGGATTGGAAGTTAGTTACAAACTTGCACACAAGATTTGCAGCCGCGTTTTGACGTTGAAGCCGGAGATAGAGGACATCGAGACAAAATATGGACTGACGGGCGCTTCCGCGGCCGCAGAGCTCGTACGCATTTTCCGCAATCATATCGTTCATGGGGGAGACATGTTACCGGTCGAATCCGTGGCTCCTTGCTATAGGTTCTACGCGATAACACGGGTTGTGCTCTTGCTGATCCAACATCTGATCCTCCGACGGGTCACGAGGCCCACAGAAGATGTGCAGTTGTCTGCGAATCTGGAGCAGCTCGGGAAGGAGCCCGCGGACTTATTTCTACGAAACCTACACTATGCCGATCGGCGATGGAGGACGTCTATCTCAGAAGACAGTCCCTACGGTCTAACGACCCGGCATTTTGGCGCAGCCTGATCCCCGACGGGTGGCCACAGCCCAGCTACGCCGTGAGCAGCCGCATCCAGACTGTCGCATCAAAAATGCCATGTTGTATTGTTGCGTTTCGCGAGTTCTACAATAGTCTGCAGCTGACTGATTTTCATGGGGCTGCGCTGGAATTCCAGGACGGTCGTCAGCGCTGGACGGCAGTCGTGGGGGGGTGCGTGCATGCCAACTAACCATTGGATCCGGTTCCTTCGGAACTACGGCCCGATTCCCACCAACGACAATATGTACGATGAGACCATTCAACGGGCCCTGGTCCGCTCGAAAATGCAACCTATCGAGCTGCCCGCTCAGTACCTCGAATGGCTCATCGAGAACTTCAAGTCGGAGGATCCCCAGTCGATCATCCTGACGGGCACGGCAGGCGATGGAAAGACGTATCACTGCCGGCGCGTATGGCTTGAGCTTGGGGGCACAGTCGAAGCCTGGAACGGTGGGGAGAAGATCCAGCGGCTCAGCCTGGGATCTCGGCAACTCATCGTGGTCAAGGATCTGAGCGAACTTCGATCCGATGAGAGCAAGCCGCTGATCGAGCAGATGGCATGGGACGTCGCAGACCCGAATTCCCCACGGGTCTATTTGATGGCGGCTAATCATGGACAGCTGCTCGAGAAGCTGAAGACCGCCGGCGGTGACAAGACAACAACCGCACTTGTCGAGGTCGTGGAGAACCTGCTGGTGGCTGGCCGCAGTGGGAACGCGGCCATCAAGCTCGATCTGAGGGATCTTAGCCGGTCAGCTGCCGCGGTGATGATCGATCAGGTCATCGACGCGGTCACACAGCACCCGGGATGGGACGGCTGCTCGGACTGTCCCGCTTTGGGCGAAGGGACGTGCCCCATCCGTGAGAACCGCGAACGGTTGATGGGGACTAACGACAACGGCCTCTTCAGGCACCGGCTCGGCAATCTTGTCGAGGCGAGCGAACAGAATGGCGGGCACTTCACTATTCGGCAGGTGCTCTCGCTCGTGACCAACATCATCCTTGGCCACCCCGAGGCGAGGGACGGACTGATGGCGTGCACCGACGTCGCGGACCTTGCGGCTGTAGGAACGGCGGAACGGGCTAGCCCCTATCGCAACGTGTTCGGCGTCAACCTGAGGCCGAGCCGGGCGGAGAGGACCGAGCCCTTTCGAAAACTCAATCTGTTCGGGATCGGCTCCGAGACGAGCAACAAAGTCGACAACATGCTGGTGTATGGGGCCGATGATCCCACGCTGGTCGAGACTTATCGGGCCCTGGTGCAGTCGGATCAGGTCTATGGCGAGACGCCGGCCTATAAGCGCGCGCAACAGTCCTATCTAGAGGGCGACGATCCGAGCGCGGTTGCGCGCTTTCTCGGCCTGCTCCGCGGCCAACGTCAACGACTCTTCTTCACTATTTCCGATGAGCTATCGGAAACCCTCGATCTGTGGGACCTGACTGTCTTTCGCTATGCGGGTCTCTATCTAGAGACCGCTCGCGCCTTGGCCGAGAAACGGCCGCTGCCTCGGCAGGTGATGCCAATGATTATGCGCGGACTCAATCGCGTGTTTACTGGCATGCTCATCCAGAATCAGGACGAACTGGTTCTGGCGAGTTCGGGAAGCCAATCGCAATCGAGAACAAGTCCTCTGTTGGAGGAATTCGTCTCGGTGGCCCGCCGGGGTGGCGAGGAAGTCTCGCTCCTTAGCGACAACGCGGGGGGCATGACCCTGGTGGTAAGGCTCGCGCGCGACGACCCGCCAGCGGTCACGCTCCAACTCTCCACCACTCGATTTGAGTTCTTGGGTCGCGTGGCCGAGGGCGCGCTTCCGACGAGCTTTTCGCTCGAGTGCCATGAGGACTTGCTTGCCTTCAAGGCAAGGCTCCTGAGCGCCCTCGAAAGGCGGCGCTTGCTCGACGGTGACGATCGCAGCGATGGCATCGTCCTCAAGTTCATCGACCTCAATCCTGACGGTAGAGCGTCGTCGCGTAGCGTTACGGTGAGGCTCTAGCGATGGAATTTCTGAAGCGGCCGATCTCTCGTGAAGATCGCACTGGACCGGCGTTCTGGATCGACGAAGCGATCTGGGGCCATCGCCTGCATGACGAGCAGACGCCCTGGCTGATCCTTCTCGAATTTCTTGGGGTGCTGAGATCGGAGGAGCTCGCTGGCCGCGCATTGGCGGAGGATGAGTTCAACACTCTCACCTACCGGCCACAGACCCAGCTTCGTTTGCGCAACCTCATCTTCAACAACCCCTACCTTTTGACCATCGGCGCGGAGCGTCTTTCCGACGAGGCAGCCTGGACCAAATGGTTGGAACTGATGAAGCAGAACGCGGGGGGTCTTGAGAGCCGCGATTTCAGCTATCTGCGCGCCCGATTCGATTCCTTCGACGATTTTGCATCCGTGGTTGGGTTCTTGCAGTCCTCCGCCATAGAAGGGGCCAGCAATAAGCGCTGGAGTTCGAAGTTCGTTTTCCCCTTCGGGCCGAGCGCGCTGTACGAGGACGCGGCCGTGACGGCGTCCGGCGTGTCGACCGACCGACGCTTTTTCGCCCGTACAGGCGAAATTCTCTATCTGATGCTCTGCCGGTCAAAGCGAGCCGCTGACCTCAAGGAACGGCTGGTTGGAAAGCTGTTTGATCAGCCCACCGTCTACGACCGATTGGTTGCGGCGCTGCAGGGAGATCCGCAGCTCGCTGAAAACGAGCGGCCGGGCTCCTACCTCCCGTGTTCCACTCACCCCATCTTCGATCAACTCGCGGACGACTGGATTGCCATTCTGGACAGCCCGATATCGGTCTTCGATGCCCTGCCCCATATCGTCACCATCACGGGCCTCAACCTCGTTCGATACCAGCTCGACCGCGCGCGTGAACTCCTCGACTCTATTCCCATCACAATGGTCTGCGAGATCGTCTCTCCACGAAAGACGGTTGTTCGCGACCTTGCGGCGGACTCCTTTCAGGCGAACAACGCGCTGCCAGGTCTGGCTATAGAAAAGTATGTCCGCGACGCCCAAACCTCCCACGATTGGCAGGTGGCCGTGGCGTCCGATGATGCCGTCCTCAGTGCGGCGGAGGTTTTGGCTCGCCAGTACGACTGGCCGGACCCGGACGAACTTCCGACCGGGATGAGCAATCCCCAGGATCTCATCGAGGAGCTCGTCAGCCGGGCGAAAGGGCGACACGGCCAGCACGTCGGCAAGGTCCACGCCACCTGGGCGCGGCAGATCGGGCTGAGCTCCCGCCGCTCCAGTCGACGCGTGCGGTACGCACCCACAGATCGACTGCTGAAGACATTGGTCGTGTGTTGCGTCAGGGAACGGATGGAGTTCAAAGACTTTCTGGCTGAACTCTACATCCGCTATGGCTTCGTTGTCGGGGACCAGCAAGCGTCGAGTATCATTGGTGCCGGCAAAGCTGACCAGGAAGATTTTTCCGACAACGCTCGCCGATTGGAGGAGCGGCTGATAAGCCTCGGCCTGCTCAACCGCCTTTCGGACTCAGCAGCTTATGTCGAGAACCCGTTCCGTCGCGAGGTGAGGGCATGAACGCGCTCGATCTCATCGGAACCGCCGGCGCAGCAGCGCTCGAGGAGCGGCTGCAGGGCCTAGGCCCCGACAGCGGCACCGCCCGTTTCATGCTGGATCGCCTCACGGGACCGCAGGTCGCCGCGATCGTCAGGCAACTGGTCTCGGATCCCTCGATACAGTCGCGCGTCAAGATCGCCGTTCCGCGCGCTTTGGTGGACGGTCAGGGGCTCCCCGAAACCGTAATCACCGATGAGCGGACTGTCGCGTGGCGGCACGCCGAGTGCGACCGCCCGGCGCTACTCATCGCGAACACCGACGACGATCAGGGCGCTTCACTTCACGATGTGACCCTGATCGGCGCCAAGGAGCTCAAGGACGGTGCGGCGTTCTGGGTGCTGCCGGCCGCCGATGGTCTCGGACTACCGCAAGAGCATGTCGATGCATGGCAGGTGGCCCTCAAGGCGCTATCGAGCGTCGATGAGTGGCCGCTTGCGCAGCTCAGCAACTACGTCGCCATGACGTGCGATGCCATCGAGGGTATGTCGCTGCCGGTCGCAGATGCACTCGGCTGGGCGCTGCCGGCGCTCCAACTCCCAAGGGACACCGGATACTTTCGTTCGCAACGGCCCAAGGACCTTCAGCAGCAAAGCCGGTGGCGGCGGCTCTACGATAAGCTTATTGCCGACCGAAGACCGTTGCTCTCCAAACAGCGGCCTAATCGCCAGCTGATCGAAGCCGAGGAGCTACGCGACCAGTTCGAGACGGTTCGCGACGAGATCGCAGCAGAACTGCATCCAACCATTGAGGCATTCATCGCATCACCGGCAGGGTGGCGCGAGGAAACCGAAAGGCTCGCCGAACTCGAATGGGAGCAGGATAACGTCCTCCTCGTCTTTTCGGGCCTCAGGCTGAAAAAGCTGAAGCTTCCCGAGGAGACCGTTCAGTTTTTCGACTACGAGCGTCCCGATCGGCTGAGCGATGCCGACAAAGCGTACCTCAACGATCTCAAGGGCAGGTCCCTCAAGGAGGCAAGAGAGGACGACCGCGAGTTTTTCGAAGGGCATCGGGAAGACTTGGCCGCCAATCGGCAGCTCCGGGCCAAATGGGAGAAATTCGTCTACGGACGTCCGATCGAATGCATTGACTTCTTGGACGGGTTAGTCCGCAGCATCGAGCGCCTCTTCGCGCAGCTTGGCAACTTCAAGGTACCCCGCCGGATCGATATCCGATCCTCACGCCGGACAAAGACGCAGTGGCTCGACATGAATGTCGACGTCGCGCGCGCCTTCAGTCTCAAATATAAGGCTCTGAAAAACCTGCTCCCCGACGCAGTGAGCTGGGACACACCGCATATTTTTGAGTTCGAGGCCTTGCTCGAAGCGGCGAGCAAGAGCCGGAAGTTCCGTGAAACCGTCTCGACTTCACGCGCGAATATCCAGGTCAAGTTCGACCTGACTCTGATTGTGGGGAACGGCCCGACCGCCGAGAAGAACGTCGTGCAGTTGATCTGGCGCGGCGAGCCCAATGCCATCGGCCTGGCCCTGCCCGACGATCTGGGGCGACTTGAGAAGAACCCGTTCGGCATAACCGAAGTGTCGCGCATGCTGGTCAGCAAGAAGGGCGCTATGCAGTCGGTGTCCCTCAGCGACGTGGGTACGCTACAGCCCTCCTTCCGTCAGAATGCGGGCTCCCTAGTTCCGCGTTCGACCAATGTCGAGGACTTGGGCAAGGCGTTTCCCAGGGCCATCAAGGCCGCAGTGCTCGCGGGGCGACTATCGCCCCCCGCCGGAGCGGACCTTGGAGAATCGTGGACCGCTTTCGCCACGGGCTATACGGCAGCTATTGAGGACTGGCGGTGCAATGGTATGGGCGGGGCACCGCAACTTGACCAAGCCGATCTTTATGGCGCCCTTCTCGATCAACTTCGAAGCTCCGCCCCTGGCGACCTGAACCGTCGAGACCTGTGGGAGCCGGTCCTCAAGATCGGCGCCGTGCAGATTGCCGGCGCGGCACCAGCCGCGATCGTCGCCCCTTGGCATCCCATGCGCATGGCCGCGACAACGGTCAAGATGCGCGCCGTCTGCGGATTGGTTGATCACCTCCTGAAAGCCGAGGAGATCAACTTTGGAGACCAGAGGCTGTTCTTTGCCGATCTGCGGTCCGAGCTCGCCCACCCCTACTACCCCGAGGCGGTACCCGGCTTTACCGGAGGCGAAGCCGTTCTGCTCACGGAGACGAGCACACACAACGACTACAGCCTGATGGAACGGCCAGTTCGGGATCCCTCGGAAGCATCTACAGATGTCGATCCGGCGGAGGCCGCGCGAGAGATCCATGGACTCATCGGCCGCTATCTCGATCTGCAGCCGCACGAGCGCGCTAACCTCAGCATCATGCTCTACAACTGCGATACTGCCGGTCTGCCGTTGGCCACCGTCAACGCATTGGGGTCAGTGCACGAGGAAGAAGTTCACTGCAATGTCCTGGTGCGCCATCGAGACCGTTCGAAGCTCAACCGAGTCTATACCGATCTGCTGGATCAATCGGGCAGCGACCCCGACGCCATCGTCGTGAGTGAAACGTCGCTCAACTTCATGTCCAAGCTCAGGATCGGTGTGATGCTCGAAGGCAGCACCGGGCGGCGTGCGCCTGATGAACGCAGCGTCGATGTGGCGTTCCTCCATGATGTGGTGTCGAGGCAGGCCCGGGAGTCGTGGTTCTCCGTATCGCGCAATAACGACACCGACCCCTCGATTCTTGATCACGTCCCGCCGCGCTGGTCGTATCGCAGGGTCGTGGGCGAGGAACAGCTCACGGCAACCAGCTATCTGGTGTCGCCGCGCCAGCCTCGTGTTGGCTGGTCTTATCTCGATACATTGGCGGGCGTGATCCGCAAGCAGTCGCATCGCGCCAATGAGCACTATCTGCCCGCCCGGCAAATCTCGCTGCAAGACCATGGCCTCGAAGCCATGTTCAAAGACGTTCACGGGTTGGCCGAGTGGGTCGCGACCTATGACGACCTTCTCGACAAGCGCCAGCTCGCGGCGCAAGGGATCAAGGTGATCCGATATCGCCGCGAACGGACGCACGGACGCAACATGGTGGTGTCCTCGACGGCCGACCTGCGCGTTCTACCGGTGCTGGTCCGTCGCCGCTTAGATCAGCTCAGCCTTGGACTTGCCGACGATCGTGTCGCCGCGCTTGCGGATCGGATGATCGCTGACGCTTCGGCGATTTCCGGGGACATAATCTTGCGCGCTGCCAAGCGTGGAGTGTCGGCGGGCGAGCTGATTGGGCTCGTTCTCAGCCGAGCACTTGTCGCTGAGGAACTTCCCAAGCGTCCGGCGTCCTGGTTCCTCCTCGATGACTATGCGCAGTGGCTGGGTCAGAGAGAAGAGGGGATCGCCGACATTCTCGCCCTAAGCGTGGATCCCGGCCTCGACGGAAGGCCGAGACTCCGCGCCGTCGTGACCGAAGCAAAGTATGTGGAAGCGAACGGCCTGGCCGAAGCGAAACGCCATTCGAGCCAACAGCTGCGCCAAACCATGCGGCGGATGGAGGACGCATTATTTGGCGATCCTGGACGGCTTGATCGTGACCTCTGGCTTTCTCGTCTCGCAGATATCCTGCTCGATGAACCCTCGGCGTTGGGCTCGGGCTTTTCCCTGGAGGACGTAAGGAACGGCATCCGAAACGGCACGGTCGAAATTGACCTCAAGGGCTACTCCCACGTTTTCGTATCCGGCCCGGCCGAAGCAGGAGGCTCTCCTGGCGACCAAGACGAGGTTAACGAGGTCCGGGGTGTGCAAGAAGTCTACACTCGAGAGGGCCTCCGGCAGTTGATCAAGGCCTATGAGGCATCCGGTCCGCTAATCGGGATCAGGAGCTCTCTGGGCGATCGTAGGCCATGGGAGAAATCCGAATTCCGCGCGCCCGCACCACGCGTGCGGTGGACCTCGAAGGACATTCCGGCAAAAGAATCTGGGCCAGCACCGGGCGACAGCCCTCCCAATCCAAGCCCACCGCCTGCACCGCCCTCGCCCCCTCCGACTCGGCCGAGGGACGGTGATGCTGCCCCTGCCGCCGTCGCCGATGCCGTTGTCCACGAAGTCGAATATCCTTCGGAGGTTTCATCCACTTCTGTGCACGAAACCGGACATGAGCCTGTGGGCGTCGCGGCATCGGGCAGCGCAGAGAGCTTCGCTGCATTGGTGTCCCGGCGGGCTGGGCAGATTCAAGCGGTGGCTAGCGAGGACGACCAATGGCTTCAGGCCACGGCAAGTCAGCTCCGGACCGCACTCATGGGTTACAACCTGCAAGCCAAGATTGCCGGTGTGCGGTTGACGCCCAATGCTGCCTTGGTGAGGTTCGTCGGCAGCGATCGGCTTCGCGTTGAGGACATTGAGGCAAAGCAGTCGGCTCTTCTGACGACGCACGGGCTGCGTCTGATCTCTGTCTCCCCGCTGCCC
Source organism: Mesorhizobium sp. M0145 (assembly GCF_040322355.1). Classification (NCBI taxonomy): domain Bacteria; kingdom Pseudomonadati; phylum Pseudomonadota; class Alphaproteobacteria; order Hyphomicrobiales; family Phyllobacteriaceae; genus Mesorhizobium; species Mesorhizobium sp. M0145. The sequence goes on from NZ_JAMYTK010000008.1 coordinate 54,989, forward strand.
GGTGAGATCGTGGTGGGTGTGGCAAGGCCGAAACGTCAGATCGTTTCGATGTGGGACCTTTGGGCGCGGCGCGTACTGAACCGCAATGCGGCGGGGCTCAACACGAGCTTCCTGCTCGGCCTGCGCGAGCTGGACGGCGAAATACTGTATCTGAATCTGGGAGGGCCATTTGCCGGTGGATCTCAGCACGACCCGCACACGCTCATCGCAGGTGCCACTGGCAGTGGCAAATCGGTTCTGATCCAGGCACTGATCCTCGACATTGCGGCGACCAACTCGAGCGCACTCGTCCACATCCACTTGATCGATCCCAAGATGGGCGTCGATTATTCTGCCATCGAACGGCTGCCGCACGTGAAGGGCGGGATCGTCATCGATCAAGCGACGGCCATCGAAACGATGGAGGGGCTCGTCGTCGAGATGGATCGACGGTACGAACTTTTCAGGGAGAACGGATCTCGTGACATTCGCTCTTTCAACATCAAGGCCGCGCCCGTGGCACGCCTACCGATGAAGTTCCTCGTCCATGACGAGTTCGCCGAATGGATGCTCACCGAGGAGTACAAGGGCGCCGTCACCTCGATCGTCTCGAGGCTCGGGGTGAAAGCGCGGGCCGCGGGCATCCACCTCGTCTTTGCCGCGCAGCGACCTGATGCCGGCGTCATGCCGGTCCAACTGCGGGACAATCTTGGCAACCGACTCATTCTTAAGGTCGCGAGCGTGGGGACTTCGGAGATCGCCTTAGGCATGAAGGGCGCCGAAAACTTGCTCGGCCTCGGTCACTTGGCGGCCCGATTGAGCGGCGAGCCCTCAATCGTCTTTGCCCAGGCGCCGTTTCTGTCGGACGAGGATATCGAAGCGGTCGTGTCCGCCATCGCCGCTCAAGATGGCGGGTGAGTTTGCTAGGAAGGAAACGGAGGACAGAACAGGAGGACGACGGCATATATGACCCCGGCAAGCGAAATTACCGTCGCGGCCCATAACAAGAACTGGATGATTTTCACCGTTGAGGGTGGCCGTGTCATGTCTTTGAGTGAGACCGCATAGTCGCCGTCTAGCTTGTTCAAATTTCCGATGTAGCGGCTAAACGCCAAGCTGAATCGGGTCATGATGAACACGCTGCAAACGCTCACAATGGCAGCGAAGAGGAAGATCCCCACGGCGATAAGCCTATCGGACTTGAGCTGCGACGCCGCGAAGTACCAAAGCCCGCCGATGGCTACCGCAAACAGCGGCGGGATTTTATAGAGGATCTCATTCATCGCCCGGAAATGGGCATACTGCTCTTTGTAGATTTCATTGACGCTTACGTCCTTACCGTCCGGCATGATATTCTTCCCTCCTGCTAGGCTGACACTCTATCAGGAAAAGGCTGTGGCTGCGGCCACGACGACCCCTGCTTCGAATTTCCGCTGATCCGGATTAGGTTGCGCTTGATTCGATGACAAATGTCACAGGCGCCCATGCCGATCTATCTTGATGGTCACTCGACAACTCCTCTGGCGCCAGAGTCCATGGAGGCAATGGCCCCTTGGTGGCATGCCCAAGCCGGCAATCCGCATTCTCCTCACCTGAGGGGCATGTTGGCGTCGCAGGCTGTCGAGGGTGCGCGCTCGGACATCGCCTCTCTTGTTGGCGCCGATCCGCAGGAACTCGTGTTCACGTCAGGGGCCACAGAAGCAAACAACATCGCGTTAAGGGGCACCGCGCTCGCCGCACTCGAAGCCGGGATCGATCGGCGGGAGATCGTCGTGTCAGCTATCGAGCACAAGAGCGTGCTCGCATCCGCCGGTTCACTCCGCAGTGCCGGCTTCCGAATCATCGAGGCTCCGGTCGATGTCAATGGCGTCATCGATATCCCGGCGCTGGAGCGCCTGGTCAGCGACCGGACGCTGTTGGTCTCGGTGATGGCCGTGAACAACGAGGTAGGGTCGATCCAACCGCTCGCCGATGTTATCCGCGTATCTCGGGCGGCAAGGGCTCTCGTTCATGTAGACGCTGCGCAGGCAGTCGGAAAGCTCGCCTTGGATTGCGCAGAGTTCGATCTGGCGAGTCTGTCCTCGCACAAAATGTACGGTCCCATGGGTATTGGTGCGCTGTTCGTGTCGGCCGCATCCCAACTGAGGCCTCTGCCGGTGCTTTTCGGTGGGAGTCAGGAGGCGGGTATCCGCCCCGGGACCCTGCCTACGCCGCTCATTGTTGGATTCGGCATGGCCGCCAAGGTCTCTAGGACGAGGCTTGGCGCTGATGCAGCACACTCGCGAAACCTGTCGGTCTTGTTCCTCGAAGAGCTACGCAGCAGACAGGTGCAATTCGTTGAAAGTGTTTTTGAGCAAAATCGAGTCCCTGGAAGCCTTAGCCTTAGATTTCCTGGCAATGACGCGATGTCCATCATTTCTAGGTCTGGAGACCGGATCGCGATTTCCGAAGGATCAGCTTGCACAAGCGGCCAGATTACTGCGTCATATGTGCTGCTCCGCATGGGATTCACCCAGAAAGAAGCCTCGGAAACTGTTCGGTTGTACTTTTCGCGGTACAATAGCGAAGCCGACGCTACGGAGGCAGCAGTCGTGCTCTCCGAAATAGTCGGCCGGTAGGGATTGCTGCTGGTGGCGACCTCCAGTAGCATCCGCTCCATGTTGAACGACCTTTATGATCCGGCCACCGCGATACGCGTTTCAGGCCACGAGACCTTTTCGCTCCGGCTCCTGTGGCTAAAGAAAGCCTTCGATGCCGCGTCCGGTCCGGACGGAATCGATCGTAGAACATTTCATGAACAAAGCGCAATCGCCACCTTCGGTGTCGGCAGGAACATGGCGCTGTCCATGCGTCACTGGGCTTTGGCTACAAAGATCCTGGAGGATGGCGCCACCCATCTGAAGGCCAGTGATTTAGGCCGAATGATTTTTTCAGATGGCAGTGGACTGGATCCCTACCTGGAACATCCATCGACCCTCTGGCTCATACATGCCAATCTCGTGAGCGAACCGTATGCCGCAACGACGTTCTACTACGCGTTCAACCTCCTCAATCAGATCGCCTTTACGCGGGAAGATCTCGTAAGGGCTATGGCTTCCATCGTTGATGCGCGAGCGACGGCGAAAGCCACTCCCGAGACTCTGAAACGCGACGTCGAAGTGTTCGTGCGCAGCTATGCGCCGCGCCACGCCGATACCGGCGAAGATGCAGCCGAACCGCTTTTGGTCGAACTCGGCTTGTTGCGCGAGCTCCGCTCGACCGGGCAACTCGAATTCGTCCGCGGGCAGAAACCGACGCTCGAAGACAGCATCTTCGCCCTCGTGTTGAAACGCTTCTGGGAGCGCCATCACGGCCTATCGCCGACAATTTCGGTGGAGCAGGCGCAGTATGGACCCGGATCGCCGGGTCGGATCTTCAAGCTTGATGAGGACAGCCTAGTTGCTCGCTTGCTGAGTATCGGGGACGCGACCGGCGGCAAGATGGTGTGGACTGACACGGCGGGGCTTCGTCAAGTCGCGCTGAATGGCCGTCTCGGAGAGATCGACGAACTCGGACTCATAAGAGACGGGTACCGGGTTCGGAGGGCCGCATGAGCAAGCTTGCCGACATCGTCAAAGTAGAACGCCGTTTCGCGCTTTCTGCCAGGATCGACACCGACCTTAATGGTACGCCGCCCCTCACCGGCTACGTGCTGCAGGCCAGCGTACGCAAGTCGCTCGTAGCAATGCTGACGGGGATCGCGGACGGTTCCCAATACGCGTTCACGTGGACGGGGCCATATGGTGGCGGCAAGTCCTGTGCTGCGCTACTCGTTGCCAACCTTGTCGCTGGCAACAAAAAGCAGCGCACCCTCGCCGAAGGGATTGTTGGATCCGAACTATCCGACCAGTTCTCGTCGGCCTTTCCAGGGCGTGGCCGCTCGTGGGACGTCCTCGCACTGACGGGCAGACGCACGAGCCTTGCAGCCGCATTGGCGGAAGCGGCTGCAAGGGCATTCGAGTGGCCGCAGGCGACAATTGATGCTGCCCATGACGAACGAGCACTCATTGATTCACTGGAGGCCCACGCACGTCAAAAGGGCGGCCTGCTCATCGTCATCGATGAGCTCGGCAAGTTCCTCGAGCATGCCACGAATTCTGCCGGAGACGTTCACATCCTGCAGGACCTCGCCGAGCGGGCGGCGCGTTCCGATGGCCGGTTGGTCATTGTCGGCATCCTGCATCAGTCCTTCGAGCAATATGCCAATCGCCTAAGCCGCACGGGACGGAACGAATGGGCAAAGGTGCAGGGCCGCTATCAGAACGTTCCCTTCGTCGCGCAAGCCGACGAAGTTGCCGCACTTATCGCGCGAGCCATTGGCAGCGATCACGCTCCTGCAAGCGCCAAGGCGATAGCTGAACGAACGGCCGAAGCTATTTCGCATCGGCGCCCGGTCGATGTGGCCGCGCTCACGGAAGTTCTCGCACAGACCTGGCCGTTGCACCCGGTTTCGGCGTTGTTGCTGGGTCCGGTATCGCGGCAGCGGTTCGCACAAAACGAGCGGAGCGTCTTCGGATTTCTGTCTTCTTCCGAACCCAGTGGATTTCAGGCGCACCTTGCACGCACTGAGGTTACCGAGGATGCCTGGTATGGACCGGATCAGCTTTGGGACTACCTGGTGGCCAATTTCGGCAGCGCCTTATCGGTTGGTCCGGAAAGCAACCGAATGACACTGGCTATGGAGGCCGTGGAGAAAGCCGCGCTATACGGGCCGCTGGCGACAAAATTGGCGAAGGCCGCGGCAGTTGTCGAATTGTTCAGGAACGGCTCTGGACTATCGGTTGCCGACGACATCCTCTCGCTTTGTGCACCTGAAGCGAAAAAGGCCGAGGTCACCGCGACCATCAACGAATTGGTCAATCGGGCCATCCTCATCCGGCAGCCGCGACTTGGCGGGTATGCCCTGTTCGCCGGCAGCGACTTCGACCTCGACGAGGCCATCTCCAAAGTCGCGCTGAAGCTCGATGCGGACGTGCTCGCCGACTTGCCGTCGCGGCTGGGTGTCGGGCCGATCGCTGCCAAGAGTCACTATTTTTCGACTGGGGCGCTGCGCACCTTCGATGTCGTCATTCAGTTTGCCGATGATAGCCCGCAGAGCCCCGCCACATGGGCCAAGAGAACGGCCGCCTCGCTGGCGAAAACGAAGCGGCGGTCCGCAGGTCTCCTGATCATGCTGCTGCCCGATGCCCGAACCTTCGAAGCGCCAATCAAAGTGGCGGCGAAGCAGCTGAGCATAGAACTCGAAAAGCTCGGGGTACTTGGCGGTGTAGCGGCAAGCGAGAAGGTCTATTTGCTGAGAGACCATGCGACGGATCTCTACGCGTTGGATCGCATTGAGGAAACGCATCCACAACTCGAGGGAGATCGCATCGCACGCCGGGAACTGTCCGCCCGCAAGACGCTGATTGCCGAGATTGTGAGAAGCGACCTTCTCAAGGCTTTCTCGTCGGCACGTTGGTGGGCCTTCGGCGAAGGTGCAAAAGACGGGGGGGGCAGAAAACTCGATGGCAGGGAATTAACGGTTGTCGCGTCGGCGCTCTCGACAGCTGCGTTCAGTAGTGCGCCTGTTATCCAATCCGAGCTGCTTTATCGAGATAAGCCCTCTTCAGCCGCCATGGCGGGCCTGCGAACACTGATTCATGCCATGGTCTCGAAGGCGGACATCGCGGATTTGGGCATCGAGAACTACCCCGTCGAACGCGGCCTCTACATCACAATCCTTCGACCGCTGGGTCTTCACCGGCAGGACGAAAAGGGCATTTGGCGTTTTGCCGATCCCGGAGAAGACAAAGCGGGCAAGACGTTGAAGCCTGCGTGGGCGGAGCTCAATGAGAAGCGAGTAAACCTGGCCGAGCTGTTCGACAGATGGGCGGCCAGGCCGTACGGCATCAAGCGGGGAGTTATGCCGGTTCTGGTGCTGTCCTATCTGCTGGCCCACCGAAATGCAGTAGCCCTGTATGTCGACGGCATTTTCCAGCCAGCCATCGATGATGTGGTGGCGGACCGAATCCTCCAGGAGCCCGGGGTCATCGAGTTCCGCCGTATCTCGCGTTCGAAGCGCGACGAAGCCTTCGTTCAGCAGCTGGCGGCTCTTCTTTCGAGCAAGACAAGCCCTATCGAGGCAAAGGCACTTCCTGTCGCATCGGCCCTTTATCAACGCTTTCATGCTCTTCCCCTATGGGCGCAGCGCACTCAGACGCTGGACGACAAGGTTCGAAAGGTCAGGGATATTGTGCTCAAGGCGAGCGATCCGGAGGCATTGCTGTTTTCCGACCTCGCGGCAGCCCTCGAGGGAGATCCCGACCCGGCCGTGACCGTGGTCTCTGCTCTCAACAAGGCCGAGTACGCATATCCCAAAATGCTTGATGTTCTTCGCAAGAGCCTCGCGGAGAATCTGGGGGTAGATCCCAAGACATTCGAGGGGATTGGATCACGGTCCTCAACGGCGTCAGGGGTGTCGGCCGAGCTGAGAGTGGACGCGTTCATCATGCGTGCCGGCGCGTTCGAGGGAGCAGACGGCGACATTGAGGGTCTAGCGAGCCTGTTGGTCCACAAGCCGCCGCGCAACTGGTCGGACCGCGAACACGAACAAGCGATGTTCGAACTCGCCAAACTGTGCCTGCGCTTCCGCGAGGCAGAGACGTTTGCCGCCGTTCGCGGTCGCTCACCGACGTCACAGGCAATTTCCGTGATGGTCGGCCTGAACCCGAAAGAGAAGCCCCACTTCCACGCCTTTCAGGTATCCGAGAAGGAGCTTGAGGCGGCCGACCAAGCCGCGGACGACCTAATGGCGCGGCTCCGCGGCAGGGGAATGAGACCGGCGGTCGAACTCGCCGCCCTAGCCCGCATAGTTGAGCGGCTATCGAACAGCAAAGGGATGGAGCCAGCATGACCCAGGTGCGCGAGCGTCACATCCTAGGGATTTCTGGTGGGCGGGATAGCGCGGCCCTTGCCGTCCATATGCGGCAAACGCGGCCGGAACTCGATCTGGAGTACTTTTTCACCGATACAGGTAAGGAGCTGGCCGAGGTCTATTCGTTTCTCGACAAGCTCGAGGGTTTCCTGGGAAAGCCGATCACCAGGCTCAATCCCGACCGGGACTTCGACTTCTGGCTTAAGGAATACAACCACTTCTTGCCTTCGCCCAAAACCCGGTGGTGTACCCGGCAGCTCAAGCTCCGACCGCTCGAGCACTGGCTGCGCGATGACCTCGACGCCGGCGTGATTATCCATTCATATGTCGCCATCCGGGCAGATGAACCTACCCGTGAGGGATATCAGGCGACGCACGGCAATATGCAGGTCCACTTCCCTCTGCGGGAAGACGGCATCAGTCGGGCAGGTGTGATTGAGACGCTTGAGAGCGCGGGCTTGGGCGAACCCGAGTACTATCGGTGGCGGACTCGGTCCGGGTGCACATTCTGTTTCTTCCAGCAGAAGATTGAGTGGGTGCGGCTGAAGCGAGAGCACCCCGCTGCGTTCGAAGAAGCCAAGGGCTACGAAAAGACCGCACGTGATCACGGGTCGCCTTTCACATGGAGCCAGGGCGAGGGGCTGGATGAGCTGAGTTCGCCCGCGCGGGTTGAAGAGATCGAGCGCGAGTTCGAGCAGCGTCGCGCCCGCCTGCTGGCTCGGCGCCGCGTGAATCCGCTTGCCGGCAATCAGACCCCTACCATCGATGACGTCTACGGGATCGACGAGGCCTCGGCTGGCTGTGTCATCTGTCACAAGTGACGAGTGAGGGGAATTCCCCGGGTGGAGTAGGGCTAGAAAACCTATGTACTCTTCCGGCGCAGGCGAGCCTGTTTCCCAACAGGGTCCCCAAAGACCTCCGGAGTGCCACCTCCGCGAGATGCAAAACAATCGTTACGCACCTGTCCCGCGGTATCTCATCGCAGTAATCACCGTCGACACGATGCGCAATCATGCGCCCGCTCAGTTGGGGGACTTGGCGTAGTGCGGCAGCATCCGGTTGATGATGAGTGCCGACTCTTCATCGGCGAATGGCAACACAGCCATCATCGCAGCGACGTACTGGGAGTCGGTCATTGATCTCGCCGATGAATCAGTCGACCGTTCAAACCGTCCTCTTGAAACGAAGTCCATGTCGTACTGAAGTTGAATGCGAGGAGTCGGCAGGATGCCTGCCGCCTTCATGCGAACGGTGTCCAGCTTCAAACGATACTCGTCGACCGGGTCTTCGGACTTCGTCTCAATGCCGGCATTCGCGAAGAGAAGCTTCTGTTCGGGCGTCGGAAGGTCCTGCGGCCGGGAAACCGATGCACGTGATAGAATTTCAGTCTGCTTGTCGCTGTAGTTGATGTCAGATGCGGAATGGGTTGCCATGTCGGCTCCTTTGTCAAATTGAGGTTTAGGATTCCCCGGACTTGAGCGCTGACTTCTCAGAAGATGCCGATGAGATAACCGCATCAACGCTCAAACGCCGCGCAGATAAACATCATGACAAGCTGAAGTATGCCACAGCATCTCAGCCTACTGATACTGTACGGGGGGAAATGTCAGCTGTCCCACAGCTGCCATCTAACACAAATCTTGGCAGATGAGTTCATGCGTGTCAAGAAATTTGGGTCAGCGGCTCACGGTCGGTTGGGGGGATACTGCCAGATCGGAGCGCCGAGAGGCGCAGCACACTGCCGCCGCCGCCGCATTACTCCTAGAGCTAACAGAATGTGCAGGCACGTAGCGATCTTTCCGCAGTTACCGGGTCAAGCTGGAAACAGGCCGCGGGGACCCTGGGAATTCATCTCTGGGCTTTCATTCTGTCGGACTAACGCGACATCGCTCCGGCGCTTTGGAGCCCTAAATGCATAAAGGAAAAAGCGAGCCGGCCGTCCAAAAAAAATATTCAGAAATACAAATTGCATACGGAAATCATAGACTAGTCATTCCCCTATGATGTGGTAATATAGATCTTGTGACGTATGGCAGTATCGTGAGCAGTAATTTACCAACAATTGAGTAATACTATAGTCATTTGCCCAACAGTATCGTCTTTAACGATACGAATTAACGTTAATTTTAACGTTAAACTGCTAATCCATTTGAAATTCTCAAGAGTTTGTTGTCTTGCTTGGCTTGAGCAGCGGACAACTGCGGTGTCTCGAAACCCGATACGTCGGATCGAGAGGGCGGGAAAGGATATAGCCAAATGGCTTGTCATACCGCCTGGGCCGTAGGGGAACTTCTTCTACGCCTTTATATGTTTCGTAGAAGACAGTATTCCCGAAATCTGCTCCTAACCACAACTGCCGGGAACACCGGTTGTTGCTTTTTCAACCCATGGAATAGGAGTGAATACGATGACCATGATCTTTACCCCGGCACCAAAAATGAATGAGGTGCTTACTGCTGTGCTGTCCCACCCTGGTCTTTCTTCGCTGAAACGCCAGGAACTTGAGTCCGCCTTGCGGAGCCTTGAAAAATGGGCCGGGCAGAGTCTCAATAACATACCCGCCACCGTTGCAGACCTCAGGAACCTCTTTGGTCAGATGGAGCCGGCCGCCCTTGGGATCAGGCCCAAAACATTTGCCAATGTGAAAAGCCTGTCCCTCACTGCCATCACAAAGAGCGAACTCGTCCCCGGCATCTTTGAACGGCGGACTGGGCGCCGGCCCAAATCACCTGAGTGGGCCGAGCTCTCGAACAGGCTGCGGCTTCCGATCCATCAGAACAGCCTCTCCCGGTTGATAAACTGGTGCAGCCGTGCGGGGATTGCTCCGCACGAGGTGAATTCGCGTGTTGTCGAACGCGTCATGGCAGACATGGAGAATAGTTCGCTGCGTCCGAACCTGTATCAAGTTTATCGCAGCATGGCCAAGGTGTGGAATGAAATCGTCGACATCTTCCCCGAGAAGCGCCTGCAGAAGGTCGATGTCCCTGTGTCGCGTTCGCGCCGCACCCGCGTTCCGCCGACCGGGTTTCCAGAGAGCTTTCTCGCCGACTGGAATGCCTTTGCTGCATGGGCTCACGGCGACGATGTGTTCGCCGATAATGCCCGCCCGACGTGCCTGAAGCAGACTACGCTCGATGGGTATTTCCGCCGGGTCCATTTGGCGGCGAGCACGCTGGTGCAGACCGGCGTGGACGTCGCCTCCATTCAGAGCATCGCTGACCTGGTTGCGGTCGATGCCTTCAGGCGCATTCTTCGCAAGAGGCACGAAGTCACCAACGGACAGCCGTCCTACGAGAACTTCTTCTCGGCTCAGCTGTTGGTTCAGCTCGCACGCGATTGGGTAAAAGTTGACGAAGAGACTCTCGCTGAACTCAAGCGCTTAGCCAGGAAGGTACCGCCACCGACCTTCGGGATGACGCGCAAGAACAAGCTTCTGGTCATGCGGTTCGATGACCCGGACCTCAAGAAGCGCTTCCTGACTGCGCCGGAACGCATGTGGCTGGACGTGCGGAACAGCCAGCGGCGCAACCGTTGGCGCCTGGCGGAGTCCCAGGCTGCCCTTGGCATCGAAATGCTGATGTTTGTGCCGGTTCGCCTGAAGAACCTGACGGCTCTGGCATTCGATCAGCACCTGTTCCTTCGCGACGAGGGCACGTCGACGCTGATGTTGTCGGCCGATGAGACGAAGACGGGCGAGTCCCTTGAGTTCGACCTCCCGCCACAGCTTGCGGCACGCATGATCGAATATCGCGACGTGATTGCGCCTACGGTGCTCGGCCACAAGCCGAAGCACCTCTTCGAAAACGGGGATGGCAGCGTGAAGGGCTTCGCGACGGTGCGCTATCTCGTGGAGCGCTACTTCAAGCAGTATGTCGGCATGCATATGAATCCTCACGCTTTCCGGCATCTGGCGGCAAAGACCATCCTGGACTCCAGCCCGGGCGGCCACGTAGTTGTGCAGCACCTGCTTGGCCACAAGAAGCTGGAGACGACAGCGACGTTCTATGCCGGGCTCGATACCCGGCGCGCAGGACGTCACCACAATGCTCTGTTGGCAAAGGCTCTCTACGAGAGTCGCGCCAAGATCGATGCCACCCGGTCCCGGCGCCGCCAGTTGGAGGACGTGGAATGACACGTCACCTCAACAGCGGAATGCCGTTTGATGCCTGGCCGTCGCAGGACAGGGAGCTGTTCCAGCGTGTCTTCGAAGCCATCGATGTCTTCGACAGCGGGCCAGGGTCATCCCTGGCCCCGGCAACCAAGTATAGCAGGAAGGTCGACTACGGCCTGTGGCTGGGCTTCCTGTCCCACATCTTCCCGGATGCCCTCGAACTCAAGCCCGGGGATCGTGTCGACCAGAGCCGCGTCGAGGACTACGTCGAGTATCTGCGCGAAAATTGCCGCGAGACCACCATCGTCCATTGCCTTGCACGCCTGTTCTACACGATCCGGGCATTCTGTCCGCATCGTGACTGGCGGTGGCTCTACCGCATCTCCAGGCGGATTGCGGTAAAGGCGGTGCCGATGAAGCATCGCCAAGTGCTGAGCTCGGATCTCTATGCTCTTGGCTTGCGACTGATGGATCGTGCCCTCATCAAAGCAAATGCACTGGGACGCCTTACGAAGAGCTGCGCCATCGCCTATCGCGACGGTCTGCTGATTGCCACGCTGGTGGAAGCGCCCATGCGCAGGGGTGCGTTCTCGCGCCTGCAGATCGATGACCACATGATGCGGGTCGGCCAACGATGGTGCCTGACTGTGCCGGCAGAAAACACCAAGACCAGGACCGCAGAGGAGTACGAGCTGTCAGAGCGACTGTCTCGCTGTATGGACATCTATCTTGATCAGATCCGTCCGGAGTTCCCGGGTGCTGACACACACAATAGTCTGTGGCCGTACGAAGGGCGGCCGATGACCGACAAGATGATCAGGAGGCGCATCATCAAGTGGACGCGGCTAGGTCTCGGCTTCGAGGTCAGCCCACATCGCTTCCGAAACGCCGCAGCAACCTTCATCTCGATCGCCGACCCCGAAAACGTACGGCTGGCGAGGGATCTGCTCGGCCATCGATCGTTTGCAATGACCGAGAAGCACTACATCGAAGGCGCGCAATCCCGCATTGCCGGACGGGAACTGGCGGCCATCCTTGCGGGGCGCGGGCAGACTTAGCCCGCGCTCTGAAACCTCTAAGTCGCACAACGGATTGGCGGCGGCACCTAAACGCTGAACTGGAGATCTTCATCCTGACGACGGGCCGAGCCCGCCGCTGCCGGAGCTTTGTCGACGATTGGAACCTAAATGATGAAAATACTGTCCTGGAAGCGAGATCGGCCGAAACTGAACGGCGCGGTCGTTCTCGCGCGACGCCCCGGAGAGAACCAATTCGTTGGCCTCATCGAAACCAGCCTCTTCATGAATTGGTCGCCAACACGCGTTCGCTTTTGGTGGACGGACATCATCAGCGACGCCGCGCTTGGCCTCACGTTCGATGTCGACGGCAGTGGAGATGCCGAGGCACACGCCAGGCATTGCCGGAGAAAACAGCCGAACTGGGAGATCACAGTTTGGGATGCTCACGACGAAAACCTCCCAATCTGGATCGATTGGAACGCATGGGCCGACGCAGATGACAAATACAGCCACCGAAATCCGACGTTCGCTATGAAGGAGTGAGCTGGCTCTTCGCGGCTGTCTCAGACTTCTGATGAAAGACACTGAAGCCCCTTGGTAAGCCCTTCTCTGGCCCATACCAGTGACAGACTGAACGTCAGGAATGCCCAATGTCGGTCGTCAAAGCTGCATGGGCCGACTTCCAAAAGCGGACATCGCCTACGCTCGGATCAGCTGGCCTTCGCAATTCGGCTCCAAGTGTGAAGCGCCACAGCGGCATTCGTCCGTCGCCGCCTTTCTGACGCAGCGCCCCGAAGCATTCCGGCTGCGCCGGCGCCGCGATGCGGACGACCTCGCCATTTTCGATCGTGCGGTCCGCATAGTACCGGGCGAACATGCGGCTGAGGAAACCTGCGGTTTCGAACCCTTGATTGCTCAGTTCGGGGGGAGCGCAGTCGAAGTCGAGCGTGATCAACCGGTCGCCGTCAACCACTGCTCTCGGCTCCCCGATCTCCCAGTCGCCATATTGCATCACGGTCCATGCGATCTGCTGGTCCGACGGGTCCGACAGCTCGAATGCGCCGCTGAAGATCTCCGCTTTACCGATGGTCAGGTGCACGGTGCCATCTGGCGCGATCGGGCTTGTCCGCTCCGGATCCATCGTCAGGCGGAGAAGAAGCGGCGCTCGCATGCCAAGCGATTCGTCGCCGAGCGATGCCATCTCGCTCACCTTGAGGGCTTCCATCATATCGAGGGTTAGATCGCCGCCACCCGGGGCGAGCTTTTCGGGATCGACGAGCGTCCATATGGACCAGCGTGCCCAGAATATCGCCAGCTTGAGCGTTCCTCCCGTCGCCGCGGCGTAGCGGTCAAGAGACTTGCGGTAGTCGCGCGTCAGGAGACAGCGACGCTGACGAAAAGCGTTGCGCGCATAGACGTTCTTCAGTTCGACCAGCCAATTCGTCCCGTCCTCCAAGACGACCCTGAAATCCGGGGGCTGCATCTTTCGGACGCAAACACCCGTCCACCGTCCTCCGGCTTGATGAGCTGGACGTCGCCCAAGCTCACGACAAGTGCCTCGAACATTGCTTCGGCGCGCTGCCCCTGAAGAAGGATGAGTCCTTCAGGGCGCGATCGATTGCTGCTCGACATGAAGTCCGAAGGCCGATCGTATGGCCGCGTCGTTCAGGTTGATATCCGTGCCTTCGCCGAACCGGGAGAGCTCGCGAAGGAGGTCGAAAGGCTTGCTCATGACTTCGCCTCCTTTGGGGGTTCAACCAACCATAGACCTCAGGAGCTCCCGCATCGTGCGACGTTAACAACAACACCTAATTCGACTGGGCCGGAGAAGACGACCTGTGTCTTGGCTAGTGGCTAAGTTCCTTTCATGTATCTTGTCGCTGACGCACAAATAACTTGGGAGAGGGGCGTGTACTATCTCGCACAATATCCGGAGAACCCGCCGGGCTATGTTCACCTTTCAACGTCCTCGGAATGGGAACCGTGGCTCAATGGTGTGATCCCCGCCGGACTTCATGCCGATGTCAGAGGGCGCCTGCGTTCCAACCTTAAACACATTTTCGTGGGGCTAGAGATGAAAGCCGCTCTGATCGTGCCGCATGCGACTCGGGTCTCCAACCGGGCCGTTCTATTTGAGCCCTATTGTCAGCTTATTACGTTCGAGTTCTGCGTCGGCGTATTCTCCGTGTGTGAAGGAATCGGCTCGGCCATTTGGCTGCGCAATCAGAACGACGATGGCGCTGCAGCGCCACGGATCACACCCGACAATTGGATTGGCGCCCTGGTGGCGGAAGCCGATCCACACGGAGCACTCAATCTCGACAACAAGGTGCGTGGCGTCAAAGCCGTACGAAACAAGATTCACCAAGATCAACTTGGAGCCCGGACCGAAATCGACTGGCACGCGTTCGGGTATGATCAGTCGTTCGTGCCGGCTAAGGATGCACTGGGGATCCTAATGCAACTAAATGCTGCCGATATACCGGCCGCGACCAACCTGCGACCGTAGTCTTGGCATGGTGAACATAGTGGGGATGAAGGAGATAGACCCGCAAATCGCGAATTTGGTGTATACTGTGCGGTCTGTTTGAGGAGTGTCAATACTCCCGTATGTACATGGCAGCCACTCAGCAGCAGATTGAAAATGAGCCGGATGCGCCAACTGCCGACGCTGAGCGCCAGACTATGAGCCTTGGGTATTCCCGAAACCCTTTTTTCCGGACATTCCCCACCGATCTATCCGAACGGGAACATGGGCCGTGACTCACCGGAAGCTTCCCTTGGCTGATCTACCGCCGTGGCTCGATCCACTGGGTGTAGCGCCTGTGCAGGAGGCCGAAGTTCGGCTTTTCGATTTCTCGAGGCCTGACCACCTCCTGCGGCGCAATGGTGTACTCAAGGCCGGGCCTGCCAAGGCAGGCAAGCTGCAGATTCCGAATGAAGAGGCTGACGTCACCGAAATAGTTCGGATAGGTGGCGACGAGCTTGTCGATCTTGTCGACCTGCACGAGGACGACCTTTTCCTGGTTCTCGCCCGCCTCGATTGCCCTCTCGGCGATACCGAGTTCATACGTGGCCGACATTGTGTCCGGATAGGTCTTGATCTTCACCGTATGGTCGGGATGGTACCGGATCAAGTAGTAGCGGCCCCGTTCGTAGACGAAGTTCTCGGCGAAGTGGGTGGCGGCCCTGATGTTCTGGAGCATGCTCACCGCGCCCAGCCGGGCGTTCAGGTCCTTCAGTTCCCGAATGCGTTCCGTACGCTCGGGCACCCCCTCCGGCAGTGGGCAGCGCTCGACATGTGCGAACTCGGCCGCGGCCAGCACGAACAGCCGCAGCCAGTCGGCGTCACCCTTGTGGTGCTTGAGGTCTTGGTTCCGGTAGAGGCTGACAGCCTCAACGGCGGTCGCCCATGAATGCTGGAGCCGGGTCCTGATTTGCAGTTCGATACGCCGCCCGACGTAGGCGTCGTCCTGCCGGGTGTTCGGCTGGAACTCAAGGGAGATGTGGTGACTCCGGTAGCCGTCCTCCTTCGGGTTCTGGATGTAATTCCACTCCCTGCGAATTCCGTGCGGGGAGCGTCCCCTAATGCGGTCCACGAGCTTGTCTATGCCATCGATGTCGTTCAGAATCGCCCGGCATCCTCCCAGGTCCTGCATCTGGTCGAGCCTGATGGTCGTATCCCCGAGTTTGCGCCGTATGGACGACATCCGTTTCGGCCGGGAAGCCATATCCCCGGGAATGCAGGCCTGTCGCATGTGGCTGCGAACCGAGGCACGGATGCTGCGCGTCGGGCGGATGTGGGAATCACGCCACGAGTTGGCGACCGTGAAGGTCTCGAGGGCCTCACGGTAGTTGGCAGAATCGAAATAGACCTTACCCGCGAGCCTTTTGCCAGCCGCGCGGACGTCATCCATGCTATATTCAAGACGCGGATACTTCGACATTTTCCGAATCACCTACCAGATTCCGAATTGATCAACAGTAAGTCTCCTGCTTGACCTGTCCAGCCGTAGATGGCAGGAGGCCGCAGTTGTTCCCACGCATTCTTGCGTCCGGATCCTTGTGCCGTTTTCGTGGGCACACGATTTGTTGGCGGATCGAGAGGGATTGCTGTCGATGACGTCCGCTTTTGGGCAGTGGCCAAGGCACTCAGAACGGTCGAAACGGAGGTGCGAAGCCGACCAGCTTAATCAGCTGGCGCTCATGTGGCACTGCGAGACCCACTTGAAAAGAATGACCGATGCCGCTCGCGCCTGATCAGCTCGCGACGATCGTGCGGCACGGGATCTCCCGGCTGCGGCTGAGCGTCCGCGAATGGCAGGCGATCGCTTCGACCCGACGGGGAACGCGCCGCTTCTCGCTGACCTTCCCGCATGAGGTGGCGCGCACCGGCCGCCGAGGTGGCCTCGCCTTAATCGAGATCTTTGCCGAGGACGAGCTCGATGGCGCGGAGCTGGCGGAGCTTGGCTTCTCCTTGCTGGTCGGCAGGGTCAGGTCAGTCGGCGCGACCGCCACCTTGGATTCGCGCGTGGTCCTCGACTTCGTGCTACCAGTGACGTCGTCGCTCTCCATACTGCTCCTGGAGGGCATCGTCGAGCCGCAACTGCGGCCCCACGCCGCGGCGCTGGCCGCGGATACGACCGACTACCGGGCGGTTTCCGAGCGCCTGGGAGAGCGGATCGTCGAGCTGTTGAACGAGGTGTCCGATAACACGCCGGCGCTCCAGCGCATCCTGGCTGAGCACGAGCGGGAGCGGCGGTTCACGAGCGCCCGTGCGCTCCAGCAGGACGCGGTAAGCCTCGCGCTGAAAGCGTTCGGCGCGACCGACGAGGCGGCATCAATCTCCTTGTCGGGGCGAGACACGGCGCTGGCGACGGTGCCGCTCCGCGAGGACGCCGTCATCGAGCATGACGCGCGCTGGGTGCCCGGCTGGGATTTCATCGACAGCGACGTGACCGGGCGCGCGACCTTCGCCCGGCTCGGCGAACAGCTCGACATCTGGACCGCCAACCACCGACCGCTCGAGCACTTGCTCGGCGTCGATCTCATCTACCTCAATGAGAGCCGCGGCGCGCTGGTTATGGTCCAGTACAAGATGATGGAGCCCCAGCCGGGAGGGAAGGAGACCGTCGAGGTGGACGGCTGGTCGTTCGGACGGCCCGAGGAGCCTGAATGGCTCGTCCGGATCAACGACCAGTTCCGCGACGAGGTCGCGCGGATGAAACGGTTCGACCGCGACCTGGAGCCGACGGGCGACTATCGGCTGCACCCGGGCGCGTTCTTCTTCAAGCTGGTGAAGCGCAACGCCGCAGTCACGACGTCCGGCATCCTGCTCAGCCTGGGGCACCTGGAGCACCTCGCCGAGCGAGGCGAGCTGGAGGGACCGAAGGGCGGGCTCAGGATCAACTACCGCCAGCTCGGCGGCCATTACCTGCGCGGCGAGGGATTCGTCGAGCTGGTGCGCTCGGGCTATGTCGGCACGCGCGGAGCGACGACGGACCACCTGCTTGCGCTCATCCGGGCCACGCTCAGCGAAGATCGCGCCGTCGTCGCAGCGATCCAGTCGGCGGTGCCGCGCGATTAGCGACGGCAGCTTACAGGATCGAGAATCGCAACGCTGAACAAGCCAACATGAGGCGCAAAGCTACCGTTCACGCCGTGACAGACGTAAGTCCGCTCGGGTTCAGGTCACGACGATGCCCGCGCCGACCGGAATATCCGCTCCGAAAGATCCACAGCCTGAAGGCGCCAGTCGGCTGTCGGCCCCTAGGGAGCAATTTGACCGAGGCTGGACGAAAGAACGTCGAAGCGCGCCGAAGCGAACCTCTAAGCTTCGCACACAGAGATTTTAGCCGGTATTTCGTAATCCTGTTGCGGTTGTCGACGCGGCGAATAAACTCTTCGTATGCCCTACGTCGACATCAGTCGAAGATTTTCAAAATGGCGCGATGAGAATGCGTCAGATGAAGATTTCGCTCTGTTTGAGCGGAGCTTCGTTGGCGAAGCTACTTGGGATGAACTTCTCAAATATCAGCGGGTGATCCTGCTCGCCGAGGCAGGGAGCGGGAAATCTCGAGAACTCGGAGAGCGCGCAAAGCGGCTTGCAGCTGCTGGCGAGTTTGCCTTCCACGCCACCGTTCAGAACGTCGCGAAAGAGAGCCTTGCCGGGGCGCTTGATGGTCCGTCCCGAGCTCGCTTGGAGGGGTGGCAGAATTCGGAGGCGACGGGCTGGTTTTTCATCGACAGCGTCGATGAAGCCAAGCTTGACCACATCCGTTTCGTCGACGCGCTTCGCAAGATCGGGGATGGCTTGGGCAACGGCCTCCCACGCGCGCGCATCATCATCTCAGGACGATACACAGGGTGGGAGTTTCGGGCCGATCTTCAGCGCCTAAAAGAGGTGCTCCCGGTCGCTCGGCATACCGACGCCGGCCAAATCGAGCCCGATCAGGTGCTCGGAAGAATTCTGCGGAACGAAATTCAGCGGGAATCGAGGGCGGAGAAGCCCGAGCAGCCGCTTGTGGTGCTCATGGCCCCTCTTGATCGGGACCAGGTACGCCTATTTGCGCAAGCCCAAGGTGTGCAGCAGCTCGACGAGTTCATGAGCGCGCTGGACCACGACAATCTCTGGCACTTCGCGAAGCGCCCTTTGGATTTGGGCTGGCTCGTCGACTACTGGCGGAAAAACCAACGGTTTGGTCGTTTCGCGGAGATGCTGGAGGCGAGCGCCAGGGCTCGCCTGCAAGAAGAAAATCCGGAGCACGGTTCGCGCGATGAAATCGACATCGAGCGGGGGATGGCGGCCCTGGAGCGGATCGCCGCAACGATGGTATTCGGTCGGAATGACCGCATCGAAATCCCGGACACCGAGCTTACTCTTGAGGCCTCGAACGCGTTCCGGTTGAGAAATATCTTGCCCGATTGGCCGACTGAACAGCTACCGATGCTGCTTTCGCGGTCGGCGTTCGACCCGGCCTCGCTCGGGCAGGTCCGGCTGCACAACGACAATGAAGGCGTTGTTCGCGGATTTCTCGCAGCTCGTTGGCTACAAGCGCGGCTTGAAGCAAATGCCCCACGGTCGCGGGTCTTTGCGCTCCTGTTTGGCGATGCTGACGGCACCCCCATTGTCCTGCCGTCTGCGAAGGAGACTGCAGCATGGCTGTCGGCGTGGAATGGCGACGTCGCGCGGGAGGTAATACGGCGCGATCCATCGCTCTTGCTAACTGCGGGAGACCCGACGAGCCTTTCCACGGAAATTCGTCAGGCGGTGCTCGAAGCAACATTTACCCAGCTGGCGGCCGGCGTCACGCGTTACCGCCGGCTGGACCCCGATGTAGTCCGCAGGTTCTCCAATTCCGACATCGTCCCTGCATTGAAAGCGGGGTGGTCAAAGCACGGCGACAGGACCGAAGTCCGGCGCCTGATCCTCAATATGATCGATGCCGGTCGCCTTTCTGATGCGGTAGACATTGCGCGAATCGCGGTGAATGGCGAGTTCTCGGATATCACGACGCTCGTCCTGGGAACTCGCGCTCTTGGCGTGGTGGGTGAGCCGTCAGATTTGGCAAGCCTCGCGAAAGAGGTTCTTGCCAACTCGTCATCAACGGATCCGACCGCCGTTTGGGAAGCGCTTGATGTCCTGTGGCCCCGACACCTCTCCGTAGACGGTTTCCTGTCGCTCATCCAAGAGCTCAAGAAGAAGGGAGATCGTGCTGAGCAGTTCGGATGGCGGGGCAAGGGTCTGATAGAGCGGCTGGAGAGCCGATCCGGACTGAAAGCGCTGGTGAAGGGCCTCCTCGACATGTTGGGCGAAGAGCCCGACGAAGATGAAGATAGGCATCCCGATGAAAAGCGGCTGCAGCCTCTGTTGCAAGCAGCGGCAACAGCCCTGCTGAAGCAGAGCCCGCGAAAGGTTTTGGACCCGTTTTTGGTCGATGCAGCATTGCGTCTGAACGGCGACCGAATGGGCGTGCGCCGGTTTGAGGACCAGGAGTTCCAGCCGCTCCTGCATGCGTCTGCGGAACGCAGGCGGATTGGCCTCTGGCACGCGGTGGAAAAACTCAGGGACCATCCGCGCGTGCAGAAGATGGGCCTCACCAACATGTGGCAGCTCGATATCGTGGGCTGGTCGTCGGGCCTGCGAGAAGAAGACATCCCATGGCTGCTTGATGACGCGCGCCAGGGCGACACCCCGCAGAAGCGACGCCTCGCGTTGAGCGCGTTGATGTCGCTCTGGCGAGACACTGGCAAGTCCGATGAGCTGCTTGCTCGGATAAAGGGCGCCGCCGAGAAGGCGCAGGAGTCGGACTACCTCGAAGCCTGGCTAAAGCCGCCGGAGCTTTCGAAGCAGGAGATCGAGCACCGGAAGGAGATGGATCGGCTTACTAAGAAGCGCGAGCGTGAGGAGAAGGAGCGCGACAAGTCATGGTTCGAGTTCATCGATCGGCTCAAGGCCGACCCGGAGCAACTGAGGACGCCGCCGCCCGATCTGAAGGCTGGCAACGTTGATGGCCGGCTCTTCTATATCTGGGAGCTACTGCACGCCGCGACGTCGGAGCGGACCGGCTACGCGATCGACAGTTTCGGCCCTCTCGCAGACGTGCTGGGTCCTCACGTGACCCGCGAAGCCACCATGGCTCTCACGAAATTTTGGCGGACGCACAAGCCGACGCTCACCAGTTCAAGGCCCGCGGAGAAGCGCAATGTTGGTTCGAAGCTCGACTCCATGGGCATCGTGGGTATCTCGCTTGAAGCGAAGGCCGACAGCCGGTGGGCGCACGAGCTGACGAGCGAGGAAGCGACGATCGCTGCACAGCTTTCGACGCTGGAACTGAACGGATTTCCGCACTGGCTTTCTCAGCTCGTCGAGGTCTGGCCCGACGAGGTCGCCGTTGTGTTTGTTCACGAGATCATGGACCACCTTACCGTGGTTCCCGATCAACACGGGTTCCTTGACAAAGCCGCCTATGCAGATGCTCACCTAGCGTCCCTCGTTGCACCTGCTCTGTTGAAATACGTTTTCGAGAACGATGATCTCGGCGGTGCGCCGCTCAAGAAGGCATTCAATGTCATCGGGCGCGCACTGCCCGAGATCAACGTGTCGCTTACGTTCACCGAGATGACTCTGGCTCGTTTCGCTTCAGCACAGTGCGCAGAAGATGCCGCGCTCTATCTCGGCTTCGCCATGCGTACTAATCCCGAAGCCAGCATTGAGGCGCTTTCGTCGAAGCTCGATGCTCTAAAACCCACCGACCAAAGGATCCTTTCGGAGCATGTGCTGCCGGCGATATTCGGTGACCAGTGGCTTCGCGGTGGGATGAACCCCGGAGTTTTGCCATTCCCTGTCTTGGAGCGGCTCGTGCGGATCGCGTTCCGGACGATCAGGCATGATGAGGATATCCAGCACGAAGGCGTCTATTCGCCAGGTGCGCGTGACCACGCGGAAGGAGCTCGCAGTTCTCTGTTCAAGCAGCTCTGCGAGACCCCTGGTCATGAAACGCTCGAAGCGCTTAAGCGCATCGGTGCCGATCCGGACCTGCAATTTCCTGCGGAGCGACTACGGGAGCTCGCATACGACCGAGCATCGGCGGATGCTGAGCACGAGCCCTGGCCGGCGTTTGAGGCCTTTGAACTGGAAAGGGAGTTTGATACGGCACCGCGAACGCCGCGAGACCTACAGCTTGTTGCGCTGTCTCGGATCGCAGAGATGAACGACGACCTGCACAACCATCGCTTCTCACAAGGGAAGACGGTCAAGCGGCTTCTCAAAGAGGAGGACGTGCAGAAGTGGCTTGCCTGGGAACTGGAACGTGCTGGTGGGCGAGCCTACTCACTGGAGCGCGAGCCACACGTCGTGGATGAAAAGGAGCCGGATATCCGGCTCCAGTCAAAGGTGACGGACGCAAGTCTGCCACTAGAGATCAAGGTGGCTGAGAGTTGGTCGCTTCGGCAGCTCGAAGACGCCCTGACGCTACAGCTCTCCGGTAGGTACCTGCGACAGCGCGACCACCGTCATGGGGTCCTTGTGCTCGTTCACAAGGAGGCCCGCGCCGAAGGCTGGGAAGATGACAGTGGGATCATCCTGACGTTCCCTCAGGTGTTCCAGCGACTGAAGGGCCTGGCCTACCGTCTTGAGACAGGAGGAATCGATGCGGCTCGAGCCGAGATCGCCGTGATTGATGTCTCGGACATCGTCATTCCCGACCCACCGAAGCGGAAAAAGCGTAACTCGAAGGTCAAAACCCGTGAGACTACCTTCGAGGGACACGCGAGCCGCAAGGCGAAGCCAGTGGAGAGCGCCGAGCCGCAGTCCCCTTGGCAACCGGCTTCACAGATGTGATCCAGTCGGCTCAGGCGGTTCGAAGGTATTTACCGGCCCAGTAATGGGATGACGCCCTAGGTCGTCAGCAGAATGGCAGCTTGCTGATTGTTTCATGCTGACTGCGGACGGTCAGCTTCGGCCCAAGGCTGCCTGTCTGAAAAGCGCCTTTGGCGCATCGGCCCGATTGCGATCGTGCAACCGCTCCTCGAGAGCGGTCACTTCACGACCCAAAGCTGTGCTTCTTCGTTCGTAGCGGAACGGACTGCAATGGTATCTCGCAGGCCACAAACTTCGCGGCTATCCGGCCGCAGCTGTGATAGGTTCCGGTATGGGCATGCAATGACCGAAGTACGCAAGCTCGCGGCAATCCTGGTGGCGGACATCGTCGGCTTCAGCCGTCTGACGGCGAGTGACGAGGATCGTACGCTCGCTCGCATCCGCACGCTGCGAAGCGACCTCGTCGATCCGACCATCGCAGTTCATCGGGGTCGGGTCGTGAAGAGCACCGGCGATGGCGTGCTGTCCGAGTTTCGGAGCGGCGTTGACGCGGTCCGATGCGCTATGGAGCTGCAGCTAGAGATGCTCGAGCGCAATTCCGGATTGCCGGCAGAGCGTCGAATTGAACTGCGCATCGGTATTCATATCGGCGATGTTGTCGAGGAATCGGATGGCGACTTGATGGGCGATGGCGTCAATATCGCTGCTCGTCTGGAGGGCATAGCGAAACCAGGAACCATCTGCCTGTCCGAAGATGCCTACCGTCAGGTGCGGGGCCGGCTCGATCTCGCGATTTGTGATCTCGGCGAGAGAGTCCTTAAGAACATTGCTGAGCCGATGCGTGTTTATGCGCTGGAGGTCGGTACGCCTGCCCGTCGCGAGCCACCTGTCTTAACCGGAGCCACCTCGGCTCCGCTCGCCCTTCTCGACAAGCCGTCCATCGCCGTGCTGCCCTTCATCAACATGAGCGGCGACGCCGAACAGGAGTTCTTTACCGACGGCCTGACAGAGGACATCATCACCGATCTCTCCAATGTACCGGGCTTCTTCGTAATCGCCCGTAACTCCACCTTCGCCTACAAGGGCAAGCCTAGTGATGTCCGTCAGATCGCTCGCGATCTAGGAGTCAAGTACATACTTGAGGGCAGCGCGAGGCGGTCCGTCAAGCGTTTGCGTGTGAATGTGCAGCTGATCAACGCGGCGGAAGGCGGCAATCACGTCTGGGCCGAGCGTTTCGACCGCGAAATCGCCGACATCTTCGACGTTCAGGACGAGGTCACGCGACGCGTTGTTGAAGCGATTTCTGGCAAGCTTGGTGAAAAGCATATTGTTGCCCGTTCCCGACCGTCAAGTCTCGAAGCCTATGATCTTTGTGTTAGGTCGCGAGGCAAATGGAACATTTCCAGATCAGACAACAGTGAGGCGTGTGCTGATTTGGAACGTGCCGTTCAGATCGATCCACACTACTGCGAAGCGCACAGCAATCTTGCCATCTCACTGCTATTTGGCTGGATTATTTGGGGCGAACCACAGATACCCGGCCGCGCAAGGGCTCTGATGCACGCACAACGGGCCGTGGAAATCGATCCTGGCGATTCCCACGCTCGCAGGATCCTGGGCTGCGTTCAGCTTAATGAGCGCAATTGGGATGAAGCAAAATTCCAATTCGATGCTGCCGTTCGGCTAAATCCCAACAATGCAGATGCGGTTGCATGGATGGGGGAGCTTCAAATCTACTTAGGCAAGCCGGAAGCGGCGCTGACCGCTTGTGCAGAGGCGCTGCGTTTAAATCCTCGTCCACCCGGTTGGTATTTCTGGATCATGGGAATGGCGCAAATTTCCGCCGGTCACTACGAAGAAGCTGTTTCGTCCTTGAGCCGGGAAGAAACCTACGGGACAGGTTCGAGGGAGCACCTGATTGCGGCGCTTGCCCTTGCCGGCCGCTTGCCTGATGCACAGGAGGAAGCCCGCCTATTTCTTGCGGGCAATCCAGGTTGGACGATCGGCGAACTAGTAGCGAACTTGCCATTTAGTAGCATGAGCATTGCGCAGCCGTTTGTTGATGGCTGGCGTCTGGCGGGCCTGCCTGAGTAGGTACATGTTGGCGGCGGTGGAATACCCGCACGCCATGAGGCGGCGGACGTAGCGGCACCGGAGCGAGGCCTGCGAAAGCGCACTATCGACCGGTCCATCTCTGATTTGCCACCCCGGTTCCGGCCCAAGCGCTACGTCTGACTAGTGGTTCGGCGATGACCGCTCTTGCCGCAATCATGAGGTTGCGAGCTTGCTCCAGCGCAGACGTGTAGCTCTAAGCATCTAAGGACAGGCCGCGGCGCGGCGGCAGTTCGATCTTCTCGAGCGCTGATGCCATCGGGGCCAAGCCGATATGCCTGTAAACACCCGAAGAACTGCTGTCGGTGTGGCCCTGAATGGCGTCGGCCACGCTGTCAGAAATGCCAACCCTTGACGCTTCGGTCTTGAACCAGTGCCTCAGCGCGTGATTGGGCGCCTTGCGTGGATCAGAAAACCCGTTTTTTCGGATCCAGGACGCCAGCCGGTTGGCAACGCCCTTCGAGGCGTGCTTTCGCTTTGGATCGCCTGACGAGCGGCCATAGAAGAGCGGACCCTGTCCCTTCTCTGCCACGAATTCGAGGAATCCAGCTGTGAGAAGTGCGGGGTGGATCGGCACCGTCCGTTCGCTTTCGGCATTCTTGAGGCTGCCGGCATCGCTTGCGGGCATGATCTTGACGACCTGGTATCCGTTTTCCTCAAACACATGACTGCCGTGGAGCTGCGCGACCTCTCCAATTCGAGAGCCCGTCGCGGCGGCCAGCCAGGGGAGCCACTTCTTCCAAGGGTCAGAAGCATTGCTGGCCAGGTCCAGCAGACGAGCCACCTCCTCGCCGCTGTAGCCCAGCATCTTTTTGCCCGCCTTCATCTTTCGCGTGAGCCTGATTCCCTCGCAGGGATCGGACGCCGCCAGCTTGTTCGCCACGGCAAACCTGAACAGCGCACGGGCGCAGCCGAGATAGCCTCGCGAGATTGTGGCCGCCGCCTTATTGGCTGTGACGAGCTTGTCTTTCCAGCCGACGATATCCTCGGCAGTGATGCGAGTAATATCGTCTGCCTTGTCGCCGACGAATGATTTCAGGTCGCGCAGGATGCCGCGCCAGCTGGACAGTGTGCTGGCACTCGGATCGGTTTCCGCCTCCCAACGCTCGAAGAGTTCGTCGAGCGAGATCGGCTTGGCGGTTGGTACCGTCGGCAGGGAACGGCCCAAGCTAGGCGCCTCAGGATTCTCCACCTGCCGAAAATTGCCTGCACGAAGATCGCCCAGCGAAGGATCAGGCTGCCCCTCGGCGATTGCCCGAAGGGCGTCGAGTTCGTCCTCAAGCATCAATCGGCCAAGAGCGATCGCATCCGAACGGCTGATTCCGGCAATGCGGTTTTCGGCGATCGCGACGAATTCAGCAAGGTTTCCGGTCGCCCGCAGGCCTTGCAGGATTTTGATGCGCTTGCTCAGACGAAAGCGATTCACGAAGGCGATGATTTTTTCGAGATCGCCTTCGGCGACGAGGTGGTCGAAATAGGTATAGGCATCCTCTGCGTCGTGCCCAAAGTCGGCCGGCACCGGCAGAGGTCCGAACTCGCCATCCCAGAACCGGGCGGGAGCCGCGGTCGCTTGGCTGAAGAGCGCCGCACGGCGTGAGAACTCATGATCGCTCGCCGCGATGGCGTGTTCACGGGCGATCTCGCTGAAGCCGGTACGGATCGTTCGGGAATCCGGCGGCGCAGCAAAGCCAAAGTTGTCAACGGCGACCTGATCAGCGCGAATCGCATCAAACCGGCTTTCCAGTTCGACGCTCTTGCGAGCGAGACGTGATTTCGCTGTTTTCAAATCTTTTGTGCGCAAGGACCGGACCACGATTTTACGCCCGTATATAGGGGCAATGTCCGTGGGAACCCAAATCCGGCAGTAAAAAGTGCCGCTTCGCGCCATCAACCGTTCGGGTAGTTTCGCCATTCTGTTCGAGCCCCGACTATAACAGTCACTGTTACAACTGGGCCGAACTGAAAAAGCAAAATCAGGACCTGAATGAAATCAGGTACTTACAAGATGATGGTGCCCAGAAGAGGACTCGAACCTCCACTCCTTGCGGAACACGGACCTGAACCGTGCGCGTCTACCAATTCCGCCATCTGGGCTGGTGCGCGCTCATTAAGCGGGCGAGGGATGAGTGTCAACGCGCTTTTTTGAAAGCCGCGTTCCTTCTCCGGCTCAATGCTCCAGCACTTCCTTCGACGCCACCGTGGAATCGGCGTTGAGCGTGTAGATGATCGGCACACCGGTGCCGAGCTCGAGCTCGACGATCTCCTCGCCCGATTTGCCGTCCAGCGCCATGATCAGCGCGCGCAGCGAATTGCCGTGCGCCGCCACCAGCACGGTGCCGCCGCGCAGCACATGCGGTTGCAGATCGTGCAGGTAATAGGGCCAGACGCGCGCGCCGGTGTCCTTCAGGCTTTCACCGCCGGGCGGCGGCACGTCATAGGAGCGGCGCCAGACATGCACCTGCTCCTCGCCCCATTTCTTGCGAGCGTCATCTTTGTTGAGGCCGGAGAGATCGCCATAGTCGCGCTCGTTCAGCGCCTGGTCGCGAATGGTCTCGAGATCGCTCTGGCCGACGGCGTCGAGAATATGCTGGCAGGTCTTCTGCGCCCGGATCAGCGACGACGTGAAGGCGATGTCGAATTTCATGCCGCGCGCCCTGAGCTTGGCGCCGGCCGCCTTGGCCTCGGCATGACCCAGTTCGGTCAGGTCGACGTCGCGCCAGCCGGTAAATAGGTTCTTCAGATTCCATTCGCTCTGGCCATGGCGCACGAGCACGAGAGTTCTCGACATATTTGCTCCTTCAAATCTTGTGGATCAGCCAAATCTGTGGATCAGCCAAGTCTGTGGATCAGCTTGTCAGGCCGAGCACGTCCCGCATCGAATAGAGGCCCGGCTTGCGGCCGCGCGCCCACAGGGCTGCCTTGACCGCGCCACGAGCAAAGATCGCCCGGTCTTCGGCGTGGTGGGCGAGCGTGATGCGCTCGCCGGTACCGGCCAGCACCACACTGTGATCGCCGACCACCGAGCCGCCGCGCAAGCTGGCGAAACCGATCGAGCCTGCCTTGCGCACGCCGGTATGGCCGTCGCGCACGCGAACATCGTTGCCGGCAAGTGCTACGCCGCGCCCGGCAGCGGCGGCTTCGCCGAGCAGCAGCGCCGTGCCCGACGGCGCATCGACCTTGTGCCGGTGGTGCATTTCCAGGATCTCGATGTCGAAATCGTCGGCATCGAGCGCGCGCGCCGCCTGTTCCACCAGCACCGCCAGCAGATTGACGCCGAGGCTCATATTGCCTGACTTGACCACCGTCGCGTGCCGTGCCGCCGCCGCGATCCTGGCATTGTCTTCGGCCGAGCAGCCGGTGGTGCCGATGACATGGACGATGCGCGCCTGTGCGGCGTAGCCGGCGAATTCGACGGTCGCGGCCGGCGTAGTGAAATCGAGCACGCCGTCGGCCTTGGCGAAGGCCGGCAGCGGATCGTCGCCGATCACCACCTCGAGCCTGCCGACGCCGGCCAGCTCGCCGGCATCCTTGCCGATATGGGGCGAACCGGCCCGCTCGATGGCGCCGGCGACGCGGGCGCCCGGTATCGTGTGGATGGCGCGGATCAGCGCCTGGCCCATGCGGCCGGCCGCGCCCACCACCACCAGGCCCATTTCACTAACGGTCGGCGTGTCACTCATGAATGTCTCCCGGCCGCCTTTTTCGCGCGGACATTTTGCGCCGCAGTCTGGATTGGCTTGCCGTCATCGACAAGCCCCAGCCCTTTCCTGCCTTGCACCCGGTGGAACCGGGCATAGACGCTGTGCGGGTCGGCCATCAGCGAGGCATGCGTGCCCTGTTCGACCAGCCGGCCCTGCTCCAGCACGATGATATGATCGGCATTGACCACCGTCGACAGCCGGTGCGCGATGACAATGGTGGTGCGCCCTTCCATGACATGGGTCAGCGCTTCCTGGACGCGGGCCTCGGCCTCGTTGTCGAGCGCCGAGGTGGCTTCATCGAGCAGCAGGATCGGCGCCTGCCGAACGATAGCGCGTGCAATCGATACACGCTGGCGCTGGCCGCCCGACAGCGTCACGCCGTTCTCGCCGACCGGCGTGTCGTAGCCTTGCGGCTGCTGGCGGATGAAATCGTGTGCCGCGGCCTGTTGGGCGGCGCGTTCAATCTCGGCGTCGGTGGCGCTCAGTCTGCCGTAGCGGATGTTGTCGCGGATGGTGCCTTCGAACAGATAGGGCTGCTGCGAGACATAGGCGATCGAGCCGCGCAGCGAATGCTTGGTGACTTTTGAAATGTCCTGGCCGTCGATTTCGATGCTGCCCGACTCGACGTCGTGGAAGCGCTGCAGCAGCGCAACCAGCGTCGTCTTGCCGGCGCCCGAGGCGCCGACGATGGCGGTCACCTTGCCGGCGGCGGCGACAAAGCTCAGGTCCTGCAGGACCGGCGCCTCTTCGACATAGCGGAAGGACACGTTGTTGAAGCGCACTTCGCCGGAGGCGAATTTCGCCTCGGCGGCTGCCGGCACGTCACCTTGCTGCGGCTCGAGGTCGAGAAGCTCGTAGATCATGCGCGCATTGACCAGCGACTTTTCCATACCGACCTGCATGCGCGCCAGCCGCCTGGCCGGATCATAGGCAAGCAGCAGGGCGGTGAGGAAGGCAACGACGGCGCCCGGCGGCTGGCCGCCGACGGTCGCCCGGTAGCCGGAATAGGCGATGACGCCGGCGACGGCGAAGCCGGCCAGCATGTCGGAGATCGGCGTCAGCCGTTCGGAGACGCGGGCGATCTTGTTTGCCCGCTGCTCGGCGCCGGCGACGAGGCCGCCGATGCGGCGCGACAGCTCGTCTTCCAAGGTGAAGGCCTTGACGATAGCGATGCCTTGCGTCGCTTCCTGCATGGCGCCGATCAGCCGCGAGTTGATCTGCACCGACTCACGCGTGATGCGACGCACCCGACGCATCAGATAGCTGACACTGTAGATCAAGGGCGGCCCGATCAGCAGCGACATCGCCGAGAGCACCGGGTCCTGCCAGATCATGACGCCGACCAGCGCGACAAGCGATACGGCATCGCGCGCCAGCGATGTCAGCGTCATCGACAGGAGATCGCGGATGCCGTTGACGTTCTCGTTGATCTGCGCGGCGAGCCGGCCCGAGCGGGTGTCGTTGAAGAAGCCGACGCCGAGCTTCATTAGATGGTCGAAGATGCGGCGCTGGTAGCGCGCCACCAGATTGTTGCCGATCTTGGCCAGCGTCACTGCCTGGCCGTAGCTGGCCAGCCCGCGCAGCATGAAGGCGGCCAGGATCGACACGCTGATCAGCGCGATAAGATCGCCGCGCTGCTTATAGAAGATCTGGTCGACGACATCCTTCATGATCCAGGCGGTGAAGGCGGTCGTCGCCGCGATCGTCACCAGGCACAGCACGGCAAGAGCATAGTACCAGCGATAATCGCGGCTGTTCTCGGCGACGATGCGGCGGATCACCGCCACGATCTCGCTGGGCCGGGCTTTCCCTTTGGTTGGTGCTGGAAGTGTCAAGTTGGAGCGCTTTGTGGTTTTGGCTTCGGCCGGCTGCAATTCGGCAACCTCTTAACGCCCCGATGGCGGCTTGCCTATGGCCGAGGACGGCGAAACTTCGTCGCGGCGCAGCTTGTATCCTAGACCCGCCAGCGCCGCCCCGCCGTCTGCACGCCGAACAGCGACGGATTTCTGGCATAGGCGGCCAGCCCTAAAAGCGCCGCCAGCGGATGGGTGATGACATAGACCGGCATGCTGCGCATCAGGGCGCTGTGCGGCGCCTTGTCCTCGAAGGCGGCGCGGAAATTGCCGGTGCGCAGTGCCGGCAGGATTTTTTGCGCGATGCCGCCGGTGAGAAACACGCCGCCGCGGCTCATGAACACTAGAGCGAGATCGCCGGCGGTGCGCCCCAGGCAAGTGACGAAGATCGACAGCGCCTCTTCGGCCACCGGATCGTTCTTTGCCAGTGCCGCGGCGGTGACCTCGGCAGGCGTTGTAAAGGGCGACGGCTTGCCGTCCGCCTTGGCCACCGCCCGGTAGGCATTGACCAGGCCGCGTCCGGACAGGATCTGTTCGCCGGAGATGCGGCCCTCGAGCTTCTCGATATGCGGAAACACCTGGAAATCGCGCGGCGAGCGCGGGCCGATATCCATATGGCCGCCCTCGCCGGGTACCGGTATCCAGTGATGCAGCGCATAAACCAGCCCGGCGACACCGAGCCCAGTTCCCGGGCCGAGCACCACCCGCCCGGAATTCGGTTCCGGCTCGTCGCCGCCGATCTTTTCCATGTGCTCTTCGCCGAGCGCGACGACAGCCAGCGCCTGCGCCTCGAAGTCGTTGAGCACCACGACGTCGCTGAGACCGAGACTGGCGAACATCTGTCTCGGCTTGACGATCCATGGGCAATTGGTAAGCGGGATCTCGTCGCTTTCGACAGGACCGGCTACCGCCAGCACAGCCGAATTCGGCCGGACCGACGAGCGGTCGAGCACGGCCGACTGGATCGCCTCGTCTATCGTATTGAAGTTGGCGGTCTGGACGATTGTCGGCTCGCCGGCCTCGGAATTCGCGTCGAGCACAATCGAGAAGCGCGCATTGGTGCCGCCTATGTCGCCGATCAGGATCGGAAATCGCAACAGAGTGTCGTCGTCGCTTACGCCTGGCATGCTCTCGTCCGTTCCCGACGCGTATCGCCGTTCTCTCGTTGACTAGCGCATGACCGCAAAAAGGGAAATCGGTTTTCGAAGTGGAGATGCACGGATGCAGACAGCAAACACGCTGCCCGCATCAGTGCCCCGGTCGTGGCCGCGGCAGCGGAATGCCGATCTCGGGGGTCGCCACAAAGGCGTTCGCCGAGGCCGGAAGCGCTGCCGCGCCGGCTGCGACCGTCGGCGGCGGCGAAGGTTCTGCCGCGAGAGCGGGTTCTGCCGCGATCGGCACGCCGTCGCCATAGTAGGTGACTGCTTCCGCCGAGGGCGGAGCCGGCGCGTCGAGCACGAACTGGCATTGCCTGGGCAGGTTCGCCATCGTCATCACGTCGCGTGCCTTCGGCTTGTCCGGGTTCTTGTTGGGGCGCCACGGCCCCTCGGTGAACCACCAGGCCAGCGCCTGGTCGCAGCCATCGCCCGGCGCCGTCGCTTCCTGCGCCTTGCAGTCGGGTGATCCAGCCTGGCAGCCGATGCGAATGTGGAAGTGGTAGTCGTGGCCCCAGAACGGCCTGACCTTGCGCAACCAGCCGCGGTCGCCTTTGACCGTGTCGCAGAGCTTCTTCTTGATCCCTGGATTGACCAGGATGCGCTCGACTTCGGGATAGCTCGCGGCGCGCTTCAACAGCCGCGTATGCATCGGCGTCCACACGCCGTCCTTCACCAAGTGGGTTTTTTCATCGACCATCAAGGTAGCGCTGATGTTTTCGCGCTCTTCGGCCGAGAGCTTGCGGTCGGGCATCGGCGTCAGCCAGATGTCGGCGTCGAGGCCGATCTGGTGGGAGGCATGGCCGGTCAGCATCGGCCCGCCGCGCGGCTGCGAAATGTCGCCGATCAATAGGCCCGGCCAGCCGTCGGCGGCAGCGTCGCGCGACAATTTCTCGATCAGCGCGATCATTGCGGGATGACCCCAGCGGCGGTTGCGCGACGGCCGCATCACCTCCCAGTGCCGGCCATCCATGGGCAGGGCGACGCCGCCGGAAAAACAGCCTTTGGAGTAGAAGCCGATCGATTGCGCTGCTGCGACCGCCGGCAGCCTTTTGGCGCCAAACAGGTCTTTTGCCCGTTGCTCGGCGCCCGCCGTCTGCGTTGCCAGCGCTGTCAAGCTGGCGACGGCCAGTGCTGCCGAAAGCAGCAGTGTTTTGCCGGGCAAGGCTCGCTTTAACGTCTTCCCCAAGCTGGACCCCTCCGCGATTTGAACCGCATCATACCACGCCCCGCGCAACGTATCGATCATGACCGTTTCATCGGGCTGCGCGCCTCGCCGTCGCGCCAGTCGCCGCTCGCCCACATGGCGTCGAGCGCCGAACGGTAGTCGGGGAAGCGAAACCCATAGCCGGCCGCCTTGATCGCCGCGTTGGCGACACGCTTGTTCTCGCCGTAGAAGGACCGCGCCATGGGCGAAAGTTGGGCGGTCTCGAACGGAATTTCGGGCGGCGGCTCGATGCCCATCAATTGGGCGGCATAGGCGACGACGTCCTGCGGCGGCGCCGGCAGGTCGTCGGTGACGTTGAAGATGCCGCCGCGATTGCCTTCGGCCAGATGCCAGAGCGCGCCGGCAATGTCGTCGCAATGGATGCGGTTGAACACCTGGCCCGGCTTGACCAGCCGCCGCGCAGTGCCGTTTTCCAGATTGACCAAGGCGTTGCGGCCTGGCCCATAAATGCCGGAAAGCCGCAGGATCGCCACCGGCCGGCCGGTGTCGTGGCCCAGTTTCAGCCAATCCTGCTCGGCGGCAACCCTCATCGCTGATCGCTTCGATACTGGCCGGCATTCGGCGGCCTCGTCCACCCAATTGCCGCCATGGTCGCCATAGACGCCGACGGTCGAGAG
Organism: Mesorhizobium sp. M0145; assembly: GCF_040322355.1. Lineage (NCBI taxonomy): Bacteria > Pseudomonadati > Pseudomonadota > Alphaproteobacteria > Hyphomicrobiales > Phyllobacteriaceae > Mesorhizobium > Mesorhizobium sp. M0145. Next base: position 88,036 of record NZ_JAMYTK010000008.1, read on the forward strand.
ATAGGCGATCCATTCGAGCTCCGGCATGTTGGCCGTGATCACCTCGCGAGCCGCACCCAGCACCGGGTCGCCGGCCTCGTCCGGCGCGACCGAGACGACGAGATGGGTTGTCTTCCCAAGCGCATCGCCGATTTCGGAGGTCAGCGTGCCATCGAAACGCAGCGGCACGATACCGGCTTGCCGCAGCGCCGCGAATTTTTCCAGCGACCGTGTTGTACCGAAGATCGCTGTGTCGGCATCCTTGTTGGCGCGGGCAAAGGCCTTGCCCGAATAACCGGCGCCGAAGATGAAAATCTGCTGTTTGGTCATGTATGTGCCTCGATCGGCTTTGGCAGGGCCAGAAGCCATTCGCCTCTCACCGCCTCGTCATCTTCTGCTTGCAATGCGGCCGCTGCACGCTCGGCAAACTCCCGACTCGGCACCAGCCGCAACAGCGCCCATACCGCAGCTCCGCGAACCAGGGGCGAGGCGTCGTCGAGCAGCGCGCGGACGGCGCCGGCCAGCGACAAGTCCTGGGAATTGCCGGCGGCGATCAGCACGTTGCGGATAAAACGGGCGCGGCCGATGCGCTTGACCGGCGAGCCCGAAAAAAGCACGCGGAAGGCAGCGTCGTCGAGGCGCAGCAGCTCGGCGATCGGCGGTTCGCGCAAGTCCGCGCGGGCGGCAAGCTTTGCCTCCGAAGCGGCTTGGGCGAACTTGTTCCACGGGCAGGCGGCCAGGCAGTCGTCGCAGCCATAGATGCGATTGCCGATCTTTTCCCGGAACTCATGCGGGATCGGTCCTTTGTTCTCGATGGTGAGGTATGAAATGCAGCGCCGCGCATCGAGCCGGTAAGGCGCCGGAAAGGCATCCGTCGGGCAAACGTCGAGGCAGGCCCGGCAGGAGCCGCAATGGTCGTCCTCAGGCGCGTCCGGCACCAGTTCGGCCGTCGTGAAGATGGTGCCGAGGAACAGCCAGGAGCCATGCGTTCGGCTGACCAGGTTGGTGTGCTTGCCTTGCCAGCCGAGGCCGGCCGCCTCGGCCAGCGGCTTTTCCATCACCGGCGCGGTGTCGACAAACACTTTCACGTCCCCGCCGGCGCGCGCCACGATCTTGCCGGCGATCTCCTTCAGCCGGCCTTTCATCACGTCATGATAGTCGCGGTTCTGCGCATAGGCCGAGATCGCGCCGCGGTCGCGCTTTGCCAGGATGTCGCGTGGGTCGTGGTCGGGGCCGTAATTCATCGCCAGCACGACGATCGAGCGGACCTCTGGCCAAAGCGTCGTCGGTTTGCCTCGCCGCTCGAGCGTTTCGGCAATCCAGCCCATCGAGCCGTGAAAGCCGTCGGCAACGAATTCGGCCAGCCGTTCCGGCGCCTGCGGAATCGCATCGGGCGTGGTGACGGCAACGGCGTCGAAGCCGGCATTCCGCGCCTCGCGGTCGATCAGCGCGCGCAGCTTTGCCGTATCAGAAATCGAGGTCCGCATAATGTGACACCGGCGACAGGCCACGCACCCGGTCGGACAGAAGCGGCCGGAACGAAGGCCGTGATTTCACCCTTGTATACCATTCGCGCGCGGCGCTGTGTTCGCGCCAGTCGATCTCGCCGAGATAGTCGAGCACCGACAGTGCTGCCGCCGCCGCGAGATCGGCATAGGTGACCTTGTTGCCGGCCAGCCAATGACGGGTGCCGGCCAGCCAGTTGGTGTATTTCATGTGCTGGCGGATATTGGCGCGGGCGGCGCGGATCGCCGCCGAATCGGGCGATCCGCCGCCTGCCGTTTCCGGCATGACCGGCTTCAGAACGCGTTCGCGCACCAGATGCCGGGTAACCTCGCTTTCCGCCTTGTTGAGGTACCAGTCGGTCAGCCGGCGGATTTCGGCGCGCTCCATCGGATCCTCGGCGAATAGCCGCTTGTCGCGCTTGAGTACGCCGCGCGTCTCGTCGAGATATTCGGCAATGACCATCGCGCCGACGATCGGCACGTCGCCTTCGGCGAGCAGGATCGGCAGCGTGCCGGCCGGGTTCAGCGCCAGGAACTCCTTGCGCCGCGTCCACGGCTTCTCCTCGATCAGCGCTAGTTCCTCGCCATACTCACCAAAGGCGAGGCGGACGAAGCGGCAGCTGGCGAACATCGGATGGTGGAAAAGCGTCAGCATGGTCCCGCGATAATAGAGCGCACTGGCAAATCGCCGGCTGCGCCGGTAAGTCTTGGCCGCCCGATTCAGCGGGCTGTCAGGGTGCTGCGACCTATAGGGGGAGTTCCGCGCCGTGACAAGCAAGCCCTTTTCTCAAGCCCTCACTCCAACGCCGAGGTTGCCATGGAAAGCCAGACCGTCGTCGAAGCGCTGCTGCTCGGCCTGCTCGAGGGCCTGACCGAGTTCATTCCGGTATCTTCGACCGGTCACATCCTTCTCGCCGGCCATTTCCTCGGCTTTCATTCGACCGGCAAGGCCTTCGAGATCCTGATCCAGCTCGGCGCCATATTGGCGATCCTCAGCGTCTACTTCCGCCGTCTCTGGAAGATGCTGCTCGAGCTACCCTACGATCGGCTGACGCGGCATTTCGTCCTTGGCATTCTCATCGCATTCCTGCCGGCGGCCATTATCGGCGCACTGGCGCATGACTTCATCAAGACGGTGCTGTTCGAATCGCCGCGGCTGATCTGCATCATGCTGATCATCGGCGGTGTCATCCTGCTGCTGGTCGATCGCATGAAGCCGAAGCCGTATTACCACGATGTCGAGCGGTTCCCGACCAGGCTTTATCTGCAGATCGGGCTGTTCCAGTGCTTGTCGCTGATCCCCGGCACGTCGCGCTCGGGTTCGACCATCGTCGGCGCGCTGCTGCTCGGGGTCGACAAACGGGCGGCGGCGGAATTCTCCTTCTTCCTCGCCATACCGACGATGGTCGGCGCCTTCGCCTTCGACCTGTTCAAGAATCGCAATGTGCTGAGCAGCGCCGACCTGCCCATCATCACCGTCGGTTTCGTCGCCGCCTTCGTCACGGCATTGATCGTCGTGCGCTTCCTGCTCGACTACGTCTCGCGCCACGGCTATGCGCTGTTCGGCTGGTGGCGGCTGGTCGTCGGCATCGTCGGGCTGGCGGGGCTGGCAATCTGGGGGTGAGCCGGCGCGGATAGCGCAATCCCAGCCGGAACTCTATTCTTGCCCGAAGCCGAGCCATACGATCTTGTGGACGTATGGTTGGCAGGGGGAATGCATGAGCGAAGTTCTTGACGCCCTCGTTATTGGCGCCGGTCCGGCGGGACTCGGCGTCAGTTACTTCTTGAAACGGCAGGACCGCGACCACCGCGTGCTCGATCGAGGCCGGATCGGCGAGACGTGGCGAACGCAGCGGTGGAACTCGTTTCGACTGAATTCGCCGACCATTCGCTCCATCTTACCCGGTGATTCCTACGAGGGGCCCGAGCCGTGGGGCGCGATAAGCCACCACGAATTTGTCGCGTATCTCGAAGGCTATGCCGAGCGGCACCGCCTGCCGGTAAGCACCCAAACTCCGGTGCAAGAGCTGACGAGAGACGACGGGATCTTTCGCATCACCACGACGGACGGGGCATTTCTGGCGCGCAACGTGGTGATCGCCACCGGCGACCAGAATCGGCAGGTCCGGCCAGCAGGGTCGGCGGATTTGCCAACCGCAATTGGCCAAGTCGATTCCTCGGCTTATCGCAACCCGGCCGAGTTCGAGAGTGGCGCGGTGCTGGTGGTCGGCAGCGGCCAGTCGGGCGGCCAGATCGCCGAGGATCTGGCGTTGGCAGGACGTGTGGTCTTTTTGGCGACCAGCCGCAACGGCCGTTGGGTGCGGCGCTACCGCGGGGGCAACATACTTAAATGGCTGACGCTGTCCGGTTTTCTCGACGTTCCGCGCAAGGAACTCGTCCTCCCTTCCGGCAAGCTGCAGGCCCGCGCGCTGGTCGGCGCGACGCACACGATCAGTTTGCAATCGCTGAGTGCGCAAGGCGTGGTGCTGCTCGGCCGCTTCAGGGGAGTGGAGAATGGCAGCCTCGTCTTCGGCGACGAGCTCGACGACCACATGCGATTTGCCGACGAGGTCTCCGCGAATACCAAGCGCCTGGTCGACGGGTACATTGAGCGCGCCGGCCTCGATGCGCCACTGGCCGAGGATGATCCGGCCGAGACGGTTGACCCGCGCTTGCCCGATCCTCCGATCCGCTCCCTCGACTGGACGGCAAGCGGCATCAGATCAGTGATCTGGTGCACGGGCTTCACCGGCGATTTCTCATGGGTCCGGCTCCCCGGCGCCCTCGATGCAGCCGGCCAGCCCGTCCACGAGGATGGCGTCGGCGCTGTTCCAGGTCTCTTTTTCGCCGGCCTCGATTTCGGATCGACGCGGAAGTCGGGCACCATACCGGCCATTCCAGAGGAGGCGGCCGCCGTCGTGGAGCGACTTGTCCAAGCGGGAGCCGACTTGCCACGGAACGGCGTCTAACCGTCGAACGCGGGTTCTTGAACGTGCAAGAACATGACAGCTCTGGCGCGATCAAGACGACGCACGCTGCCTTTTGTCGAAGCGCACCGACAATTTTCCGTAGTCCATTGGTGCGACAGCCAGAAATCGCGAGCACCTTCGATACGGCGCTCCGATTCGCGGCCGACTGCATCCATTGCCTCCATCAGCGTGCGGCGGCCTTGACCTCGGCTGGTCGTCGTCGTGCTGACAGCACTGGCCATATGGGATGAGCCGGCGCAGTCGTTCGGAATGGTCGACCTGGAGACGCCAAAGGAGGTGCGTCAAGGCGCACGATCGGTCAGCGCGCTCGCGCCTTCCTCCGCGGCGCAATGTGCGCAGCAGTAGATGATGTCATCCTGTTCGACGCCATGTCCGATGATCCGGCATCCGCAATGCGGACACGTCGGAGCAAGTTTCTGGACCGCGCATTCGAAGCTGTCGAATGTGTAGGTCTCGTCGGCCATCGTCACGTTGAAAGCCTTGTCGTAGTCATTCCCGCATTGATCGCATCTGGCCATAGTTCTTCTCCTTCTTTCACTGGCTTCAAGCTCGACCAACCTGTCGCGCGGCGATAGGTTCCCGCCAGGATCAGGGGGCCGTCCTAAGCCGGAGACGAGAGCGAGCCTACGCGACGGCGCTGTTCGATCGCACGGATCACCTCGTCGATATCCCGCGGCTCGATGTCGAGTTCCTTCAGGCCAGGCGCGTCGATTGCTGCCACATTGTCCTGACGCATAAGATCGATCTGGTTGCGCGTTATGGGGGCAGCCGGGAGGAGTTCCGCGACGCCAGCCAAGGCGTTCCATACCGCAAACGGCACCGGCATCAGCTTGACGTGCGTATCGAGCTGTCGGGCGATCTCCCGAAGCAGTTCCTTATAGGTATAGATACGCGGGCCACCGAATTCGAATATGGATGAACCCTGGGTTCGCCCGTCGATCAGCCGGCTCACTGCTTCTGCGACGTCTGCCACATAGACCGGCTGAAGCCGTGTGCCACCATCGCCGAACAGCGGATAGACCGGCAGGAGGCGTATCATCCTCACAATGGTCGTGAGGAAAGCGTCGTCAGGTCCTGTCATGACGGCGGGACGCACAATGAAAGCGCCGGGAAATGCGCTTTCCACGGCACCTTCTCCGCGCCCACGCGCCCTTATGTAATTCGAATCCGATTGAGGATCGGAGCCGATCCCTGAAATCTGGACGAACTGGTCGATCTCGCGGTCGCGCGACGCGGCAGCGAGATCGGCCGCGGCTTTCACATGCACGCGTTCAAAGGTCTGGACGCCCTGCTCGACGTAAAGACTGACGGCATTCACGACCGCCTGTGATCCGGTAATGGCCGACCCGATCGAGGACGCATCCAATATATCCGCCTCGACTGCTTCGGGCATCCTTGTAACCGAGGAAAAGACCAGGGCCACGCGAGCCGGATGGCGAGATGCGGCGCGCACCGTGAAACCTCTTTCCAGGAGCCGCTTCACGATCCTGCGCCCGAGAAAGCCAGTTCCGCCGAACACGGTGACGATCCGTTCCGGGTTGAGATCGTCGGGATCCATTTGCCTCGCCATCCCTTTGTCCTCGCATAGCTGCCACGCGGACTGCCCTGGCCGGCATTTGAACCAGCCCGTCGAACATCAGGACGATTGGGGAACAACGCAGGAACGCTTTTGTTCCAGTCAGCGCTGGGCGGATGCTTGACAGATCGGCAAACCATGATCTGAACCGCAGGCGCAGCAAAACGGCCCCACGTCGAGAATGGCCTAGTTTCGCCCGTAAAACACATTCTCGACATGCACCGGCCAGCGCCACGGCAGCACCGCCACCATGTCGAAGCGCACCGATAATTTTCCGTAGTCGGATTGGCGCGACAGCCAGAAATCGGCGGCGCCTTCGATGCGGTGCTCCGATTCGCGACCGACGGCTTCCATTGCCTCCATCAGCGTGCGGCGCGCCTTGACCTCGACGATCAGCACCAGATCGCCACGCCGCGCGATCAGGTCGATCTCGCCGAACCTGGTGCGGTGGCGGCGGGCCAGAATTCGGTAGCCTTTCAGCATCAGCGCCGCCGCCGCCAGCCATTCGCCGTGATGGCCGCGCCGGTAGGCCTTTTGCCGGCTGGCGCTCGGCCGTTCAGCCATCGCCGTCTCCGCCGGTCCCGTCTCTTCCGGCATTCTTGAGGTCGAGCAGCCGACGATAGAGCGTCTGCTTCTGGCCACCCGTCATCTTGGCGGCTTCCGCCGCTGCCTTGGAGGCCGGCATCTCGGCGGCGAGCGAAAGCAGCAGCCGGTCGATGTCTTCAGGCTCATCAGCGACAACATCCGCCAGGCCGACGCAGATGACGATTTCGCCTTTCGGCGTATCAGCTGCGGCGTAATGGCTGGCGAGCGACTGCAGGGTGCCGGTCCGCATCTCCTCGAAGGTCTTGGTCAGCTCGCGGCCGATGGCTGCCTTGCGGGCAACGCCCAGCACCTCGACCATGGCGCTGAGCGTCTCGGCCAGCCGGCGCGGCGATTCGAAGAAGATCAACGTTGCCGGCACCGCCTTCAGCGCTTCCAGCCGCGTCAGCCGCTGCCCGGTCTTCACCGGCAGGAAGCCGGCAAACAGAAACGCGTCCGAGGGCAGGCCGGATGCCGTCAAAGCGGCAAGTGCTGCTGATGGGCCGGGGATCGGCACGACACGAATGCCGCGTTCCAGCGCCTCACCGACCAGCCGGTAGCCGGGGTCGGAGATGAGCGGCGTGCCGGCAGCCGAGATCAGCGCTCCGCTTTGGCCGGCCAGCAGCGCCGCGATCAGCTTCGGTCCGGCCTCGCCGGCATTGTGCTCGTGGTAGGCGGTGGTGCGGCGGCGGATGCCGTAGCGGTCGAGCAGCACGCGGCTGACACGTGTGTCCTCGCAAGCGACGATATCGGCGGCGGCGAGCGTTTCCAGCGCGCGCAGCGTGATGTCGGCGAGATTGCCGATAGGCGTCGCCACCAGGTAGAGCGCCGGCTCGAGCGGCCGGGCGGCGATTTCGGTCTGCCCGACCACATAACTGCGTTTGGCCGATTCGCCGGTCACCTGCACAACTCCGTTCGACCCTGTTTGGCACGGCTCACGCTTGGTTGCAAAAGCCTGGGTTGCAAAGGCCCTGGTTCCAAAAGGGATGCCGACGTGAACCGGCCGCCATGCCTTCGCCACAGTAGGGAACGAAACCGTTGCCGGCGAATTTTACCCCTGATCTCGGGAGGAGCAGGATGAACAGCCTGACGATACAGGACGTTTTCGAACCCTACTATGCCGGCCGCAAACGCTTCGCCGCGCCATGCGACAAGAGCCTGCCTGCCGAAGCCGCAGATGGCAGAGCCAAGAAGCCGCTTGCACGCCAGCGATCGGCAGAGAGCAAGCCCGCAAACGAAACCGACCGCACGATGGAGCACTGACCGGACGATGCCCAATCGCTTCGACATTTTCATCACCCGCCTCGAAACAAAAAGCGCCCGCGATGGCGCAGCGTCACATTCCACAGACGACCAGCACCATGCCTCACGCGACAAAAGCGAGATCAAGCCGGCCCGTTCCGGAGAGACCAGCGAAAAAGATCGCGCCAAACACCGCCACAAGCGCGAGGCTTGACCCCGCAAACCTTAGCGATCGGTCGAGACAGTTCTCGAAGCGCGGTTGCGAATGCTCCGCGATGTATCATTCAACCCAGATACTTCGAGACACGCGCCTCCAGCAGGCCCACCAGAGCCGGGTCCATGAATGCATAGTCGTCGGGAATATCGAGGCAGATTACTCGAGCCTTTTTCAGGCTTGTCTTGAATTTCTGCTGCAGTTTGGCGCGGTGCGTTTTTTCCATCACGAAGATGATGTCGGCCCAGGCGACGAGTTCATGCGTCAACGGTATGTCGGCATCGTGATTAGTGCCGGCCGAAGCGACCTCGATGTCCCGCCGCTTGGAAAACACCTGCTCCGCCGTCGGGCTGCGCAAGCGATTCTGGCTGCAGATGAAGAGAACGTTCTTCAACGTGCTATCTGGCCAAATCCGCCACGACCGCATCGAGCACGATCATGCCGGCCGGCGTGGCGCGCAGGCGGGCATTGCCGATCGGCGCCACCAGGCCTTCGTCCTGCAGCACCGACAGCCGTGCCGTCGACAGGCCGCGCCCTGAAAATGCCTCGTAGCGGGAAAGGTCGATGCCTTCCGCCAGCCTCAGCCCCATCAGCAGGAACTCGTCGGCCTCTTCCGACCGCGTCAGGACCTCGCCGCCGGTAACGCCATGACCCTTGGCCTCGACCAGATTGGCCCAGGTCTCCGGCATTTTCTCGGCGATCGTCACCACGCGGCGGCCATTTTCGACGAACCGGCCATGCGCGCCGGGACCGACGCCGACATATTCGCCATAACGCCAATAGGTGAGATTGTGCCGGCTTTCGGCGCCGGGCCTGGCGTGGTTGGAAATCTCGTAGGCCGGCAGTCCGCGCGCGGTGGTGATCTCCTGTGTCAACGCGTAGAGATCGGCGGCAAGCTCATTGTCTGGAATGATGAATTTCCTTGCCGCATGCAGTGCATGGAACGGCGTGCCTTCCTCGATGGTCAGCTGATAGAGCGACAGATGGTCTGCGGCGTGGCCGATCGCCTGCTCGAGCTCCGTCTGCCACGCTTTAAGCGTCTGGCCCGGCCGCGCGTAGATCAGGTCGAACGACAGCCGTGGGAATATCTCGCGCGCCAGGCCGATCGCATGCAGGGCCTCATCGACATTGTGCAAACGGCCGAGGAAGCGCAGATCCTTGTCGTGCAGCGCCTGCACGCCAAGCGATACCCGGTTGACGCCGGCCGCGCGATAGCCGCGAAAGCGCTCGGCCTCGACCGAGGAAGGATTGGCCTCCAGCGTCACCTCGATGCCATCAGGCACCGTCCAGTTCTTCGCCACTGCATCCAGCACCGCCGCCACGGTCTGCGGCTTCATCAGCGATGGCGTGCCGCCGCCAAGAAAGATGCTGGTCACCTCGCGCGGTCCGGTGCGGCCGCGCATCGTCGCCAGCTCGGTCTCGAAGGCGCGGGCAAAACGCTCCTGGTCGACCGGCTGGTGGCGGACATGGCTGTTGAAGTCGCAATACGGGCATTTGGCCGCGCAGAACGGCCAGTGGACGTAGACGCCGAAACCAGGCCTGCGGTCGAGCAGCATGGTCATACGCCGGCCAATCGGGCTTGCGCGAATTTCTGGAAGGCGCGGGCACGGTGCGACAATGTGGTTGGCTGGCCGGGCTTCCAGCCATGCTTTTCCTTCGCGCTCATCTCGCCGAAGGTCTTTTCGAACCCGTTGGGCAAGAACACCGGATCGTAGCCGAAGCCGAGCTCGCCGCGCGGTGGCCATACCAGCGTGCCCTCGACCTCACCGCGAAAATATTCCGCCTGGCCATCGGGAAAGGCCAGGCAGATGACCGCGACAAAGCGGCCCTTGCGCTGGGCAGGCGTGATCGCGCCAACTTCTTGCAAGGCCACTTCCGTGCGCTGCATGGCCATGCCGAAGTCGCGGGAGCCGTCCGGCGTCTCAGCCCAGTTGGCGGTGTAGACGCCGGGTGCGCCGTCGAGCGCATCGACACACAGGCCGGAATCGTCCGACAGCGCCGGCAGTCCAGTGGCCTTGGCGGCGGCCAAGGCTTTTATGAGGGCGTTCTGCTCGAAAGTGGTGCCGGTCTCGTCCGGCTCCGGCAAGCCGTATTCCTTTGCGGACTTCGCTTCTATGCCGAATGGCGCCATCAGATCGGCGAATTCCCGCAATTTACCGGCATTATGGCTGGCGACGACGATCTTATGCCCGTCAAGCGAATGGACAGTTGGCGAATGCATCAGATGCCCCAGATTCTTGGCTCGGCGAATTCGATCGAATTGCCCGACGGGTCGCGAATATAGATCGAGCGGCCGCCCTGCGGCCATTCGAACTCGCTTTCGATGGCAATTTTCTTCGCCTCAAGATGCGCTTTCCAGCGTGGGATTTCATCCGCGCTTGCGGCGAAGCAAAGATGGCCCTGGCCGACCGCGCCATGCGGCGGTACTTTGAGCTTGGCGTCGGCCGGCGGCGGCACTTTGGTCGCCTCGGCATTGAACATAAGCAGCACGCTGTCGCCGCAGCGGAAGAAGAGATGCCTGCCATCGACCTTGCCGAGCAGATCGAGCCCGAGCACGCCCGAATAGAACCGTTCCGCGGCAGCAAGGTCCGTCACGTAGAGTGCTGATTCCAGGATTGCAGAAGGGGTCACAGGATCGCCAATCTCATCAATATTGACCGCAGCTAAGCCACCGCCATTTGCTGCAAGCTGACCAGGCGCTGAATACCTTTCTTGGCGAGCCCCATCAGCGCCGCGAACTGCTCTTCCGAGAACGGCTCGCCCTCGGCCGTGCCTTGGATCTCGACGATGCCGCCCTTGCCGGTCATGACGAAATTGGCGTCGGTGCCGGCCGAGGAATCCTCGATATAGTCGAGGTCGATGACCGGCTGGCCATCATGGATGCCGCAGGAGATCGCCGCAACGTGATCCTTCAGCACCTTGCCCAGGCTCGCCATCTGGCGGGTTTCCATCCAGCGCAGGCAGTCGTAGAGCGCCACCCAGCCGCCGGTGATCGAAGCGGTGCGCGTGCCGCCGTCGGCCTGGATCACGTCGCAGTCGACGGTGATCTGCTGCTCGCCGAGCGCCTGCAGATCGACCACGGCGCGCAGGGAGCGGCCGATCAGCCGCTGGATTTCCAGCGTGCGGCCGCCTTGTTTGCCGGCCGAAGCCTCGCGGCGCATGCGCTCGCCGGTCGAACGCGGCAGCATGCCGTATTCCGCCGTCACCCAGCCCTTGCCGGAGTTGCGCATCCAGCCCGGCACCTTTTCCTCCAGGCTGGCCGTACACAGCACATGCGTGTCGCCGAACTTCACCAGGCACGAGCCTTCCGCATGCTTGGAGACGCCGCGCTCGAAGGAGATGGGGCGCATTTCGTCGAATTGGCGTTTGGAAGGGCGCATTCAGGCTTCTTTCTTTCTTCGGAATCTTGGCCGGGGAATCTTGGCCGGCTTGTAGCCGCACGGGGCGTGAGGCGCAAAGGAAAATGGACCGGTTGCGCCGACACCGCGGAAGTCTATATCTTCGGGGCGGAGGTTTTTGGCTCGAAATGACAAAGGCAGTCGATCCCGGTTTGCAGTCGCACGTGCTCCCGTCGCACGCGCTGCAATCGCCCGCGCTTCAATCGCTCGACATGCGTTCGCGCGACATCTTCCGGCGCATCGTCGATTCCTATTTGAGGGATGGCGAGCCGGTCGGTTCGCGCAGCCTGTCGCGCATCCTGCCGTCGTCGCTGTCGCCGGCCACCATCCGCAACGTGATGAGCGACCTTGAGCATCTCGGCCTGATCTATGCGCCGCACATTTCGGCTGGCCGGCTGCCGACCCAGGCAGGCCTGCGCTTCTTCGTCGATGCTTTCATGGAACTTGGTGACCTCTCCGACGAGGAGCGCCGCACCATCGAGGCCCAGGTGCGCGCCTCCGGCTCGGGCGCGACGCTGGAGCATATGCTGACCGAGGCCAGCCAGATGCTGTCCGGCATGTCGCGCGGCGCCGGCCTCGTGCTCGCCGCCAAGAATGAGGTGGCGCTTAAGCACATCGAATTCATCCAGCTAGAGCCGACCAAGGCGCTGGCCGTGCTGGTCTCGCAGAGCGGCGACGTCGAAAATCGCGTCATCGATCTGCCCGCCGGCATCACCATCTCGCAATTGCACGAAGCCTCCAACTTCCTCAACGCCCATATCCGCGGTCGCACCCTGGCCGAGGCGCGGGTCGAGATCGCCCGCATCAAGGAAGAGACCAGGGCAGCCCTCGACACGCTGTCGCAGGATCTGGTCGAGAAGGGCCTGGCGGTCTGGGCAGGCGCTGAAAGCGGCGTGCCTGGGCGGCTTATCGTGCGCGGCCGCGCCAATCTCCTGGAAAACGTCACTGCCCAGGCCGACATAGAATTGCTGCGGCATCTGTTTGAGGATCTGGAGACGCAGGATGGGCTGATCCAGCTTCTCGACCTCGCCGAGGCAGGCCCAGGCGTGCGCATATTCATCGGTTCGGAAAACAAGCTGTTTTCGCTGTCTGGCTCCTCGCTGGTGGTGGCACCCTATCGCGACAAGGACGCGCGCGTCGTCGGTGCGCTCGGCGTCATCGGGCCGACGCGGCTGAATTATGCGCGCATAGTACCGATGGTCGACTATACCGCGCAGCTGATTTCGCGCATGCTGAGCTAGGAGCCGCCGCGGGCCTGCCGCAAGGAGGAGAAAAGAATGGCGCTGGAATCGTTCAAGGCCCAGATCAGTCTGCTGCTCGAAGAAATGATCAACCAGCCAGAGCGCCTCGACGACGACTTTTACGCCTAGCGCGACCAGATCGGCCGGCAGCGGCAAACCCATCGCCCGCATCTCTTGCAGCTTCTCGCGCAACTGCTCTTGCACCTCGTGCTGATCCTCTCGGGCAACTGAACGGGTTCGGCTTCAAATCCTCGTGTGCTGGACGGCCGCTTGGAACGATCAATACTTGATGCCGTTTGCCCTGTTCGAGGCGAATCCCGGAGGACGTTGATGATCCGATCTGGCGGCTTTGCGGCCGTTGCCGCTGCCCTCCTTGTTGCGACACCGGCAGCCGCCCAGCAGGCGGACCAGAATGTGCTCAAAGGCGAAGTCGCGTTTGGCGATTGGCACGCCGACAGGCCTGGCGTCCGACGCCTGATTGGGCCGCGAGACATGCCGGCAGCCGACCCCGCCCAATCCGCTTCGAACGGCGCCGGCGTGGCGGAACGGCCCGAAAGCGCCAAGCCAGAATTGCCGTCGGGCTTTTCGGCTGAAATGATCGCATCCGGCATCGTCAATCCACGTGTCGTGCGCGTCGCTCCGAATGGCGACCTGTTTGTTGCCAACAGCCATGCCGACCAAATACGCGTCTATCGTCTCGCCGAGGGCAGCGCCAAGCCCATCGAGAAAGCGATCTTCGCCAAGGGGCTCAATTATCCCTACGGCATCGCCTTCTATCCGCCAGGAGACAAACCGCAATGGGTTTATGTCGCCAACAGCGACAGCATCGTCCGCTTCCCCTATCGCGATGGCGACCTGAAGACATCCGGCAAACCAGAAACCATTGTCGCCCAAATCCCGTCGGGTGGTCACACGACCCGCGACATCGCCTTCTCGCAGGACGGCAAAACGCTTTATTTGTCGGTTGGCTCCGCCTCGAACGTCGCCGAGGATATAGGCAAGGAGCCGGATAGCGGCCTCGACGCCTGGACCAAATCAAAGCCGCTCGGGGCGGCCTGGGGCTCCGAGGACGGCCGTGCCGATGTGCTCGCCTTTGACCCGGATGGGAAAAATCCCCGAACTGTCGCCACCGGCCTGCGCAACTGTACGGGCATGACCGTGCAGCCCGCCACCGGCGCATTGTGGTGCGTCGTCAATGAGCGCGACGAACTCGGCGACAATGTGCCGTTCGAATTTGCAACAGCGGTCAAGCACGGCGGATTCTATGGTTGGCCTTGGTACTACATTGGCAATAACGAGGATCCGCGCCATCAGGGCGAGCGGCCAGACCTCGCCGGCAAGGCCACTGTCCCCGATGTATTGATGCAGGCGCATTCGGCGCCGATGAATATAGCCTTCTACGACGGCAAGAACTTCCCGGCGGATTATCAGGGTGACGCCTTCGTCGCCATGCATGGTTCGTGGAACCGTGGCGCCAGGACCGGCTACAAGGTGGTGAGACTCAAATTCAGGGATGGCAAGCCGACCGGCGAATATGAGGACTTCATGACCGGCTTCGTCATCTCGAACGACGCCGTCTGGGGCCGCCCGGTCGGTGTCGCGATGGCCAAGGACGGCTCGCTGATCGTCACCGAGGACGGTAATGGCACCATCTGGCGCGTTACCTACGAAGACGGCCGCTCCTGAACGGCGGTGTCGCCTGCTGCGCTGGCGCAATCGAATCCGGGCCGAGGGAATTCACCCAACTTCAACATTGTGCGACAAGCGCGAATCATGACACTCACCGGGTTTCTCGCCTATAGTGCCGCCCTCGGCATCGCCGCAGCCATCCCCGGCCCCGGCGTCACCGCGCTCGTTGCGCGTGCGCTGGGTTCCGGCTTCCGCTCGTCGCTGGCCATGTCGTTCGGGCTGATGCTCGGCGACCTGACCTATCTCACTGCCGTGGTGCTCGGCCTGGCTTTCGTCGCACAAACTTTCGGCATGGTCTTCCTGGCCATCAAATGGCTGGGCGTCGCCTACCTCGCCTTTCTTGGCTGGCGTTTCTGGACGAGCGGCATCACGCCGGAGACGGTGGAGGCGAAGAAAGGCAAGGGCGGCTTGGCATCCAGCTTTATAGCCGGCCTTGCCGTCACGCTCGGCAATCCGAAGACGATGATCTTCTATCTTGCCATCACCCCGACCATCGTCGATCTGAAGACGATCACGCTGGCCGATTACGGCATCCTCGTCGCGCTCACCATCGTCGTCCTGCTCGTGGTGCTGGTGCCCTATCTGGCGCTGGCGGCCAAGGCGCGCTGGTTCCTGAAGTCGCCGCGGGCGCTGAGGGTACTCAACCGCACCGCCGCGGGCTTCATGGTCGGTGCGGCGGCGGCAATTGCCGCCCGCCAATAGATCTCCTTCGCCAATCCGCCCAAGGATTGCCACGCCTTGCAAGGGCGGGGGTACTCAGCACGAACTTCACTCGGATATTTTTCGATCGACAGCCTATCTTGCGCGGCGGATGGCTCTATCCTAGGCCCCGCCCGACTCTTGCCGCTTGACCTCTGGGAGGAAATCAATGAACAAGCCCGCCACCCCCGCACACGTGCCCGGCCGCGGCCGCATCTACAATTCGATCACCGAGACGATCGGCGACACGCCGCTGGTGCGGCTTGATAAATTCGCCAGGGAGAAGGGTGTCGTCGCCAATCTGCTGGCCAAGCTCGAATTCTTCAACCCGATCGCCTCGGTCAAGGACCGCATCGGCGTGTCGATGATCGAGGCATTGGAGGCTTCGGGCAGGATTACGCCCGGCAAGACCACCCTGATCGAGCCGACCTCGGGCAATACCGGCATCGCGCTCGCCTTTGCCGCCGCTGCCAAGGGCTACAAGCTGATCCTGACCATGCCGGAAACCATGTCCGTCGAACGCCGCAAGATGCTGGCTCTGCTCGGTGCCGAACTGGTGCTGACCGAAGGGCCGAAAGGCATGAAGGGCGCCATCGCCAAGGCGGACGAGCTGGCGGCAACGCTGCCCGACGCTGTCATTCCGCAGCAATTCGAAAACCCGGCCAATCCGGAAATCCATCGCCGCACCACGGCCGAGGAAATCTGGAACGACACCCATGGCGAAGTCGATATCTTCGTTGCCGGCATCGGGACCGGCGGCACCATCACCGGCGTCGGCCAGGTGCTGAAGAAGCGTAAGCCCTCGGTGCATGTCGTCGCCGTCGAACCGGAAGCCTCGCCGGTGCTGTCGGGCGGCCAGCCAGGCCCGCACAAGATCCAGGGCATTGGCGCCGGCTTCGCGCCAAAAATCCTCGACACGACGATCTATGACGAGATCGTCAAGGTCTCGAACGAGGATTCGGTTGCCAATGCACGGCTCGTCGCTCGGCTCGAAGGTGTGCCGGTCGGCATCTCGTCGGGTGCCGCCCTGCAAGCGGCGATCGTCGTCGGCTCGCGGGCCGAGAACAAGGGCAAGAACCTCGTCGTCGTCATCCCCTCTTTCGCCGAGCGCTATCTCTCGACGATCCTGTTCGAGGGATTGGGCGCTTAGACACGAGCGTTTTTGACCGGTCAGTAGCGATCCTTCGCGATGCCCTCCGACATCAAATACTCTGTATCACGCGTCGGCGTGGACCGCTGAAAAACCACCTGTGGCGGGCGTCGTTCGCTTGAGCGGCGGGTCCCTTCCGTATCAAATCGTCGCTGCCCGGCAGGTGGAGGACTTCATGTACAAGCTCTATACGCGTGCCAATACCGGCGGCTTTGTCATCGAGGCGGCGCTCGCTTTGGCGGGCGTGCCTTTCGACCAGATCGACGTTCCGAAGGGCCGACCCGACCAGGCCTTTTTAGATATCAGCCCCTTGAACCAGGTGCCGGTCCTGATCTTGCCGGACGGACGCTCGATGACCGAATCGGCGGCGATCTGCATCCTGCTGGCCGAGCGCCACCCGGAAGCAGGACTGGCGCCCGCAGCAAGTTCGGCTGACCGTGCCGACTTCCTGCGCTGGATGTTTTTCATGTCCTCCGTCATCTATTCGGCTGACCTGCGGTTCTTCTACGCTCATCGCTACACGACCGATCCCCGCGGCGTGGACGCTGTCAAACGGGCGGCGGTCTCGGAAATGGATCGCAGCTTCGCCATTCTCGATGCCGCCCTCGCAGGCCATGACTGGCTGGCCGGCGACCGGCTCTCGCTGGCCGACATCTATCTCGTCATGTTGGTGGCCTGGCATCCGGAGGTCGCGAAGGTTCCAACCGCTTGGCCGAATATCGAACGCCTGTGGGCCAATTTGCGGGAACATCGAGTGATAAAGAGGCTAAATGCTTCCCACGACATGTGGCCGGCCTAAGCACTCCGCCTTGTCTCAGTGTCTTTCCGCGTGGCCGAGCCATGCCCGTCGTTCCTGCAGGAACCGGCGCACGGCCGGATCGCGTTCGAGGCCGATAGCCCGGTCATAGGCCTCGCTCGCTTGCGGAACTTTGCCGAGTCTGGCCAGCAGGCCCGCGCGGGCGGCCCAGTAAGGTTGATAGTCATACAGCCGCTTGTCGCCGCTGAGTTGATCAAGCGCGCCCAATCCTGCTGAAGCACCTTCGGCCTCGGCAATCGCCACCGCACGGTTGATCGACACCACCGGCGAGCCGGCAATCACCGACAGCGCGTCGTAGAGCTCCTTGATCGCGACCCAGTCGGTACAACCGGTCAGCCGCCGTGTCGTATGGGCGGATTGCACGGCGGCCTCGAGCTGGTAGCGGCCGACAACACCCTCGGCGGCCGCGCGCCCGAGCAGCGCCTCCGCTTCATCGATCAGGGTGTCGTCCCACAATGCAAGATCCTGCTCGGCCAGCGGCACATAGTCACCCGCCGCATTGCGCCGGGCTGCACGCCGCGCCTCGGCGAACAGCATCAGCGCCAGCAGGCCGAGTGCTTCCGGCTCATCCGGCATCAGCGAGGCGATCAGACGGCCGAGCCAGATGCCTTCGGTCGCGAGATTGCGGCGCCGCGTTTCGGTGCCGGCCGGGTCGGACCAACCTTCGGCAAACGCCGCGTAGATCGCTTCCAGAACGGTGCCCAGCCGCTCGCCGAGCTCGGCCCGCTCCGGCACGCGGAACGGAATGCCTGTCTCGCGAATTCGCGTCTTGGCGCGCACCAGCCGCTGGCTCATCGTGGCTGGCGAGACAAGAAAAGCCGAGGCGATGGTCGCTGCGTCGAAGCCCAGGACCGTCTGCAGGATCAGCGGTGCTCGCACGCCGGCCTCAATCGCGGGATGGGCGCAGGCAAACATGAGCCTGAGCCGCTCGTCCGGCAGGTCTTCCTCGGCCATGCGCGCCTCCATCTCCTCGGCGATCAGTCTCAGGTGGTCGCGGCCCGCCTCGCGTGTCAGCCGCCGTCTGACCGCGTCGACGCGGCGCTTGCGTGCCACCGCCAGCAGCCAGGCTTCCGGCTTGTCGGGCACGCCCGCCTGTGGCCAACGCTCGAGCGCCGCTGCAAAGGCATCGGCCAATGCGTCCTCGGCAGCGGCCACGTCGCGCGTGCGTGCGGCGAGATAGGCGACCAGCTTGCCGTAGCTTTGCCGGGCGGCCGCTTCCGCCGCCGCCCGCGCAGTATCGGGCAATTCCGGCATCACATGGTGAGTTCCCAGATCGGCCGCACCTCTACCGTGCCGGTGCTGGCGCCCGGGCAGCGCGCCGCCCAGGCAATGGCGGCGTCGACGTCCTCCGCTTCGATCATATAGAAGCCGGCAAGCTGCTCCTTGGTGTCGGCATAGGGGCCGTCGAGCACGTTGGTCTTGCCATTGGCCATCCGCACCGAGGTAGCGGATTGCGTCGGCTTCAGCCGGTCGCCGGCGAGCCAGGCGCCGGATTTCTTCAACGCTTCGGTGTAGGCGACGTACGCGCTCGACATCTGTGTCACCGCATCTGCTGGCGCGGCTGCCATCCCCGCTTCGTTTCCATAGATCAAAAGCATGTATCGCATGGTCTTCTCCCGTTTCTCGAAGGCCGCATCGTTGCGAGCCGGACTTATGTCGCGCGGCCCTGCCGGATTTCGACAAGCGCTGGAAAAATCTTTCTGCCGCGATGCGACCTCGCGCAAGCGCCAACGTGTTGCGGCACTGCTTAGCCGTTCGTCTAATCGCTGCTATTGCGGGTTGGCATTTCCCGCCCGCTGTCTAAACTCGCTTCGCTTCGTGCCGCCGAGGAGGGCACGGCGGCGAATTTTCAGGGAGGAAATCGCATGCTCAATTTCAGGACGAAATTTGTTGCAGCCGGCGTGCTGGCGCTGTCCCTTGGCCTTGGCGCGGTATCGGTCAAGGCACAGGAATTCATCAACGTGCTGACCGGCGGCACGTCCGGCGTCTACTATCCGCTCGGCGTCGCGCTGTCGGAAATCTACGGCAAGGGCATCGAAGGCGCGCGCACCCAGGTGCAGGCGACGAAAGCGTCGGTCGAAAACCTCAACCTGCTGCAGCAGGGCAAGGGCGAGATCGCCTTTGCGCTCGGCGATTCCGTCAAGCTGGCCGCCGAAGGCAATACCGAAGCAGGCTTCCCAGGCAAGCTCGACAAGCTGCGCGGCATTGCCGCCATCTATCCCAATTACATCCAGATCGTCGCCAGCAAGGAATCCGGCATCAAGACGCTCGCCGATCTCAAGGGCAAGAGCCTTTCGGTCGGCGCGCCGGCCTCAGGCACCGAGCTCAACGCCCGCACGATATTTGCCGCTGCCGGGCTGAAATACGAAGACCTCGGGCGGATCGAATATCTGCCCTTCGCCGAATCGGTGGAGCTGATCAAGAACCGCCAGCTCGACGCCACGCTGCAGTCGGCTGGCCTTGGGGTCGCGTCGATCCGTGACCTCGCCACCTCAGTGCCGGTAAACATCGTTGCCGTGCCGGCGGAGGACGTCGCCAAGATCGGCTCGCCCTATCTTTCCGTGGTCATCCCCAAGGGCACCTACGAGGGCCAGACCGAGGATGTTGCGACCGCCGCCGTCGGCAATTTCCTGATCACCAGCGCCGATGTCTCCGACGAGACCGCCTATCAGATGACGAAACTGCTGTTCGAGCATCTCGACCAGCTCACCGCTGCCCACGCCGCCGCCAAGGCGATCGACCCGGCCAAGGCGCTCGACGGCATGCCGGTGCCGCTGCATCCAGGCGCCGAGAGGTATTACAAGGAAAAGGGATTGGTGAAGTAAGGAGCCATCCCTCCCCCTTGAGGAGAAGGTGAACAGCTGCCGAAGGCGAATGGACGGGTAGGGTCGGTTGAGGTCGCGCACTGCCGCACCGACCCCACCCGCCTCGCTTCGCTCGGCACCCTCCCCTCGAGGAGGGGACCGCCCCGCCAGGAACCCCGCTAATGACCGTAACCCCGACCGCTCTTTCCCCCACAGCGGAAGCTCCTGTCGAAGGATTGCCGCCTGGCTTCGGCGAAGGCATCGCCGGCAAGGCGGCTTTTTTTATCGCCATCGCCTTCTCCATCTTCCAAATCTACATCGCCGTCTATGGCAGCCTGCCGAGCCAGGTTATACGCGCCATGCATGTCGGCTTCCTGCTGCTGCTCGGCTTTGTCCTAATCGCCAATCTGCGCGCCAAAAGCGTCCCGGCGAAAGCAGTGTTCTGGACGCTCGGCCTGCTTGGTTTCGCCACCGGTCTGTACAATTGGGTGTTCTATGCCGACCTCATCCGCCGCTCCGGCTTTCTCACCACGCCTGACCTGATCGTCGGCGCGGTGCTGGTCGTGCTGGTCTTCGAGGCGGCGCGGCGGTTAATGGGGCTGCCGCTCGCCGTCATTGCCTTCATCTTTCTCGCCTACGCATTTGCCGGCAATCATCTGCCGCCGCCGTTCATCCATCGCGGCTATGATTTCGCCCAGCTCGTCGACACCTTCGCCTATGGCACCGAAGGCATCTACGGCACGCCGATCTATGTCTCGGCCGCCTACATCTTCATCTTCGTCGTTTTCGCCGCCTTTCTTGAGCGCGCCGGCATGATCGCGCTGTTCAACGATTTTGCGCTTGGCCTGGTCGGCTCATGGCGCGGCGGCCCGGCGCAAGTCTGCGTGCTGTCCTCGGCGCTGATGGGCACCATTTCCGGCTCCGGCGTCGCCAATGTGGTGGCCAGCGGCCAGTTCACCATCCCGCTGATGAAGCGCTTCGGTTTCCGCTCGGCTTTCGCCGGCGCCGTCGAGGCGACCTCGTCGATGGGCGGCCAGATCATGCCGCCGGTGATGGGAGCGGTTGCCTTTATCATGGCCGAGACCCTGAACATCCCCTATGCCGCGGTGGTCAAGGCGGCGATCATTCCGGCGCTGCTCTATTTCGGCGCCTGTTTCTGGCAGGTGCACCTGGAAGCCGGCAAGGCCGGCCTGCACGGCATGGCCAAGGCCGACCTGCCCAATCCGTGGGATGCGGTCAGACAACATTGGCCGCTGGTACTGCCTCTCGCAGCACTGATCTACCTGCTGTTTGCCGGCTACACACCGGTGTTCGCCGGCACCATGGGCCTGGCGTTGACCATTGTGCTTATCCTCGGCACGCCGCTGGCAGCATCGATCGGGCCGCTCGCCTTCCGCATCGTCTTCTGGCTGGCGCTCGGGCTTGCCGCGGCTTCCTTCATGAAATTCGGCGTCAACATCCTCAGCCTGGTCATCGCCGTGCTGGTCGCCGCCTGCCTCACCTTCAAGGGCGGGCGCGAGACGCTGCGCATATGCGTGGATTCCCTTGCCGAAGGAGCAAAGAACGCGCTGCCGGTCGGCATTGCCTGCGCCATTGTCGGCATCGTCATCGGCACGTTGACGCTTACCGGCATCGCCTCGACCTTCATCGGCTGGATCATCTCCATCGGCGAGAACAATCTGTTCCTGTCGCTGTTGCTGACCATGCTCACCTGCCTGGTGCTCGGCATGGGTATCCCGACCATCCCTAACTACATCATCACCTCGTCGTTGGCCGGGCCGGCATTGCTCTCGCTCGGCGTGCCGCTGGTGGTCAGCCACATGTTCGTCTTCTATTTCGGCATCATGGCCGACCTCACTCCGCCGGTGGCGCTGGCCGCCTTCGCCGCCGCGCCAATGGCCAAGGAGAGCGGCCTCAAGATCGGCATCCAGGCCACCAAGCTTGCCGTCGCCGGCTTCGTCGTGCCGTTCATGGCGGTCTACACCCCGGCGCTGATGTTGCAGGACCCCGGCCCGATCGCCGCCCAGTTCGGCTATCCCGTCGAGGTCGTCTATATCGTTGCCAAGGCCTGCATGGGCATCGTCCTGTGGGGCGCCGCGGCCGTCGGATTTCTCGCCCGGCGCATGGCCTGGTGGGAACGCCTCGTCGCCTTCGCCGCCGGCGTGCTGCTGGTTGCGGCGCTGCCGCTCACCGACGAGGCGGGCTGGGCGCTGTCCCTTGCCTGGATCGGCTGGCACTGCTGGCGCGCGCGGCAGGCTTCGCTGGCTAATTCAGCATGAGTCTCTGCATCGTCGCGGCCGGCAAGACGGTGACGCTCGCGGTCGCTGCCTTCACGCTCTCCTGGGTGCATTCGGTGGAGAAGACCCAGTGGCAGGAAGACTGGAAGGTGCTGCCGTCCGGCCTGCAGCTCGTCGAGGCCCGCATCAAGGGATCGGGCGCCGGGATGGAGCCGCCGCAAGGCTCGGTGCTGAGAAACGGCTGGTGGGTCTATGCGCCCAAGGTCGGGCCACAGCGGCGCCTCGCGCTCGCCGCCTCGGGCGCCACGGGTCAGGGCTGGACGCTGTGCACGGCGCAGGACTGTCGCGAACTGGCCAAGCTGGCAGGCGGCACGATCTCGCTGGAGCCGTGCGGGCCGGAGGGCTCCAGCCAGCCGCGGTAGCGGGCGATCATGCCGGCAAGCGGATGCGAGATCTCGACATGGAAGCGGAAGCGGCCATTTCACCGTTTCGTAGGAAGTCGAGCGTGGACCGAGCCACATCGGAAGCGGCAGGCCAAAAAAACTCCAGCGGCGCAAGACCAGCGCCAGCCGGCCGTCTTCGGCAACCAGCGCCATCGCGAAGGTCAGCGGGCCGAAGCGTTCGCACAGCAAGCGCTGCGATCGACCCCGGCCTGCGGACTGTAGGCTCGAAAAACTGTGCTTGCCGAATGTCCGGGTCCAGGTCTCGCCGTCCTTGTCGGTGTCGAAGCGGACATGAACCGGGATGTCCTCGCTTGCCCCGGGGAAGCCGACCGTCCAGGCCATTAGCCGGCCAAGAACATTGCGCCCGCGTTCGACGCGCGCGCGGCCTGCGGCCGTGATCGTACGGTCATGCATTGACCGAATTGCCTCGGGAAGGCCTTGCCAGGCGGCACCGAGCAGCTCGGCATAAAGCGGCTTGTCCTCGTCCGCCGCCCCGTTCCTGAAGCCGGTGTAGATTGTCCGCCCGGCGAACAGGGCTTCATAATCCCGGAGCTCCAAATCGCGCACCCCCGCCGTGCGCCCGGCGCGGGCTGATGTCCGGCCAGCGCTTTGCGGGCCAGTGCTTCGACCGCCATCGACGGGATCAGCGGCCCGTCATTGCCCTCGGCCAAGAGATGCCACGAGCGCTTGACGATGGCGCCCGCCCGGTCCGATCCCTCCACCTCGACGAACATGCCGCCGCGATGCTCGCCCCAGCGCAGCCGGTTCGTTGCCTGATGCATCAGCGGCGCCAGTGACGAAAGCGAACCGATCAATCCGGCGCGCACCAGCCAGGCGAGGCCGATCAGGGCGCGGTGCAGCACCTCGGGTACCGGCCCGGCTCCCATCCAGATGGTCCTCGCCTCCGGCCAAAGCGCGGCCAAGGCGCGCAGGTCCGGAACGTCGACCAGAGAAAACAGCGCGTTTCGAAGCGGCAGCCGGCCCGGCGGCGCGATAGTGTAGCGCAGCTGCTCGGTAAACGGACGGCCTTGTTCGGGACGGCCATTGCGAACAAGCCGCACCGGCCGACCGGCATAACCGGCGATAGCCCGGATGACGTTCCCGCCGACGCCGGCAAAGGGCGAAGGCGCGATGCCGCCGCGAATGCCGTCGACCCGCGTCAGGTCCGAAGACAGGCGACGCACCACCGCCGCCGTCAGCACCGGAAAGCTCGAGACGCCGGACAGCACGAAGACGCCGGCGTTTCGCGCCGCCTCGTCGAACGCAGAGACACCGGCGACGAAATCCGAGCCGTCGGCTAGATCGAGATAGTTGATGCGCCGGGCGATGCAGGCCTCGATCAGGCGATAGCGTCCCTCGCCATAGGCCTGGAACGGACCGCTCGCGTCGACTACAATATCAGGCTCAAATGCAGCGAGTTGCGCGGCGAGATCGCCGTCACGGTCGAACAGTGCCGGCACCAGCTGGGCTGCTGTCGGGGCGCGCTTCTTGCAATACGCGTCAGCCTTGGCGAGCGAGCGCCCGGCGACAAAGAGGATCAGATGCGGTTCGCCCTCCAAAAGCTCGACGGTGCGACCGCCAAAGGTGCCATAGCCGCCGACGACAAGAACCTTCATCCGCAGTTCCCCCAAAAATGCCCCGCCCGCTCCCGGCCACGGCAACGAACCTAGCCGATCAATCTTGCCCTCACCTCGGCGGAAGGGATTTCGCAATTGTCCTTCTTGCCGAACAGGGCGTAGCGGTTCTTTGCGATGCGGTCGTAGAGCCAGTCGCGAAGCGGGCGCGGCAACAGCAGCAGGATCCGCGCCGCCCGCCACGGCCAGCCGAGTTCGGCCATGACGGCAACGAAACTGTCCAGGCGGGTGAAAGCCGCGCCATCGACGATGACGAGATTGGTCTCGTAGCGATCCGTCCGCAGCCCGTATTTCTTGAACAGCATCTCGCCGAAGGGCGACTGCGCCGTTACGAAATGAAAGCGGCCCTTGCGGTCGAGCTTCACCACCATGCGCACAAAGCCCGAGCACAACACGCAAATACCGTCGAACACGATCAACGGGCGACTTGATTCGAATTCTGGCGGCTCAGGAGAATGGTTCGGCTTGACGATCACGTGACGCCCGGCAGCTGGTGTCAGGCGACACTAGGCCTGCCGGCGGCTGGATCAAAGCCCGGAATGCTGAAGGCTTGGCGTTGTCGCACGCCGTCTTCCGGTCAGCGCAGGGCGCTCGGCGCGATAAGTCGTTGACCGATTGTCGGCGTCGGGCCGGCAGATACGGCTGTCGTGACGGTTCTCCATGCTCATCATCAGCGCACGCTGATCCCAAGCGTGTTGCCACGGCGCGCGCAGGCGGGGCCTGGGCCGCGCATATAATAGCGCTCAGGCCGATAGGTCGGCGCGACGAATTCGCGGATGGCGGCGGCATAGCCGGCGATTTGATTCCAGAAGCTCATTTTACTCGGTCCCTGTCCCGTTTCGGATGTCCCTTCCGAATTGCGGGGATCATAGCGTCCAGGCGTGAATAGTCGGTGAACGCGATGTTAATCTCTGGTCGAAAATGCCTTTGTTCATGGCTGGAATGCGGCTGATTCGCGGTGTTTCCATGCAGTCCGTCGGCATTTCGTCCAGTGTGACTTTTGCATCACATATGTTTCGCCTGAATGTCGCAGAGGCGCGGTTTTGTTTCAGGTTTTGCCGGACCGCGAAATTTCCGTGCACGCGGCCGGAAAACCAGGAACCGGCCCGTCAGCCGCACGTTGATTTCCCAGTGCCGGGACGAACCGGCTCCGCAGGCTGCGGTGCTCGGGTGGGCCGCAGCCAAAAAATCCGAAACTGCAAGAGCAATGGAAAGGCAAAGGCCATGGGTTTCTTTTCGAAGGATATCAAAACCCTCGACGACCTCTTCGTGCACACGCTGCGCGACATCTATTACGCTGAAAAACAGATCGAGAAATCGCTGCCGAAGATGATCGACAAGGCGAGTGATGCGCAGCTGAAAGCCGGCTTTGAGAAACATCTCGCTCAGACCAAGGGTCATATCCAGCGTGTCGAGCAGGTGTTCGAACTGCACGGCGTGAAGGCCAAGCAGGTCGACTGCCCGGCCATCGACGGCATTCTCGAAGAAGCCGACGACGTCAGCGGCGACATCGCCGACAAGGAGGTCCTCGACGCTGCGCTGATCGCCTCCGCCCAGGCGGTCGAGCATTATGAGATGACCCGTTACGGCACCCTGATTGCTTGGGCCAAGCAACTGGGCCGCAGCGACTGCGCCAATGTGTTGGCCAACAACCTCAAGGAGGAGCAGGCAACCGACCGCAAGCTTACCGAGATAGCGGAAAGCAAGGTCAACCTGCAAGCCGCCGAGTAGGGCAGTGAGCGAGAACAAGGCAAGGCTGGGTTGAAAGCTCGGACTTGCCTTTTGCGCCGCCGGAACCGGAACGGACTTTGCCCGTTCTCGGTTGAACGCCGTTATCGGTTGAACATTGTCGCGCAGGGAGTTTGTCATGGCGCCGCGCCCGGCCTGGAGAGGGTATCTCAAGCTTTCGCTGGTCACTTGCGCCGTCGAACTGACCAATGTCGTCACCCAGGCCGAGAAAGTCTCGTTCCGCGTGCTCAACCGCAAGACCGGCAATACCGTCAAGCGCGTCTATGTCGATTCGGCAAGCGGCAAGCCGCTCGATGAAGGCGACGAGATCAAGGGCTACGAGATCGGCGACGGCGACTTCGTCCAAATCGAGGAGGAGGAGATCGAAGCCGTGCAGATCGAATCCTCGCATACGATGAGCCTCGATGGTTTCATCGAAAAATCCTCGATCCAGCAGATCTATCTCGATGCGCCCTATTATGTGACGCCTGCGGACGAGGTCTCGGAAGAGGCCTTCGCCGTCATCCGCGACGCCATGGCCGCCAAGAAGACGGCGGGGCTAGCCCGCATTGTGCTCTATC
This sequence comes from Mesorhizobium sp. M0145, assembly GCF_040322355.1. Lineage (NCBI taxonomy): Bacteria > Pseudomonadati > Pseudomonadota > Alphaproteobacteria > Hyphomicrobiales > Phyllobacteriaceae > Mesorhizobium > Mesorhizobium sp. M0145. The sequence goes on from NZ_JAMYTK010000008.1 coordinate 114,545, forward strand.
GCCGCGAACGTCCGGTGGTCATTGAGCCGTTGGGCAAGGGTCTGCTGCTGACGACCCTGCGCTATGGCGATACGGTTCGCAGGCCCGAGATGGTGTTCGGCGACATCAAGCCGGTGAAGACCGACGCCGAGATGATCAGGCTGGCCGAACACATCGTCGATGACAAACAGGCGAAGTTCGATCCTTCCGAATTCGAGGACAAATACGACAACGCCCTGATCGAGCTGGTCCGCGCCAAGAAGGCCGGCAAGAAGGCACCGAAGACCAAGGCGGAACCACGGCCCTCCAACGTCGTCAACCTCTTCGATGCGCTGAAGAAGAGCCTTTCGTCGGAAGCCGGTGCGCCGGCAAAGACCGGACGCCCGGCAAAAGGCGCCAAGTCCAAAGCCGCCCGGCGCAAATCTGCTTAGGATCCGCCCATGGCCAGCCTCGAGCAGTATCACGCCAAGCGCAATTTCAAGAAGACGGCCGAACCAGCCGGCAAGGTTTCGCGCGGCAAGAAAGCCGTGCCGGGTGGCATTTTCGTCATCCACAAGCATGCCGCCACCAGGCTTCACTACGACCTTCGTCTCGAGCACGGCGGCGTGCTGTGGAGCTGGGCGGTGACGCGAGGCCCGAGCCTCGACCCGCACGAAAAGCGGCTCGCCGTGCATGTCGAGGACCACCCGATCGACTATGCGCCGTTTGAAGGCACCATCCCGAAGGACCAATATGGCGGCGGCTCGGTCATTGTCTGGGATGAGGGAACTTGGGTCCCCGATGGCGACCCGGCAAAGGCGATGAAGAAAGGCCATATCAGTTTCGAACTGCATGGCCACAAATTGCATGGCGCATGGCATCTGGTGCGGCTGAAGCCGCGTCCGGGCGAAAAGCGTGACAACTGGTTGCTGATCAAATCCGACGATGCCGCCGCGCGTCCGGGCGAGGACATTTTGCAGGAGGCGCCGCAATCGGTGAAATCCGGCCTGACCATCGAGGAGGTCGGCCAAGGCAAGACCGCCGACGGCAAGAAGCCAAGCGTCTGGCAGTCCGACAGGCCGGCTACCGGCAAGAAGGCAGTCGCGGCAAGGCGGCTCGAATTCATCGAACCGGCGCTCGCAACGCTGGAGCGGGACGCGCCGCCCGGCAAGGACTGGCTGCATGAGGTGAAGTTCGACGGCTATCGCATGCAGGCGCAGCTTGCCGGCACCGAGGTGCGGCTTTTGACACGCACCGGCCTCGACTGGACCGACAAATTCGGTGGCGCGATTGTCGCCGCACTTGGCGGCCTGAAATGCACCGACGCCATCATCGACGGCGAAATCGTCGTGCTGGCGGATAACGGCGTCTCGTCATTCTCGCTGCTGCAGCAGGATCTGTCGGCGGGCCGTACGGATCGTTTCATCTACTATGTCTTCGACCTGTTGCGTCTCAACGGTGAGGATATCCGTTCCGAGCCGCTGGTCGAGCGCAAGGAAAGGCTGCGCACTTTGCTCGCCGGACAGGCCGAGGATCAGGCCGTGCGCTTCAGCGACCACTTTGCCGAGCCCGGCAAGATCATGCTGGAGCATGCTTGCCGGCTGGGGCTCGAAGGCGTCGTCTCCAAGCGTGCCGATGCGCCCTACCGCAGCGGTCGTGTTCCCTCGTGGGTGAAGTCGAAATGCACGGCGCGCCAGGAATTCGTCATCGGCGGCTATATGCCGTCGGACAAGACCGGGCGCGGCCTGCGCTCGCTGCTGGTCGGCTATTACGAGGGCGGCAAGCTGCGCTATGCCGGCCGCGTCGGCACCGGCTTCACGGCCAAAAGCACCAACGAGTTGAAGAAGAGGCTTGATGCGCTAAAGACGACGTCCTCGCCCTTCGACAGGGCGGTGCCAAGGGGCAAGGGGCTGGTCTGGGTCAAGCCCGAACTTGTCGGCGAGGTGGAGTTTCGCAGTTGGACGTCGGACCGTATAATACGCCACGCGTCGTTCCAGGGACTGCGCGAGGACAAGCCGGCGGAGGAAGTCGTGCAGGAGAAACCGAAAGCACACTCAGCGCCGGCAGAGCAGCCCAAGGCAAAGCCCGCCAAACCCGCCGGGACGGCGAAAACGTCGGTTACGCTGTCTCGCCCGGACAAGCTTCTGTGGCCGCAGGAGAAGGTATCGAAGCAGGATCTGGTCGATCATTATGAATTGGTCTGGCCGCGCATGAAGCAGTTCATCGTCAATCGGCCGCTCAGCTTGGTGCGGGCGCCGGACGGCGTCGGCGGCCCACGCTTTTTCCAGAAGCATGCCTCAGCGGGCATGAGTGAAAAAATAGCCGTGATGAAGGATCCGACGGACGGCGAGGAAATCCTGTTCATCCGCGATTTCGACGGCGTCGCGGCGCTGGTGCAACTGGGCGTCGTCGAGATCCACATCTGGGGCTCGACCACCAACGAGCTGGAAAAACCCGACCAGATCATCTTCGATCTCGATCCGGACGAGGGCGTCGACGTGAAGGCGGTGCGTGCCGCGGCGCTCGATATCCGCGGCCGGCTCGACGAACTGTCCCTGCCGAATTTCGTCAAGACCTCGGGCGGCAAGGGCTATCATGTCGTCGTGCCGCTGAAGCCGTCGGCGGATTGGGACGAGGTCAAAGGCTTCGCCCATGAGTTCGCCCGAGCGCTCGAACAGGCCGCGCCCGACCGCTACACGGCGACGCTGTCGAAGAGGGCGCGCACCGGCAAGATTTTCGTCGATTATCTGCGCAACGGCCGCGGCGCCACCACGGTTGCGCCCTATTCGTCGCGCGCCAAAAAGGGAGCCACGGTATCGATGCCGGTGACCTGGGCGGAGATCGAGGCCGGATTGCCGCCGAACGCCTTTCCGATCGGCGACAAGACGACGCTGAAGCGGCTCGGGCAAGCCGATCCCTGGGCGGATTTTTTCAAGCAGGCAAAGCCGCTCAAGCGCGGCTAGAGCAATTTCAGGAAAGTGTGAAACGGTTTTCCGTCCGGAATTGCGTCAAAACAAAAAGATAGAGTGGTTCGGCGTTCCCGTGAAACGCCGAACGCGCATCGAAGCGCGCCGTCAGGCGAGAAACGTCTTCTCGAAGGCCTGCTTGCCTACCGGTGAAAAGATCACGGCACGGCTGTCCTTCTCGCGCCGTGCCCATTTCTCGGCGAGGACCTTGTCGAGAATGGCGGCGCCCAGCGCGCCGGCAAGATGCGAACGCCTCACGCTCCAGTCGAGGCAGGCGCGGCACACCGGTCGCCGCGCTTTGGTATGGATGTCGATGCCGATCGCGGCGAAATGCGAGGCGGCCGACGGCCCAAGCTGGATCACCTTGTCGTCGCGCAGGAGCACTTGTCGAGCCACAAGACGGTCCAGCATCGCCACCGCCTGCTCGCCGGCGAGGTGATCGTAGCAGACCCGCGCCACGCGCATGGCCGCGTCGCGAGGGCCGGGTCGCACCCTCTGCGGTCCGACCGCAGCGGCAACGCCGGTGATGGCTTCGATCATTCCCGCCACCTGCGGGCCGGCGAGGCCGTAATAGCGGTGCCGCCCCTGGCTCGCCAGTGTCAGCAGCCCGCCTTCCATCAGCTTCGACAGATGCGAGCTCGCTGTCGGAAGCGACACCCCGGCTTCGAGTGCCAGTTCGCTCGCCGTCAGTGCCGTGCCGCCCATCAGTGCGGACAGCATGTTTGCCCGCGCCGGATCGCCCACCAGGCTGGCAATGCGGGCTATGTCAGGTCCTTCGCGCATAGTTCGTTCCTCATCGAAGCATCCTCGTCAGATAAAGCATTAGTCTCGATGCAAATCAAGGAGACAACGATGCCTGCAAGGACCATTCTCAGCGCCGCGCCTGCTCGCCGGCCGTTCCCGTTCATTGTCTTGCGCCGCTTGCGGCTGCGGCTCCTGAAGCGGTGGTACGACCGTCATTTGCAGCGTCTCGACCTCGCCGAGATCGACGATCATCTGCTGCGTGACCTTGGCCTGACACCCGAAGACGTCCGTCGCGAGTGCGCGAAATCCTTCTGGCAAACCTGACCGGCCAGCGAATTTGCCTAGCATATCGATCTTCGGAACGTTTCGACCCGGCTCGAACTGTGACCGCCAGAAAACATCCACCGCCAAGGAGGCGAAAATGACCATCACCTGCTTCATCCGCTACGAGATCGATCCGTTCGGCAAGGCGGCATTCGAGGAATATGCACGCAATTGGGGGCAGGCGATCCCGCGCTGCGGCGCCGATCTGATCGGCTATTTCGCGCCGCACGAAGGCTCGGCCACCACGGCTTATGCCGCCTACAACATCGACAGTCTTGCGGCCTACGAAGCCTACCGCGCCCGGCTCGCCGCCGATCCCGCCGGCAAGGCGAACTACGAGTTCGCCCGACGGGAAAAATTCATTCTGAAGGAGGACCGCATCTTCCTCAAGCTGGCCTCCGGGCCGCATGCTCCTTCGGTGAAGCCATGATCGCCGTCATCTTCGAGGTCGAGCCGGCGGCGGGCAAGCGCGATGCCTATCTCGGCATCGCCGCCGACCTGCGCCCACTGCTCGACGGCATCGACGGTTTCCTGTCGATCGAGCGCTTCCAGAGCCTTGCCGATCCGAACCGCATCCTGTCGCTGTCCTTCTGGCGCGACGAGGACGCGGTGAAGACCTGGCGCAACACGCAGGAACATCGGCAGGCGCAGAAGGCCGGGCGCGGCGGTATCTTTGCGGACTATCGTTTGCGCATCGCCCATGTCGTGCGCGATTACGGCCTGACCGAACGCGCCGAGGCGCCTCAGGACAGCCAGGCGGTAAATGGTTAAGGACTGTTAGGCATTCCCGATCAGCACCCCTGCCGCAAACACCAGCGCGCCACCCAGCACCACCTGGAAGGCGGCGCGCCAGAATGGCGTCTGCATGTAGCGGTTCTGCACGAAGGCGATCGCCCACAGCTCGAAGAAAACCACCACGGCGGCGACAATGGTCGCCGTCCAAAAAAGCGGGATTAGATAGGGCAGCGCATGGCCGAGCCCGCCCAGCGTCGTCATGACGCCGACGGTCAGCCCGCGTTTTGCCGGCGAGCCGCGGCCCGATAATTTGCCGTCGTCGGAAGCCACCTCGGTGAAACCCATCGAGATGCCAGCGCCGATCGAGGCGGCAAGCCCGACCAGAAAGGTCTGGAACGTATCATGCGTGGCAAAGGCGGCGGCAAAGATCGGCGCCAGTGTCGACACCGAGCCATCCATCAGCCCGGCCAGCCCCGGTTGGACATAGGTCAGGATGAACTGGCGCTGCTCGGCTGCCGTTTCTTCGTCCTTGACCGCGCCCGGCACATGCTTTTGCTCCAGCCGCTGCGCCAGTGTCTCGTGGCCCTGTTCTGCGATCGCCAGGTCGTCGAGCAGCTTTCGCGTCGACGCATCGCCTGTGCGTTTGGCCGCCTCGATATAGAACAGGTAGGCCTGCCGCTCCATGGCCTCGGCTTGGCTGCGCACATGATCGATGCCGAGCGGCCTCACCAGCCAGTCCGGCTTGCGTTCGTAATAGCCCTTCACATGTTCGCGCCGGATCAGCGGTATGCGCTCGCCGAAACGCTTGCGGTAAAGCTCGATCAGCGAATCGCGATGGCCGTCCTCCTCCTCCGCCATCTCCTCGAACACCTTGGCCGATTGCGGAAAGCTCTCCGCCAGCCCGTCGGCATAGGCGCGATAGATGCGCCCGTCATCCTCCTCGGAGGAGATGGCGAGCGCCAGGATCTCCTGTTCCGAGAGCGATTCAAAGGGACGGCGGCCGAAGCCGAAAACGCGGGAAAGCATGAGAAATTCACCCTAGTTTAGAATAGTTCTAAACTATGACCTCGCACGTCGCCGGTCAATCGTGTGCGCTCCACTCATGCTCAAAAGGTACAGGCTTCAAAATCCCGAACACATCGCCGTTGCTATCGGCAAACGTTCACTTATATAACCGAATCTCAACCAAGAGAAAGGAACGCCGCAGATGCCGGAAAAACAGCAGCTGTTTGATCCCAAACCGGTTCTCGACCTTATCGCTAATATTGAGGCGGATCTGCAGCGCCTGAAAGGCCTAGTCGAGCAGCAGGTCGAAAAATTCGATCCCGCCAATCCGCACAACAAGGCTCCCGACGGCAAGTTGACCGAGGAGGGCGTCGAGTGCTGCTATCGGCTGTTCGACGAGGGCAAGTCGCGCTATTCGGTCGCCCAACAGATGAAGATCTCCTTCGCCGCCGCCACCCACCGCTTCAACACCTGGCGCAAGATGGGCGGCCCCAAACGGCAAAAGACGCTGTTGGGGTGAGGAGCGGCAGGCTATGCCGGTCAATCGACAACGATTTGTCGACTGAAGCGACGAATGCATGGCAGAGGGCCGAGGAGGCGGTGGGGACAGTCACGCCCCACTCTCCTGCCTCCAAGGACGAATTGTAACGGTCACATTTTTTCATTGGTGCGCCGCCTCCCTTTCCGTGCAGCATAGGCGGTCTCATCTCTTGCAGGACCCTAGCCATGACCACCCCTCCCGGCATCGCCGATATTCACAGCGCAGCAGCGCGATTGTCCGGACTGATCGTCGAAACGCCGCTGATCGAATCGCCGGAGTTGAACAAGCGCTTCGGCGCCAGGATCCTGTTCAAGCCCGAGACGTTGCAGCGCACCGGCTCGTTCAAGTTCCGCGGTGCATACAACAAGCTCTCCTCGCTCTCGGCGGAAGAACGCGCCCGCGGCGTCGTCGCCTTCTCGTCGGGTAATCACGCGCAAGGCGTCGCCGCCGCGGCGGCGATGTTCGGCGTCAAGGCCGTAATCGCCATGCCTACCGACGCGCCGGCGATGAAGGTCGGCAATGTCAGGAAGATGGGCGCCGAAGTGATCACCTTCGACCGGGTCCGCGACGATCGCACTGCCGTCGTCCGTTCTTACGTGGAAAAGGGCATGGTCCTGGTGCCGCCCTACGACGATCCGGCCATCATCGCCGGCCAGGGCACGATCGGCCTCGAATTGATGCGCCAAGCAAGAGCGCTTGGCGTCAGCCTCGATGCGGTAGTGGTTCCCTGCGGCGGCGGCGGGTTGAGCAGCGGCATTTCTATCGCGGTCAAGGACGCCTCGCCGGGCACCGCCGTCTTGGCCGTGGAACCCGAGCATTTCGACGACACACGCCGCTCGCTGATCAAAGGCGCCAGGGTGTCGAACGCGCCCGGCCACACCTCGATCTGCGATGCCCTTCTCGTCGCCGAGCCCGGCGCGATCACTTTCGAAATCAACCGCAAGAATCTCGCCGGCGCCATCGCCGTTTCCGACAGCGCGGTGACACAGGCGATGCGCGACGCGATGGCTTGCTTGAAGCTGGTCGTCGAACCTGGCGGTTGCGTCGGCTTGGCCGCGCTGTCGTCAGGCGAAATCGACCTTGCCGGCAAATGCATTGCCGTGGTGCTCTCCGGCGGCAATGTCGATCTCAGCACCTATGCCGAGATCATTGCTGCCGGCTAGGATAGCAATCAGTTCCAGCTCATGTGCCGATTTCGAGGTGCTCAAGCGTCCGTTGCACCCGGTCGAACCGGTACCCTTCAAAGACTGAGATCAATGAAACTGTTCTTCAGCCGCAATCCCAATCCTCGCCTCGCGGTCGCGGTGGCACGGTATCTCAACGCCAAGGTCGAGTTTGAATTCGCCTCTCCCTTCGCTCCGGGCCAGGCCGAGCGATTTCGCCCGCTCAATCCAAATCTTTCATTGCCCATCCTTATAGGTTCGGGAAAAAGCCTCTGGGAGGCCGACGCCATAGCTTGTCGGCTTTCGCGCGATATGCATTCGGATTTCTGGCGCGCTGGCGACGACGAGCCCGAGATGATCCGATGGCTGAGTTGGGGGAAAGAGAACTTCGCAAGAGCCTGCGATGTCGTGCATTTCGAACGCGGGACCAAACAGCGCTATGGGCTCGGCCCGATAGATCAGGCGCGGGTTGAGGAGGGCCTGAGCGACTTCCGCACGGCCGCTGCCATACTTGATGCCGAGCTTTCCCAGCGAGAATGGCTGGTCGGCGCTTCGGTTTCCTATCCCGACTTTCGAATGGCGACGTTTCTGCCCTTCAACGATGTCGCCCGATTGCCGCTCGATGACTATCCCTCTGTCAGTCGCTGGTATCTTCAACTCGAAGAAATCGACGCCTGGCGCGATCCCTTCGAAGGGCTCAATGCGCCTGAGTTGACACCGGTCCCGGGCCAGGCCAAGTCCGTGTGAATCTCGATCATTTGCAAAAGCGGATCGAGTTCGACCCTAATCCAGCGTCCGGCGGAACCGCACCAGCGCAATACCGGCGAACAGGGCCACGAACACCACCAGCCAGCCGATTTCCGTTGCCACCGCCGGCAGTTCGGCGCCCTTCAGCATCACCGCGCGGATGATGCGCAGGAAATGCGTCAGCGGCAGCACCTCGCCAAAGACCTGCGCCCAGTCCGGCATGCCGCGATAGGGGAACATGAAGCCGGACAGCATGATCGACGGCAAGAAGAAGAAGAAGGTGAGCTGCAGGGCCTGCATTTGCGTGCGGGCGATCGTCGAGATCGTGTAGCCGAGCAGCACCAGCGCCAAGACGAAGATAAGGACCGCCGTCAACAGCAGCGACATCGATCCGGTGAAGGGGATGGCAAACAGAAGCTTCGAGGCTGCCAGCACCACCAGCACCTGCACGGCGCCGACCGCCAGATAGGGCAGCACCTTGCCCAGCATGATCTCGAGCGGGCTTGACGGCATCGCCAGAAGGTTCTCCATCGTGCCGCGCTCGGTCTCGCGCGTCAGCGCGATCGAGGTCATCATCACCATCGTCATCTGCAGGATGACGCCGAGCAGGCCGGGCACGATGTTGTATTGCGAGACGGCTTCCGGATTGTAGCGCCGGTGCACCACCACCTGGAGCTGGCCCCGGGCAGCCTCGGCCGCCGTTTCCTGCATGCCGCGTGCCCTGAGCAGCGCCTGGTTGGCGACGGTGCCGAGCGTCGAGATGGCGCCGCTGGCGACGGCCGGATCGGTCGCATCCGCCTCGATCAGAATCTGCGGGCTGTCGCCGCGCTCGACCCGCCGGGCAAAATCGGCGGGAATGGTGACGACGAAGGCGACGTCGCCGCGCGCCATCAGGAATTCGGCTTCGGCGGCACTTTGCGCGACGTGGTCGAAGCGGTAATAGCCGGTGGTCTGCAGCGCCGAAACCATGGCTCGTGTGTAAGGATCGCTGCTCATCGCCACCAGCGCTGCCGGCAGGCTCTTCGGATCGTTGTTGATGGCATAGCCGAACAGCACCAGCTGCATCAACGGTACGCCGAGCATCATGGCGAAGGTGATGCGGTCGCGCCGCATCTGGATGAACTCCTTGATCAGCAGCGCGCCTAGCCTGGCGAACGAAAAGATGCTGTTTATCCCATTTTTCATCCCATGTTGTCCTTCGAACCGGACATGAACTGGATGAACACATCCTCCAGGCTGGTCTCGCCGGGCGTCACCGTAACGCCCTCGTGCTCTTTCTCGACATCGGCGAGCGCTGCCTGAAGTGCCGTCCTGTCGGAGCCGACGACATGCAGCGTCGCGCCGAACGGCGCCACCTGGTCGACGCCGGGGCGGCCATGAAGTGCGGCAGCGACCTGATCGAGCCGCGGCCCTTGCAGGACGAAGGTGGTCAGCCCGGCATTCCTCACCACGTCCTCGACCGTGCCGGTGGCCAGCATCTTGCCGTAGGAGATGTAGCTGATGCGATGGCAGCGCTCGGCCTCATCCATGTAATGGGTGGAGACCAGCACGGTCAGGCCGCCGCTCGCCAGCCGGTGGATCTCGTCCCAGAATTCGCGTCGCGCTTTCGGGTCGACGCCCGCCGTCGGTTCATCGAGCAGCAGCAGTTTCGGCTTGTGCATGATGCAGGCGGCCAGCGCCAGCCGCTGCTTCCAGCCGCCGGACAGGGTACCGGCCAACTGGTTCCTGCGCGATGTCAGGCCGAGCTCCTCAAGCGTCTTAGCCACGTGCTCGTCGAGCGGCTTCAGCCGGTACAGCCGAGCCACGAATTCGAGATTCTCGCCGATCGTCAGATCTTCGTAGAACGAGAATCTCTGCGTCATGTAGCCGACTTCGCGTTTGATCCGCAGGCTGTCGGTGCGGATGTCGAAGCCCAGAACCGTGCCTTCGCCCTCATCCGGCGTCAGCAAGCCGCACATGATGCGGATGGTCGTCGTCTTGCCCGAGCCGTTCGGCCCGAGGAAGCCGACGATCTCGCCCTCGGCCACAGCCATAGTCACATGATCGACGACGGTCTTGTCGCCAAAGCGTTTGACCAGGCCGTGCACGTCGATGACGTTCATTTTCCGATGTCCGCCAGATCGACGTCGACGATCTGCCCGGGCTGCAAGGCGCTGGCGTCGCCCTCCGGCCGCGCTTCGACCAGATAGACCAGCTTTTGCCGGGTCTCGAGCGAGTAGATCACCGGCGGCGTGAATTCCGGATCGGGCGACACATAGCTGACGCGTGCCTTCACGCCCGACCCGCAGCCGTCGCAATGGACGTTGAGCAGCGTGCCGACGTCGACCGAGGAGAACGCGCTTTCCGGCACATAGACGCTGAGCTTCACCGCGCCGTCCGGCAGCATGGAGATGACCGGCGCGGTCGGACCGGCCGTGTCGCCTGGATAGCGGATGACATCGTTGACCCGGCCGGGCGAGGGCGCGGTCAGCACACGCTTCGACAGCCGCCATTGCGCTTGCTCCAGCGCCGATTGCGCCTGCCTGACTTGATTGTCGGCGGCCTTGATAGTCTCCGGCCGTGCCGGCAGGCCGCCGACCGCGAGATTGGCCTCCGCCTGGCCGACCTGCGCGTTGGCCGTCTCGAGAGCCGCGGAAGCCGTGTCGTAGTCGGCCTGTGTGCCGGTGCCGCGTTTGAACAGATCGCTGGCGCGGGTGTATCTGCGTTTGGAGTCGGCGGCTTGTGCTTTGGCCATGTCGACCTGCGCCTTGAGCACCGCGATCTCTTCCGGCCGCTTGCCGACCTGCAGATCGGCGAGTTGCGCCTGGGCTTGCGCAAGCGCTGCCTCGGCTTGTGCGATGGCGATCTTGGCGTCGGCGTTTTCCAGCGTCACCACCGGCGTGCCGGGCGCGACGCGGTCGCCTCGCTTGACCGCAATCGTCTCGACCTGCGCCACCTCGATCGGCGCGAGCAGCACATAATCGCCCTCGACGTAGCCGACGGCGAGCGGTGCTGCCGGCGCGCAGGCGCTGAAAAGCTGGGCGGCAAGCGGCAAAGAACAGAGCAGGCTCATGATCCACGATCCTTCCGGACAGCCAAATCGCGCCGAGCTAAAATCGCGCTGAGATTGTCGGTTATTGTTGCCGCGATCTTGCCGGCCTCGTCGTCGCCGATCTCGCGCCAGCCCATCCGGCGCATAACTGCCTCGCGGCCGATGCGGAAATAGACGACCTGGCCGATCAGCGTGAATACGGTGAGTTTAGTGCGCTCGCTCTCGGCCGGCTCGCCCGTCGCCTGTTCCCAGATCAGGCAGAGTCGGTGATGCGCCGGTTCGAACACGCCATCATAGATACGGTCGAGCGCGGCGGTTGGATGAGACAGCTCACGCAGGACGAACTGTACAATCTCGCCGGCTTCCGGCCTTGCCGCGATGAAGGCGACCATCCGCTCCAGTGCGACGGCCAAATGTGCCCGCGCGGCCTCGGCGTCCGCCAATGCCGCGGCCGGCGCTTGCAGATTGCCGATCGCCTGGCCGGCAACGGTCTGGATGGTGTCGACGATGTAGTCGGCCGCCGCGTTGCGGAGCCCTTCCTTGCCGCCGAAATGATAGGCGATCGAGCCGATATTGGCCTTGGCCTCGGCCGCGATCTGGCGCGTTGACGTGCCGTCGAAACCCTGGCGTCCGAACAGCTTCAGCGCCGCGCGCACGAGTGCCGTCCGCGTCATATCCGCGGCGGTCTTGGGCGCCTCATGAGGAAGGCCGCTGGCGCTGGGCGATTTGATCATGGCCAACAATTTAATCAATCGAATGATTAAAGTCAAGTGCGGTCAAGCGGCTTGCCAACTCTGGCCGTGCGCGCTTTAGTGCCTGGCCATGGGCAAGGAAATCGAGCGTAAGTTCCTGGTCTCAGGTGAGGAATGGCGGGCAATGGTCGAGGCGGACATTCATATCCGTCAATTCTACCTAGTCGCCGAACCCAGCCGCACGGTGCGTGTGCGCATCAGCAACGATGCGGCCGCCAAGCTGACGCTCAAGTTCGGCAGCCAGGCACGCGAGCGCGACGAATTCGAATATCCGGTACCTTTGGCGGAGGCGCAGGAGATGCAGGCCTTTGCCATCGGACATGTCATCGAGAAGACACGCCATCATGTTAGACACCGCGGCTATCGCTACGAAGTCGATGTCTTCGGCGGGACGCTTGCGGGGTTGGTGATCGCCGAGCTCGAGACGCCGGATGATGTACAGGACGAAATGCTGCCACATTGGCTCGGCCGTGAAGTCACCGGCGAGCCGAGATTTTACAACGCGTCGCTCGCCCTTGGGGGGATTCCGGAGATCGTCGCATGAGCTTTCGTATCGATCCGCGCATGTCGCTGACCGGAGAGGTCAGGCGCATCCTCGCCGAGGAGATCGGCAAGGCGCTTGTCCATCTGGACGCCGCGCGTGACAGGCCCGAACAGGGGCTGCACAAATGCCGCAAACGGCTGAAGAACGTCCGCGCCTTGCTGCGCCTTGTCCGTTCCGGAGACGAAACATTCTGCGTGACGGAGAATCAGTGCTACCGCCAGGTGGCGGCCCTGCTTGCCGGTCCGCGCGAGGCGACCGCACTGGTGGAAACAATCGACCGGCTGGCGGCAAGCTTTCCCGAGCAAAGTGCCGGCGATGGCCTCGGTGCCGTGCGTGACAGGCTCGTCGCGCGCCAGCATGAACTGCATGGCGGAGCAGGCCTCGATGCTGCGATAGGCGCGGCGATTTCCGCTTGCGAGGAAGGTGTCGCCCGGATCGACAAGCTCGCTCTGCCCGACCAGCCGGAGCAGGCTGCCGACGTGCTCGCCGAAGGCGCGCGCACCACTTTGCGCCGCGCCAGGAAAGCGCTGGACAAGGCGGCTTCGCGCGGCGAAGCCGATGACTTTCACGATCTGCGCAAGGCGGCCAAGACGCATGGCATGCACCTGTCGCTGCTCGGCAGGCTGTGGCCGACGCCGATCAAGACGCGGCGCAAGGCCGTCGACGAATTGGGCGAGCGGCTTGGCGAGTTCCACGATGTGTTCGTCATGCGCGCGCTTCTAGATGCCGAGGACCAACCGCTCGGCCCCCCTGAGGAGACGCGGTTGCTTGCCAAGCTGCTGAAGCGCTCGGAAAAGGGCCTGAAAAAGACCTGCCTCGCCGAGGCGGCCGAGCTTTTCGGCGACAGTCCGAAGCGCTCGACGAGGAAGCTCGCCCGCAAGGTGCGCGAAGATCTCACAGCGGCACCGCAGCACGAAGACGCCGGCGCGCCTGGCGTGGGCTGATCATGGTCTAATTTGCCGCCCTGTGGTAATCGCCGTCTGGCATGACCGAGCCCGGCGACACGCTTCTGACCGACTTGGCCGCTGGCTTGCAGGCCGGCTGCAGGAGGAATCGACCTTCTACGAGCCTTACACGCCGTCGGATGCCGAAACGCTGCGCCGCACGCTTGAGCCCGGCGACATCCTACTCATCGAAGGTAACCAGAAGATCTCGGCGGCGATCAAATACCTCACCCAGTCGACCTGGTCGCATGCCGCCTTCTATGTCGGCGATGCATTACCGGAGCCGGAGGACGGATCGGAGCGGCGGCGCCTGATCGAGGTCACGCTCGGCGATGGCTGCATCGCCGTGCCGCTGTCGCGCTATCGCAGCTACAACACCCGCATCTGCCGTGCGAGTGGCCTGGCTCCGGATGACCGCGAAGCGGTCGTCGCGTTCATGATCGGCAGGCTCGGTCTCAGATACGATCTCAAGAACATATTCGACATGCTGCGCTACTTCTTGCCGACGCCGCCGGTGCCGGTGCGCTGGCGCCGCCGCATGCTGGCTTTCGGTTCCGGCGACCCGACGCGCGCCATCTGCTCGTCGCTGATGCCGAGGCCTATGGCCTGATCCGCTACCCGATCCTGCCGGAGATTACCCGGGCGCCTGGCCGTGCCTCGGCCCAGTCGAGCTATTCGCGCAGGGAAATCCTGCACATCTGCCATCACTCGCTCTACACGCCGCGCGATTTCGACCTGTCGCCCTATTTCCGTATCGTCAAGCCGACGCTGGAATACGGCTTCGACTACCGGCAGATGGTCTGGGATGACAAGCCCAGGATTGCCGATGCCGAGACAAGGGCTCAGGGTGGCGGCTAGGCCGGTAGCTTTGCGGCGGCCCGGCCGGGTGTCCGCGCGCCTGCGTCGCGCGGATGCGGCCCGATCGGCATGATCACCGGGAACGGCGTTGCGCCGAACGCGAACGTCCATTTGTAACCGACCAGCCCGTCTTCGGGCGTCGTGTGCTGGTCGTGATGGGCAAGCAATTTGGCGCGCTCCGCCAATTCCTCAGCCTCGCGCTTGATCATTTCCGCCGTTTCCGGCCGCATCCGCCTGGAGAAGCTGACGAACGTCGCCTCGCGCTCAAGATGGGTAATGGCCCAGCCGATGAAATTCTTGTTGGTCATCTCGAACAGCGGCCGCAATGGCCCGTCGAAATTCCACTGGATCGGCGCCTCGACCAGCAGCCTTGCCGACAGGCCGCGACCGAGCGCGACCAGGCCGAGTTCCTCGAGGTCGCGCAGATAGAGGAACATCGAAGCCTCGCTCAGCCCTTGTGAGCGCATGATGCCTTCGGGCGTGAATTTCTCGGAAAGCATGACAAAGACGAACAGCAGTGCCGGCCGCCCGGCGAGCTTGCGCTCGATCTCCGGCGCGATCTGGTTGGCGGGTCCTGGTCCTCTGTTCATAGAGCCGAGCACGTTCTCCAACTCTACGCCGGCGGCAGTGCAGATCTCCATCAGCCGGTCGAGCTTGCAGTTGCGCTCGTGGAAGATGCGCTTCACCGTCGGCTCGGAAACACCCATCCGCTCGGCAAGGACGCGATAGGTGATGCCCTTTGCCTTAAGCGTCCGCTTCAGCGCTTCGAAGATCAGGCCGTTCATGGGATGCACCTCTTTTGCACGATTTGGTATCAGCCTTCGGTACTAGTCCTGATAGATCTTCCCGAAAAGTATCGAAAGGCCTAGCTCTCCGCCAGTCCATTACAGGAGACTAGCCATGAAGAGCCTCTTCACCTCGATACTTCTCGCCCTGGTCGGCATCGCGGCCGCGCCAGCAGTTCAGGCCGCTGAACTCTGGCGCACCGGCGGCCTCGAGCAGCCTGAATCGGCGCTGTTCGACGCCGCCGGCCAGCGCGTTATCGTCTCGAACATCGTCGGCAATCCCGGCGAAGCCGACGGCAACGGCTATCTGTCGATCCTGTCGATGGACGGCAAGCTAGTCACGCAACACTGGACCGACGGCATGGACGCGCCCAAGGGCATGGCGATTGTCGGCGGCAAACTCTACGTCGCCGACCTCACCCATGTGCGCGTCGTCGATCTCGCAAGCGGCAAGCTAACATCGACGATCGACGTGCCGAACGCGGTCTTCCTCAACGACGTGACCGCCGACGCGTCCGGCAAGATCTACGTCACGGATATGCTTGCCGATACGATCTATCGCATCGACGGCGACCGGCCCGAACTGTTCGTCAGGGATGCGGCGCTTGCTTCGCCGAATGGCATCTTCGCCGATGGCGGCCGGCTGATCGTCGCTTCCTGGGGCAAGGGCATCAAGCCCGACTTCAGCACCGCGGAGCCGGGCGGCCTGCTCTCGGTCGATCTTGCTACCAAGGCCGTTTCGCCACTGCCCGGCGCGGAAAAGTTTGCCAACCTCGATGGCGTCGTTGCCATCGGCGGCAGCATCTACGCCACCGCGTATATGACCGGCACGCTCTACCGCTACAAAGCCGGCGGCACGCCGCAAGCGGTTGCGACGTTCAAACCGGGCAGCGCCGACATCGGCACCGACGGCAAGTCGACAATCTTCGTGCCGCTGATGAACGACGGCGAGATCGCGGCATTGGGCCTCGACTAAGCCAGCCATCGGCTCAGGCGGCGGGCGCGGCTTTCTTCAGCTGCGCCCGCGATCCGTGATCGAGGCGGCATAAGTCACCAGCGGCCGCTTGACGCCGTGGTTGATCAGCATGCGGCGTATCTGCGGCGAAGCGCCTGATATAATGAAGCGAACGCCGGCGCGGCTCGCCTTGTGGGCCGCACCCTCGATGACATTGGCCGCCGTTGAATCGAAGAACGGCACCGCCGAACAGTCGAGGATGAAGTTCCTGCGCTGGCGCGGTCGGCGACGTCTTCCTGCACCAAGGATTGATGGTCTGCCTCCAAACATGCAGCACTCTTTGCCAGCCGATGCGCTGTCATGCTACAAACCTCGGCATCGTTTGGCGGGACATCCACTGCGATCCCGATTTCACAGGCACGACTTCAAAAGGATGAGCGGGTGAAGATATTCAAAGCGTTGGCGACCTCGACAGCCTTGCTGTCGATGGTTTTCCTGCTGGCAGGCTGCGGTCATGGCCTGATCAACAGGCTGATTTGAGTCAGGTGCCGTCGGCCCGCCCAAGCCATCGCTGCAGGAACCGTGCCGCAAGCCAGCACAGCATCGCCCAGGCAAAGCCGGCGCACCAGCCGGCCAATACGTCGGACGGCCAGTGGACGCCGAGATAGATGCGGCTGATGCCGACCACCACCGTCGTCAGCACCGCCAGCCCGAGTACATAGATCTTCGTTGTCCGCCCGGGCAAAAACCGCGCCGCCATGCTGCCCAGCGTCAAATATGTCACCGCCGACAGCATGGCGTGGCCGCTCGGAAACGAAAGCGATGCCACATCGGCGAGATGCGAGACCAGATCAGGGCGCGGCCGGTCGATGTCGAATTTCAGCACGCTTGACAGGAGCTGGCCGCCCGCTACCGCGACGAACATGAGAAGCGCCGCGCCTGGCCTGCGGATAAGGAGCAGGTAGACGATCATTGCTGCCGTGATCACCACCAGTACGCTGGCGCTGCCGAGGCTGGTGATGTCGCGCATCGCCCCTTCCAGCCACGCCGGTCCGATCGGATTGTCGGGCTGCCCGGCCTTGCGGAAGGCAAGCAGGATTTCGGTGTCGAAGGCATGCGGCGTGGTGGCCCGCGCCAGCTCCATCAGCTCCTCGAACCCCCACAGCCCGCCGGCAATGACCAGCCCGGCCAGCAGAACCGGGAACTCCAGCCAGTTGCGCAGTCTGCTTGCAATCTTCTTCATCGGCCCGATCGCAGTTACAGCCTTTGCAGATAGGGCCCGAGCGTGATCAGCGCCACAGCTGCGATGGCAAGCACGATGCCGGTTGCCTGTAAGGCATTGACGCGCTCGCCGAAGAAGACCAGCGCCACCACATTCACCGACACCAGCTGGATCACCGCCGACAGGCTGAACGACACCGACATGCCGAATTCACGGATCAGCCTCAGCATGATCAGATTGCCCAGCGAATAGAGCGCCAACGTCAGCACAATCTTGCCGAGGCTCGGCGCCAGCCCCCACTGTTTTGCGGCCATCGCCGCCAGCAGGAAGATTACCGTCGAAACGCAGAGCTGCCCAAGTCCCCAGAAACTCACTTTTGTTCTCTCCCGATGTGTCCCTACGCGCCTGCCGCAGCTCTTGTTTCCGAAGCGCCGGTCGCGGTCAAGCGGGCCCGATGTTGGACACGAAATCGCAGATGGTAATTAGCCGGCATGTCATCAAACTGTGACCTGCCGGCGATACCGGATTGGCCAGGCAACACGCTCCAGCAATCCATCCAGCCAGAGGCAGGCCCACTATGACCGAACATCGCTCCCCTGACGCCCATTTCCGCACCAGCGTGCTCGAGGAAAATGATGGGCCAGGAGCCAATCCCACCAACAACCGCACCATGGGTGAGATCATCGCCGCGCGGTTCTCGCGCCGGGGCTTCCTCAAGGGCTCGCTTGCCGTCTCGGCCATAGCCGCTACCGTCAGCCCGCTGGCGCTGATCACCGCCGACAATGCCCGCGCCGCCGAAGGCTCCGCCTTCGCTTTTGACGAGCTCGAGGCCGGCATCGACGACAAGCATCACGTCGCACCCGGCTATGACGCCGATGTACTGCTGCGCTGGGGCGATCCGCTGTTCGCCGATTCGCCGGAATTCGATCCGACAAAACAGTCGGCGGAAGCCCAGGCCAGACAATTCGGCTACAACAACGACTATGTCGGCTATATCCCGATCGACGGCTCGGCCGAGCACGGCCTGCTGGTGGTCAACCACGAATACACCAATCCGCACCTGATGTTTCCGGGCCTCGTCACCATCGTCGACGGCAAGGCCAAGCAGGCGCCCCTCAGCAAGGAACAAGTCGACGTCGAGATGACGGCGCATGGCGGCACTATCGTCGAGATACGCAAGGTATCAGGCAAATGGCAGGTCGTTCGCGACGGCAAGCTCAACCGCCGCATCACCTCCAACACCGAGATCGCGCTCTCCGGCCCGGTCGCCGGCCACGACCGCGTCAAGACCAGCGCCGATCCGACCGGCACGAAGATCATCGGCACCATCAACAATTGCGCCGGCGGCGTCACGCCATGGGGCACCTATGTCATGGCCGAGGAGAACATCCACGGCTATTTCTCGGGCGAGCTGCCGCAGGGGCATAAGGAAGCCGCCAATTACAAGCGCCTCGGCATTCCCGAAGGTGCCTATGAATGGGCAGCGCATTACGACCGTTTCGACATCGGCAAGGAGCCGAACGAGCCGAACCGCTTCGGCTGGATCGTCGAGGTCGACGTCCAGGATCCGACTTCGGCGCCGAGGAAGCGCACCGCGATGGGGCGCTTCAAGCATGAGGGCGCCGAATCAATCGTCGCCAAGGATGGCCGTGTCGTCTTCTATCTCGGCGACGACGAGCGCTTCGACTATGTCTATAAGTTCGTCACCACAGGCAAGTTCGATCCGGACGACCGCGCCGCCAACATGGATTTGCTCGACGACGGCACCTTGCATGTCGCCAAGTTTGCCGACGACGGTTCGGTCGAGTGGCTGCCGATCGTCTTCGGCCAAGGGCCGCTGACGGCGGAGAACGGCTTTGCCAGCCAGGCCGACGTGCTGATCGAGACGCGCCGCGCCGCCGACCTGCTCGGCGCCACCAAGATGGACCGTCCGGAAGACATCCAGCCCAATGCCACCAACGGCAGGGTCTATGTCATGCTGACCAACAATTCGAAGCGCAAGGCCGACCAGGTCGACGCCGCCAACCCGCGTGCCGAAAATGCCTTTGGCCACATCATCGAGATCGTCGAGGACGGCGGTGATTTCACCGCGACAAAGGGCAGGTGGGAAATCCTGCTGAAATGCGGCGATCCCGCTGTGGCCGACGTCGGCGCCACCTTCTCGACCGCAACCACCGCCAATGGCTGGTTCGGCATGCCGGATAATTGCGCGGTCGATTCGGCCGGCCGCCTCTGGGTCGCCACCGACGGCCAAGGCCCGAAAGCCACCGGCCGCACCGATGGTCTGTGGGCTGTCGATACGGAGGGGACGGCACGGGCGACATCAAAGCTGTTCTTCCGCGTGCCGATCGGCGCCGAAATGTGCGGTCCCCTGTTTGCGCCGGACGACCAGACCGCCTTCGTTGCCGTCCAGCATCCGGGCGACGGCGGCGAGGACTGGGAGGCTTTCGGCCGTCCGTCCTACTATGAGGATTTGTCGACGCGCTGGCCCGACTTCAAGCCGGACATGCCGGTGCGCCCGGCGGTCGTTGCCATCACCAGGCAAGGCGGCGGCAAGATCGCGGTCTGACACGCAGCAAGGTCTTGCAGTCTCAAGGAAGGATTTCGGCCATACGAAATCCTTCCTTCCGATACGGGATGCATCCATGCTGCGCATCAGGCGCCGACTAATCATTCGCTGCGCTGAACCACGGCGACATTCATTGTGCTTCGCAACCTGAAGCCGATGGACTCGTATAACGCTATGGCCGCGGCGTTGCTGGCATAGGCGTGGAGATAGGGAACTTCGCCGCGCGCCACTATCCGGTTTGCCACGAATAGGGACAGCAGCTTGCCCAGGCCACCGCCGCGAAATTCCGGATGTGAGCACACCCCGCTGAGTTCGGTATAGCCAGGTTGCTTCATGCGCTCGCCGGCCATTGCCGCAAGCCTGCCCTCGATTTTCACACCCCAAAAATCGCCCAGGCTCAAGGCTTCGAGCGTGAATGGGCCAGGCTTGGTGAGCAATGCCAGGGCGAGCATCTCAGCAGCATCGTCTCGGGTCAGACGATGCACGCGCGGGTCGGAGACGATCTGCAATGGCTGCTCGGCGATCATCTGAACCCCGGCTGCGGTCGAAGTCGCGGAAAGCCCGGTGGGCAGAGCAATCGCGTCCGCTTGAAGCAGGATCACACTCTCGCCCGGGGAGACAAGCTTTTCGAGCGCCCGCAGGCTTTCCGGGTCGTCCGCGCCAGTGGCGGCGAAAGGGACGATCGACGGCCGATATCGCATGGCGAGGTTGTCACCCTCCGCGACGGCCCGATGTCGCGTCTGAAGCGCGCTCCAGATAGGGCGGTCGAGCAGATGTCTCATTGCGCGGCACCCTCAGGCTTATTTACACGACGGTCGAGAGGGGCAGCGGCGAGGCCGTCCTCGATGGCAGCCAGCTGCTCAAGAAGTGGCCCCGAAAAACCTGCGCACAAATCCGCGACCACGTTCTCGATGCAAGGCCAGACGTCGCGCTTTGCGACATCGACCAGCCGCCGGCCGTCCCGAGTAAGCGAGACGATCCTGCGCCGCTGGTCATCGGTCGACGGACTGACCTCGAGCAGTCCCAATCCGGCCAGAAGCGAGACGCTTCGCGTTACGCCTGGCTGCGCGATGCCAAGGGATTGCGCCAGTTCCCCGACCGACAGCGGACCCAGTCTGTCGAGCGCGGCCAGCAGCGGGTATTGGCTCGCCTGAACCGGGACATCCAGCCTGTCGAGCAGGCGCTGCGCCTCCGCTTGCAGTTGCTCGCCTATACGCTTCAGCCTGCTGCCCAGGCACAGGAAGCCAAGCGATCGTATGACGTCTTCCATAGGTCAATTCATCCCATGAACATGTATATAACAATGCATGAAAAGCAAGATCGAGGCATTCAAGCGCGGGTTCCAGGCATCGGGCGTATGTCGCCTTCGGCAAGGAAAGGTCGATCGATAAGGCTGCTTCGCCTGGACGAGGCCCGTTCGATCAGTTGCGCAGCCGGTAGCCGGTCCTGAAGATCCAGGCGACGATCGCTATGCAGATGAGCAGGAAGACCACCGTCATGCCGAGGCTGACGCCGACCGAAACGTCGGACTTGCCGTAGAAGCTCCAGCGGAACCCACTGACCAGGTAGACCACCGGGTTGAACAGCGTCACCGTGCGCCAGATGCCGGGCAGCATGTTGATCGAATAGAAGCTGCCGCCGAGGAAGGTCAGCGGCGTGATGATCAGCAGCGGCACCAGCTGCAGCTGCTCGAAGCTCTTCGCCCAGATGCCGATGATAAAGCCGAACAGGCTGAAGGTCACCGCCGTCAGCACCAGGAAGGCGAGCATCCAGAACGGATGCTCGATCGTCAGCGGCACGAACAGCGAGGCCGTCGCCAGGATGATCAGGCCAAGCACGATCGACTTTGTCGCCGCGCCCCCGACATAGGCGATGACGATCTCCAGATAGGACACCGGCGCGGACAGCAATTCGTAGATCGAGCCGACGAATTTCGGAAAATAGATGGCGAAGGAGGCGTTGGAGATCGATTGCGTCAGCAGCGACAGCATGATCAGCCCCGGTACGATGAAGGCGCCGTAGCTGATGCCGTCGATCTCGGTGATGCGCGAGCCGATGGCCGAACCGAAGACGACGAAATAGAGCGACGTCGAAATGACCGGCGAAACGATGCTCTGCAGCACAGTGCGAAGGGCGCGCGCCATCTCCACCCGATAGATCGCCCATACCGCATGAAGATTCATGGCCGCGCGCGGGTTCATGCCGGTTTCCTCACCAGATTGACGAAGATCTCCTCGAGCGAGCTGTTTTCCGTATCGATGTCGCGGAACTGGATGCCGGCCGCCTCGAGCTCGCGGATCAGCGAGGCGACGCCCGGCCGTTCGCTCTGGTTGTCATAAGTATAGGTCAGCTGTCCGCCATCCGGCGAAAGCTCCAGCGCGTAGTGCGAAAAAGCATCGGGAACGGTGGCCAGGGGACTGCGCAGTTCCAGCACAAGCCGTTTGCGGCCAAGCTTGCGCATCAGCTCGGCCTTGTCCTCCACCAGCACGATCTCGCCGCGGTTGATGACGCCGACGCGGTCGGCCATCGCCTCGGCTTCTTCGATGTAATGCGTGGTCAGGATGATGGTGACGCCGTCTTCGCGCAGCCGGCGCACCATCGCCCACATGTCCTGGCGCAGCTCGACATCGACGCCTGCCGTCGGTTCGTCGAGGAACAGGATGCGCGGCTCGTGCGACAGCGCCTTGGCAATCATCAGCCGGCGCTTCATGCCGCCGGACAGCGTGATCGCCTTGGCGTCCTTCTTGTCCCAGAGCGACAGGTCGCGCAGCACCTTTTCGACGAACGCCCTGTCCGCCGGCTTGCCGAACAGGCCGCGGCTGTAGTTAACCGTCGCCCACACGCTCTCGAAGGCGTCGATGGTCAGTTCCTGCGGCACCAGCCCGATCAGACTGCGCGCGGCGCGGTAGTCGCGGTTGATGTCATGGCCGTCGACGGTGACGGAACCCGACGAGCGGTTGACGATGCCGCAGACGATCGAGATCAGCGTTGTCTTGCCGGCGCCATTCGGCCCGAGCAGCGCAAAGATCTCGCCGCGCACGATGTCGAGATTGATCTCCTTCAGCGCCTTGAAGCCGGTGGCGTAGGTCTTGGTGACCCCGGAAATCGAGATGATCGGCTGCATGGCTGAAAACGACTGCTTGAAACAGAGTTGTTGATTTAATCCGCTGAATGTCGGTTCGCAAATCCGGATGTCAATGGCGCTCCTGACAGTTCTGGACCATCGAGGTCGCCGGAATAGGCAACACCTGCCCGGTCGTCCAGCCAAATTCCACGTAAAAGCAGATTAACCGCACTGCGGCGTTCCGCCTCGCGGCGGGACGCCGCTTTGACCGTCCGGTGCATCAAGTCTATCCTTCAACAAACAAGCAGCAGCCAGAGCCGCCATGGACCCGCTCATTCTGTCGCGCATACAGTTCGGCGCGAACATCTCGTTCCACATCCTGTTCCCGGCGATCACCATCGCGCTCGGCTGGGTGCTGCTGTTCTTCAAGCTCCGCTACAACGCGACAAACGATTCCGCCTGGATGCGCGCTTATTTCACCTGGGTTAAGGTATTCGCGCTGTCCTTCGCCATGGGCGTGGTTTCCGGCGTCACCATGAGTTTTCAGTTCGGCACCAACTGGCCGGGCTATATGGAGACGGTCGGCAACATTGCCGGCCCGCTGCTGGCCTACGAAATCCTGACCGCCTTCTTCCTCGAGGCGGCGTTCCTCGGCATCATGCTGTTCGGCTTCCGCCGTGTCTCGAACCGCGTCCATACACTGGCGACGGTGCTGGTGGCCGGCGGCACCACCTTGTCCGCCTTCTGGATCATCGCGCTCAATTCGTGGATGCAGACGCCGGCCGGCTTCGAAATGCGCGATGGTGTTGCGCACGCCACCGACTGGTGGGCCGTTGTCTTCAATCCGTCCATGCCCTACCGGCTCGTCCATATGCTGCTTGCTTCGGGCCTGACCGTCTCGTTCCTGGTCGCCGGCCTGTCGGCGCTGCGCTATCTCTACGGCGATCGCTCGGAATCGATGTGGAAGGCGCTGCGCACCGGCGTCTTCACCGCCGCGATCCTGATCCCGATCCAGATCTTTGCCGGCGACCAGCACGGCCTCAACACGCTGGAACACCAGCCGCAGAAGATCGCCGCGATGGAGGCCAACTGGAACACCGGTCCCAACGTGCCGCTGGTGCTGTTTGCGCTTCCCGATGAAGCGGCCAAGGAGAACAGGTTCGAGCTCATCATTCCCGATGGCGCCAGCCTCATCCTCAGGCACAGCGCCGGCGGCATCGTACCGGGGCTGAACGATTATGCCGGCAACCATCCCCCGGTATTTCCGGTGTTCTGGGGCTTTCGCATCATGGTCGGCACCGGCCTCCTGATGCTCGCCGTCTCCTGGTCGGCGGCCTTCTTCCTCAAGCGCCGCCACGGCCTGCCCAAGCCGCTGGCGCTTGTCATGGTGCCGATGGCGCTGTCCGGCTGGCTGGCGACGCTGGCCGGCTGGTACACCACCGAGATCGGCCGCCAGCCCTGGCTGGTCACCGGCGTGCTGCGTACCGCCGATGCTGTCGGGCCGGTCGCCGGCAGCCATATCGCGCTGTCGCTCGCGGTCTATCTCATCCTCTATGTGCTGCTCTTGATCGCCTATCTCGGCGTGTTGGTGCATCTGGCATTGAAGGCGGCGAAGGATGGTGACACCTCGCCGCTACCGGGCGTCATGAACAGGCCGCTGTCGCAGCCGGTTGCGCAACCAGGAGAAACATCATGAGCTTCGACTGGCCGACCCTGCTGCCTCTGATCTTCGCCGGCCTGATGGGCCTCGCTATCCTGATCTACGTCATCCTCGACGGCTTCGATCTCGGCATCGGCATCCTGTTCGCCGCAGCCGAAGACACCGAACAGGATACGATGATCGCCGCCATCGGCCCGTTCTGGGACGCTAACGAGACCTGGCTGGTGCTGGCGGTGGGCTTGCTGCTGGTCGCCTTTCCATTGGCGCACGGCACCATTCTGACGGCGCTCTACATTCCGGTCTTCGTGCTGCTGGTCGGCTTGATCCTGCGCGGCGTCGCCTTCGATTTCCGCGCCAAGGTGCCGGCCGGCAGGAAGCACCGCTGGAACCGCATCTTCTTCCTCGGCTCGGTCATCGCTTCGCTGGCGCAAGGTTATATGCTCGGCGTCTATGTGCTCGGCCTCGACGTCGGCCCTGGCGGCATGGCGTTCGGCGCGCTGGTGGCGCTCTGCCTTGCCGCGGCCTACGCGGCGATGGGCGCGGCCTGGGTCATCTATAAGACCGAAGGCGATCTGCAGAAGAAGGCGGTGCTGTGGCTGCGCACGGCGTTGGTGCTGACCGCGCTCGGCATGGTCGCGGTATCGCTGGCCACGCCCTTTGCCAGCGCGCGCATCTTCGACAAATGGTTCGTCTGGCCGGCCATGCTCTATTTGTCGCCGCTGCCGATCCTGTCGGCAGTGCTGTTCCTGTGGCTGTGGCGCCAGACCTTCCATCTGCCGAAGCCCGACGACCGCCACGCGCTGCTCCCGTTCCTGACATTGGCCGCGATCTTCACGCTCGGCTTTGCCGGCCTCGCCTGGTCGTTCTACCCCTTCGTGGTGCCCGACCGGCTGACCATCTGGCAGGCTGCTTCGGCACCCGAAAGCCTGGCCGTCATCCTGGTCGGGACGGTCGTCGTGCTGCCGATCATCATCTTCTATTCGTTCTTTGCCTACCGGGTGTTCGCCGGCAAGGCGACGGATCTGACCTATGACTGACCGGTATCGCCGTCGCCTGAAACAGAATATTCATCTTCAAGCGGAATAACCTTCTCTGGCCGGCCCAGCAGAATCGCCGGCAAGAAGAAGGGCAACAGAATGAACCCCTTTTCTGCGGCAGGACAGGATCGGCTGCTGCTTTTGCTGATCCGGACGGTCGCGCTGATCGGCGCACTCGCGCTTGCCGGCCTGCTGCCGGCCATGCCGCAGGCGCATGCCCAGGACGCGGCCAACTGGACGGGCGTGTGGGACACGAAGTGGCGCGGCGGCGGCGCCCAGATCAAGTTCGAGCAGACGGGCACTGACGTAAAGGGCGTGTACCCGCTTTATAACGGCCGTATCGAGGCCAAGGCCGAAGGCGACAAGCTTGTCGGCCACTGGTTCGAAGGCGACCGCCAGGGCGCCTTCACCTTCGTCCAATCGCCTGACGGCGGCAGCTTCATGGGCCGCTTCGATGCCGCCACCGCCGAATGGTGGACAGGTGTGCGCGTCAGCGCCGTCGAGGACGTCCGTGTCGACCAGTCGAGCCCGATGAGCACCATGCGCTCGTTCCTGCAGACAATGAACGAGAGCGGCGCCGACAATGTGCCGCGCGCCACCGGTGGCGGCATGGGTCTTGCCGGTCTGGCAGCGGGTCTCGTCGACGTCACCGAGGCCGACCGCGGCGGCCTCAACATGCCCGATTACACCAAGCTTCTGTTCACCGTCATCGACAACGCGACGTTCCGTCTGTGGAGCATGCCGCATGATGCGATTTCCGGAGACGAGGTGACGGCGACGCTGCCGCAATACGGCACCAGGATCTCCTTCGACGTCACTTTTCGTCGCAAGAATGGCGACTGGTTCATCGTCGGGCCGCCACTTGCCCAGCTCCAGGCCAAGCTCGCCGAATTCCAGGAAGCGCGTGGCGAAGCCGTCGACATGGTCGACGATCCGAGCAGGCTCGCCTCGCCGCGCGACACGTTCAAGGTATTGTTGAGCGGCCTCACCGAAGCCGGCGACCCGGCGCAGGCGGCGCTCGACCTGCGCAACTACAGTCAGGCGGTGCGTGGCGACGAGGCGTTCCTGCTCGAGCGCTATCTCAAAAAGGTCATCGACC
Organism: Mesorhizobium sp. M0145; assembly: GCF_040322355.1. Taxonomy (NCBI): domain Bacteria; kingdom Pseudomonadati; phylum Pseudomonadota; class Alphaproteobacteria; order Hyphomicrobiales; family Phyllobacteriaceae; genus Mesorhizobium; species Mesorhizobium sp. M0145. The sequence continues at coordinate 141,248 of NZ_JAMYTK010000008.1, forward strand.
GCATCGGCTACGTCTATTGGCAGGAGATCCCCGACGATCCGAAGAGCAACACCCCCTTCGTCTATTTCGAGCATCCCGTCGGCAACATCGTCATCGGCCCGGTCGAGACTGAGAAGGGCAAGATCTGGCAGTTCACGCCCGAGACGCTCGCCCACATCCGCGCGCTCTACGCCGATGTCGAAGACGTGCCGGTGGCGCCGGAATTCGCCGCCTTCGCCAGCACCGACCCGTTCTTCATCGCCCGTGGCCTCGCCCGCGAGATCAGCCCCGGCCTGCTCACCCGCGCCGGCCCGATGGAGCGCTGGCAATGGTCGATGCTCGGCCTTGCCGCACTGGCCGGCATCGTCTTCGGCTTCATCGCCAATGCGCTGATTTCCTTGTTTGTGCGAAGGACGGACAGCCCGGCCTTCTTCCGCATTGTCGAATGGGCGGTGCGCTCGATCGTGCTTGGCTTCTTCCTGCTGTTGACGCTGCGCCCGCTCGGTCTGCCGCAAGTGGTCGCCGCCCCGGTCAAGGCAATCGCCTGGAGCCTGGTCGTGATCGGCGCCGTGCCGGTGGTCTGGCACCTGATCGGCAAGGTCGCCGACCATTACCGTGGACTGTGGCAGGTGCCCGGCTATCACGACACGCTGATTTCGCTGTCCACCGGCGTGGCGCGCGTCGCCGTGCTGGTCGTCGCCTTCCTGCTGCTGGCCGAAGTGCTCGCCATCCCCTACGAAGGCGTCATCGCCGGTCTCGGCATCGGCGGTCTGGCGGTGGCGCTGGCCGCGCAGCCGACGCTGCAGAACTTCCTCTCCGGCCTGACGCTCTATGCCGATCGGCCGGTCAGCGTCGGCGACTTCTGCAAGTTCGGCGACCAGTCCGGCACGATCGAGCATATCGGCATGCGCTCCACCCGCATCCGGTCGCTCGACCGCACGATCATCTCGGTGCCAAACTCGGATTTCGCCGGCATGCAGATCGAGAACTACGCGCATCGCGATCGCACCCGGTTCGCGACGACGCTGCAGCTGCGCTACGAAACGACGCCCGATCAGCTACGTTACGTCCTGGCCGAGCTGCGCAAGCTGCTGATTGCCCATCCGCGCGTCACCGATGAGCCCTGCCGCGTGCGCTTTGCCGGCTTCGGCGCCTATTCGCTCGATATCGACGTGTTCACTTATATCAAAACCGCCGACGTGGCCGATTTTCAAGCCATCCGCGAGGACATTCTGTTGTCCATGATCAACATCATGGATGATGCCGGCGCGCAGTTCGCCTTCCCTTCGTCACTGGAATACAGAGCCACCGACCTTCCGGTCGACGACGAAAAACGCATCGCCGCGGAGAAAAGGGTCAGCGATTGGCGCGAGGCGCAAAATCTGCCTTTCCCCGACTTCAGCCAGATCGACAAATCCGCCCTCAACAATACACTTGCCTACCCGCCTGAGGGCTCGGCGCATTATCGCGAGACAGAGCCCGACCCGGACTCGGCCGTGGCAAAGGCGACGCTGGAGAAGGTGCGCTGGAGCCTGCCCTGGAAAAAGGGGGAGTAGTGCGAAGCGCGGAAACTGCTGATCTCCCCCCTTGAGGGGGAGATGTCGCTGAAAGCGACAGAGGGGGTCGCCGCGCGTGGAGTGCCAACTTCGTCTTCCTCGATATGCTGGACCGCGTCGCGCCAACCGAACCGACCCCCTCTGGCCTGCCGGCCATCTCCCCCTCAAGGGGGGAGATCAGCAGGCCCCCCGCAAAAGCTCAGCTCTTGTTGGCGGCCAGCACCAGCACCGGCTTTTCGCGGTAGAGGTTGGGGAACAGCCGCTTCAGATTCTCGACCTTGGGCAAATCGTTGTAGACGATATAGGGATAGGTCGGGTTGAGCGTCAGAAAGTCCTGGTGATAGTCCTCGGCCGGATAGAAGGTCTTGCCGGTCTCCAGCGTCGTCACGATCGGCTTGGGAAACACCTTGGCCTTGTCGAGCTGGGCGATGTAGCTTTCGGCGATCTTTTTCTGTGCGTCGTTTTCGGCAAAGATCGTCGAACGGTACTGGGTGCCGCTGTCCGGGCCCTGGTAGTTCAGTTGCGTCGGGTTGTGCGCCACCGAGAAATACACCTGCAGCAGCTGGCCGTAGGTCACCTCGGACGGCTCGTAGGTGATCTCGACGGATTCGGCATGGCCCGTCCGGCTGGTGCCGACCATTTCATAGACGGCCGTGTCCTTGTCGCCGCCGGTATAGCCGGAAACGGCGCTGGTGACGCCCTTGACGTGCTGGAACACGCCTTGCACACCCCAGAAGCAGCCGCCGGCGAAGACCGCCTTTTCGGTGCCGGCGGTGGCCTTCTCGTCCATTGCCGGCGGCGGGATCACCACCGCGTCTTCGGCCGAAACTGCCGGCGTCTGCCAGAACACGGCCGCGGCGGCCGTGAGGATGAGCGCGGCAAGTGCTGCTTTTGCGAAAATCGACGATCGTTTCACGGCTCCGGTCATGTCTGATCTCCCATGATGCTGGTGTGGATTATACGACGGATAGGTCCGCCGGGCTCTCACATTGCTGTGCGCATCGCCTATTTGGCCAGAGCCATGGCATCGCAGGCCTTGGTCGCTTCGGCTTTCTTCATGGCGTCCGTCTCGGCGGCGGCCTTGGCCATGCAGTCCGCCTTCATCGGATCTGTCGCCTTCATCGCGGTCGTGGCCATCGCGTCAGCCGCCATGGCGCCGGCCGGCTTCATTGCGTCCGTTGCCGGTTTCATGGCGTTTGTTGCCATGGCGTTCGCCGGCTTCATCGCATCTTCGGCCCGCGCCGCGCCTCCTGCGAACAGCGCCGTCGAGCAAAGTGCGAAGGCGAGTGCCGCCAGGGTCGGGCGATTGGTCAAAGGATTGGTCATGATGATCTCCTAGGGTTTGGCAGGGGTTGACGGCATGCAGCGGCGCCGCTGCGGCGTTGCGCAAATTTCGGAACGGGTTCTAATTCGCTGCGGCAGCGAGGATCGGCCCGCCGCCCGGCACCTGCACCAGCACCGCTGTGCTGAGGCCGCCCGTCGCCGCCGGCAGCGGCAGTGCGGTGGCGTCGCCGGTCCAACTGCCCAGCCTGGTCAGCGAATGCACGACATTGGCGTGCGGCAGCGTGCGGCCGGTGTTTTCTCCGCGCGCCACCGGCACCTCGACGACGCCCTTGCCGTAACGCACCAGCCAGACATCGGCCCTGCCGCCGGGCACCGGACCGGCGCCGATGCTGACCTTTCCGCCGGCGAGCGACAACGAAGGTCCGTCAGCGTGGCCGCCACTCGAAATCAGCTGCTCGATCTCGCCCGGCCTGGCGCCGACGGCATCGGCCCTGCCGTTGACCACCACTTGCGGCGTGAACGGGCCGGAACGGCCGAGCGACGGTTCATAGCGGACCTGGCGCTGCGTGAATTCTTCTTTGCCGAATGTGTCCTTCCAGCCGAGATAGTCCCAGTAGGTGACGTTGAAGGACAGCGCCAGCACGCCGGGCCGGTCCTTGACCTTGATCAGATTGGCGTTGGCCGGCGGACAGGACGAGCAACCTTGGCTGGTGAACAGCTCTACGACGGTCAGCGTCTGGCCGGCGGCCGCGCTGGTTGCCGACAGCACAGTCGCGGAAAACAGTGCCGCGGCGAGCCCCATCAGGGCTGTGCTGCGTTTCGATCCGGTCATCGCTGTTCTCCTGTGCGGTTCCATGTCCACACTTCGCCGCCGACACACGGTTCGTTACAGCATCACCGCTTCGTGATTGAGGAGAAGTCCGAGTTCCTAGAGCATTAGCGAGAGCCGAGGGGATGTCCGATCTCCCCCCTTGAGGACCCACAAGGGGGAGATCGGCACTCAAGTCGCCCCTATTGTGTGAGCACGGTTTCCGAAGGCCGCTTGTTGAACGCGCACTTGCCGGTCACAAAATAGGAAAAATCGGCATCGTCTATGGTGTTGTTGGTAAGTGATCCGCCATCTTCCCACGCTTGACTGCTGGTGATGCCGCACGGCACGGCCTCAAAGATGTCGACAGTCTTATTGGCCAGCGTCTTGACCTTGTCGATAAACAATCGGTCGGACGTGGCCGGATCGTCCGATCGCAGGGTTTCTTTCGTGCCCGAGGCCAGATAGCCGCCGCCAAGACCAGGATTGGGATTCGGAATCTTCATCTCCAGAGACAGGTTATCCATGTCCTTCACGTCGATCACCGCACCGGCGCCGGTCGCGGGATACATCGTGTTGACGCAGGTGGTTGCGTATTTCCTGGTACCGCTGATCTGAGTGATTGTGCCGGTGGGCAAGCCATAGAAGCTGGTCACCGTGACGGTCGTGCATACTTGTTTCTGGACCAGCGTCTCCGTCGTTCCGTTGATCGTGTAAACAGAGGACGTCCCGTAGCCTTTGGGATCGCCAAACCTGTTGTACGCGTAGGAGATCCTCATCAGCTTGTTGGCCGCCGCGTCACCGGGTTTGGTGCCGTAGAGCGTCACCGTCTTGTCCCACCAGCCAGAGATCTTGTCGACCTTGAACGTGGCTTGCACCAATGCCGGCCGCTTTGTCACTGCCGACGCAACGCCGACCTGCACCGTGTTGATCCTGGCGATCTGCATGAAATTCGTCGGCATGGCAAAGCCGGCCGAAGCCTTGATGCTGGCGGCGCCGTCGGTGGCGACGACGAAGCTGTCGAGCTTGGCCGTGCCTTGCCCGCCATTGGCCAGGTATGCCTCCTGCAGTTTTACCTGGCGGTCCGCCAGTGAGGTGTCCGTCGCAAGCGTCGTGATCGACAGCGACGCTGCATCGAGGGCGTTCTGCATCGATGCCCTGGTTGAAACCGCAGAGGTATAGTCGATGGAAAAACCCAATGCGGCAACCATCGGGATAAGCAAGATGGCGAGCAATGGCGCGAACGAGCCGCTCACCGATTTGAGAAATTTGCGTGCTGACAACGGCATTCCGATCCCCCCGAAACGGCGATGGCCAGTGGCTATCACGCCGGGCGCGAACTATGCTCTAATCTCATGGATCAAAGTTTAACGACTTTGCCGCCCCGCCGCCGCACCCGCGCCCCGCCGCTTGCCGATGTAGCGTGCCCCTGCTAAAGCGCGCCGCATGACCACGCCGATCAAAAACATCCGCAACTTCTCCATCGTTGCCCATATCGACCATGGCAAATCCACGCTTGCCGACCGGCTGATCCAGTCGACCGGCGGGCTGGAGCTGCGCGACATGAAGGAGCAGGTGCTGGACTCGATGGACATCGAGCGCGAGCGCGGCATCACCATCAAGGCGCAGACGGTGCGGCTGAAATACCGCGCCAACAATGGCGAGGACTATATCCTCAACCTGATCGACACGCCCGGCCATGTCGACTTCGCCTATGAAGTGTCGCGCTCGCTCGCCGCCTGCGAAGGTTCGCTGCTGGTCGTCGACGCCTCGCAAGGCGTCGAGGCGCAGACGCTGGCCAATGTCTACCAGGCGATCGACAACAACCACGAGATCGTCGTGGTGCTGAACAAGGTCGACCTGCCCGCCGCCGAGCCCGAGCGCATCCGCGAACAGGTCGAGGAGGTGATCGGCATCGACGCCTCCAACGCCGTGCTGATTTCGGCCAAGACCGGCCTCGGCATTCCCGACGTGCTGGAAGCCATCGTCAACGATCTGCCGCCGCCGCGCGAGGGCGACATCACGGCCCCGCTGAAGGCGATGCTGGTCGACAGCTGGTACGACGCCTATCTCGGCGTCATCGTGCTGGTCCGCATCATCGACGGCGTGCTGAAGAAGGGCCAGACCATCCGCATGATGGGCACCGGCGCCAGGTACCTGGTCGAGCGCACCGGCGTCTTTACGCCAGCCCGCATCAATGTCGACGAGCTCGGCCCCGGCGAGTTCGGTTTCTTCACCGGCTCGATCAAGGAGGTTGCCGACACCCGCGTCGGCGACACCATCACCGAGGACAAGCGGCCGACGGCGCAAGCCCTGCCGGGCTTTAAGCCGGCACAGCCGGTGGTGTTCTGCGGCCTGTTCCCGGTCGACGCCGCCGATTTCGAGGATCTGCGCGCCGCCGTCGGCAAGCTGCGCCTCAACGACGCCTCCTTCTCCTTTGAAATGGAAACCAGTGCCGCACTTGGCTTCGGCTATCGCTGCGGCTTCCTCGGCCTGCTGCATCTCGAAATCATCCAGGAGCGGCTGGAGCGCGAGTTCAATCTCGATCTCATCGCCACCGCACCGAGCGTCGTCTACCGCCTGCTGTTGAACGACGGCACGGTAAAGGAACTGCACAACCCGGCCGACATGCCCGACGTGGTCAAGATCGCGGCCATCGAGGAGCCGTGGATCCGCGCCACCATCCTCACCCCCGACGACTATCTCGGCGGCATCCTGAAACTCTGCCAGGACCGGCGCGGCATCCAGGCCGACCTGTCCTATGTCGGCAAGCGCGCCATGCTGATCTACGATTTGCCGCTCAACGAGGTGGTCTTCGACTTCTACGACCGGCTGAAGTCGATCTCCAAGGGCTACGCCTCGTTCGACTATCACCTCACCGACTATCGCGAGGGCGACCTGGTCAAGATGTCGATCCTGGTCAACGAAGAGCCGGTCGATGCGCTGTCGATGCTGGTCCACCGTACGGCGGCGGAAAAGCGCGGCCGCCAGATGTGCGAGAAGCTGAAGGAGCTGATCCCGCACCATCTGTTCAAGATCCCGATCCAGGCGGCGATCGGCGGCAAGGTCATCGCGCGCGAGACCATCTCGGCGCTGCGCAAGGACGTCACCGCCAAATGCTACGGCGGCGACGTCTCGCGCAAACGCAAGCTGCTCGACAAGCAGAAAGAGGGCAAGAAGCGGATGCGGCAGTTCGGCAAGGTGGATATACCGCAGGAGGCGTTTATCCAGGCGCTGAAGATGGGGGATTGAGAAGCCGGTTGGCGCGCACAGCGCGCCAAGCCATCGATCCAGTGAATCGATGGCAGGCTTCGAAAGCGGGGGAGCTGCCGGAGGCAGCGGGCCCCCCGCCAGCGCGGCGCTGAAGCTGCATGGTGGGATTGGGCAGAAGCGTGCGACAGGTCAGCAAGCTGGATACGCGCCGGCCATTGCGACCCTTCAGGACAGCGGACCATCATTGGAGAATGTCCCGCCTTGAAGTATCCTTGCGGCTTCGGGGAGACATCACATGCGCTCCACTCTGGACATCGTCGCCGCGATCGGCCTCGCCATGGGCGGCGCCTTCGGGCTCGCCGGCACCTTCGTCGAGAGCGCGTCCCTCCGCGAAACACTCTGGACGATCGACGGCACAGCGCTCGTGGTGGCGACCGCGCTGCTGACGATGAAATATCAGCGGCAGGGCAATGACTGGGTGGCGGCCGGATTTCTGACCTTTCTCGCCGGCGAGAGCCTGCTGCTCTCCGGCAATGCGGCGGGGCTTGAGGCCAGCGTGCCCTCCTATGTCGGCGGTATCTCGCTTTGGGCGGCGGCGCTGGTCATGGTCAGCGCGCCGAAAACCTTCGCGCTGTGGATGCGGCTTACCGCTGTCGTGGCCGCCTTGCTGTTTGTTGCGTCGGCGGGCCTGATCCTCTGGGGGGCGCCGTTGCTGCCGACCTCAGAGCCGCTGCCCGCTGCCGGATATCCCTTCCTGGTGCTTACATTCATCGGCTGGATCTGGACACTGCTGAAGCCTGGCCGTTGAGCCCGGTCGGACCGCCCCCGCTCCGGCCGCTTCGCGGCCACCTCTCCCCCACTTTGTGGGGGCGAGGAACCCAGGTCTTGTGAGGCTTCGGTGATTGGCATTCCTCGCCCCACGAAGTGGGAGAGGTGGTTTGCGAAGCAAACCGGAGAGGGGTCTTCCTTGGCAACGCTGCGCTTTCGCGATGTGCAAATGGCGCACCCCCTTCCACCCATCCCGCCGCCATGCCATGTTCTCGCTCGCGGCCGGGCAGGCCGCTTCATTCCGGGGGGAAATCATCATGTCGTCCTACGCTTTCGCGCGCCGCGTCGCCGCGTCGCTGTTCATTGTCACGCTGTTTGCGCCCGTCGCGCATGCCGGCGATGTCACCTTCGAGATCAAGAACAGCCATCCGAACGCCATGCGCGTCGAGCTCTACAGCCAGGACCGCGATCATGTCTGGCCGGGCAACAATCAGGATTACTATCTCAACGACGGCGAGACCAAGGCGATCCCGCTGTCCTGCAGTGACGGCGAATCGATCTGCTACGGCGCCTGGGTCGATGGCGACGAGAATACCTATTGGGGCGTCGGCCCCGGCAATACGGAAAAGTGCGACGATTGCTGCTACACCTGCAGTGGCGGCGAGACCGAGGAAATCGATCTGGTTCCGTGAGTTGCCCGTCTCTTGTTGGGGGGCAATCGCGTATGGGCAAGTGCCCCCTCACCCGGATTGCCAACCGAATTGTGAAGGGCAATTCGGGGCAATCCGACCTCTCCCCGAGGGGAGAGGAGGTCGCCTGCGCTGCGCCAGGCTCTTCTCCCCGGCGGGAAGAAGGTGGCCGCCCACGAGTCTTGCCTCCGCAGCCCGAGGGCAGGCTCCGCGGCCGGGGGACTTCATAGGCGATTGCTCCACCCTTATGGGGGAGAAGCCAGCGCAAAGCGGGCAGGGGCGTCCCGCCAACGTCAGGCCGGAAACGCCGGAATTTCAAAGCTGAAACAAAAAACCCGCCTCGGCAGGCGGGTCGTTGGAGCCAATTAGCACCATACGCAAATTAGTAGCATAGCTGCCGGCACAAAGCAAGAACAAAATGTGGTGCTGCGCGCAAAAAATGCGAATTCCCTTACCGCCGCGCCCGAGGTCGGCCCTCACGAGGGGGAGAATGCTGCCTTGACGTCGTCCTGACTGTCGCCATAGCGTAGTCCGACAGGAGACCCACCCATGGCAGTGGTCGAAGGCGAGAAGATCGACATCGGCTTTTCGGGAAAACGCTGCATCCATTCGCGCAACTGCGTGCTTGGCGATCCGCATGTTTTCGTGCCCAACGCGCCCGGCCAGTGGATCCATCCGGATGCGGCCAGCGTCGAGAAGATCGTGGCGCTCGCCGAAGCCTGCCCGTCCGGCGCCATCACCTATGTCCGCAAGGATGGCGGGCCGCAGGAACAGCCGCCGGTGGTCAACACCGTGCGCATCAGGGAAAACGGCCCGCTGGCCGTCCATGCCGAGATCGTGCTGGGCGGCGAAACGTCTTACCGCGCGACGCTCTGCCGCTGCGGCGCTTCGGAAAACAAGCCGTTCTGCGACGGCAGCCACGCCAAGGCCGGCTTCACCGCCACCGGCGAGCCGGCGCTGAAAGACGCGCCGGCGCTGGAAGTGCGGAATGGCCCGCTGACCGTGACGCCGACGACCAACGGCCCGCTCAAGCTCGAAGGCAATGTCGAAATCGTCACCGGCACCGGCCACACGGTCGACCGTACGCAACGCACCTTCCTCTGCCGCTGCGGCCACTCCGCCAACAAGCCGTTCTGCGATGGCTCGCACAAGCGCGTGGGGTTTGTGGGGTAGGCGGCACAGCTGCCAATCTCCCCCCTCGTGGGGGAGATGTCCGGCAGGACAGAGGGGGGCGCCGTAGAGCGCCAATGTCAGCAGTACAATGCCTCATACGCCATTGCCTTCAAAACACCGCGCAAATGCGCGATCGATGCGTAAGGTCATGACACCAGCTGAATTGAAGCTCTGGAACGAGCTTCGTGCGCACCGGCTGGTGGGACTCGGCTTCCGGCGTCAATTCCCAATCGCAGGTTACATCGTCGACTTCGCTTGCCCGGACAAGAAACTGATCGTCGAGATCGACGGCTCCCAGCATACCGAAGCCGATGCTGTTGTCAGAGACGAAGCAAGGACAGTGCGCCTGGAACAGGATGGCTGGACCGTTCTGCGCTTCTGGAACGACGACATCATCCGCGACATCGACAATGTCTGCCAGCATATTGTGATTGCGGCTGGGCTCGCCGAGGTGCCTTAGATCGCGGCAAGGCCGGCGATCCTTCGCGCCCCCCTCTGTCCTGCCGGACATCTCCCCCACGAGGGGGGAGATTGGCCGTCACCACGATCATCGCCTGGTGGCCCAGCGCTCGTGCCTTTATCGGCCCGTTCATATCCGCTAAGGGGCGGAGACGAATTCTCCGGACCCAAATATGACCGCCAAGCCCAAACCCTCACCCCTGTTCCTCGGCATCGACACCGGCGGCACCTATACCGACGCGGTGCTGTGGTCGGAAGCCGGCGGCCCCGGCGGAAAAGTGCTGGCCAAGGCCAAGGCGCTGACCACGCGCCATGATCTGGCGGTCGGCATCTCCGGCGCGGTCGATGCGGTGCTCGAAATGGCCGGCACCGACCCGGCAGCGATCAAACTGGTGTCTATGTCGACGACGCTAGCCACCAATGCGCTGGTCGAGGGCCAGGGCGGCCGCGTGGCGCTGGTGATGATCGGCTTTGCCGAGGGCGACCTTGCCCGCGACGGGCTGAAGGCGGCGCTCGGCACCGACCCGGTGGTGTTCTGCCCCGGCGGCCACGATGTCCATGGCAATGCGGCAAAGCTCGATCTTTCCGGGCTGGAGGCAGCTTTGCCGGAACTGGAAAAGTCGGTGTCCGGCTTTGCCGTCTGCGCCTATTTCGCCACCCGCAACCCGGCGCATGAGCTTACCGCTCGCGACCTGATCCGCGACAGGACCGGCCTGCCGGTCACCGCCAGCCACGAACTGTCGGCCAAGCTCGGCGGCCCGCGCCGGGCGCTGACGACATTGCTCAACGCCAGGCTGATCTCGATGATCGACCGGCTGGTCGCGGCAACCGAAGGCTTTTTGGCGGCGCGCAACATCGCCGCCCCGCTGATGGTGGTGCGCGGCGACGGCGCTTTGGTCTCGGCCGCCTTTGCCCGCCAGCGGCCGATCGAGACCATCCTGTCCGGCCCGGCCGCCAGCCTCGTCGGTGCCCGCCACATGACCGGCCTCGACGATGCCGTGGTCTCCGATATCGGCGGCACCACCACCGACGTCGCCGTGCTCGACAAGGGCCGGCCGCGACTTGATCCGGAAGGCGCCACCGTCGGCGGGTTCCGCACCATGGTCGAGGCCGTCGCCATGCGCACCTTTGGCCTCGGCGGCGATTCCGAAGTGGCGCTGGAGGACGGCGCGCTCAGCCCGAAGATCCTGCTCGGCCCGCGCCGCTTGGTGCCGCTGGCGCTGGCCGGCTTGATGCATGGCGAGGCCGTCACGGCGGAGCTCGAACGCCAACTGCGCGCGCCCAACCCCGGCCGCATGGATGGCCGGCTGGCGGTGCGCACCGGCGTGCCGGAGCGGCTGGCGGCCGGACTGACCGGTGCCGAAGCCAAGCTTTACGAGCTGATTGGTGCCGTGCCGCAGGCTCTCGACAGATTGCTGTCCTCGAACGCCCAGAACGCCACCTTGAACCGGCTGGTGTCGCGCGGGCTGGTGCATGTCGCCGGCTTCACGCCGTCGGACGCCGCGCATGTGCTGGGCAGGCAGGCCAATTGGGATGCGGCCGCGGCGCGTCTGGGTGCCGAGCTGTTCGCGCGCAGGCGCGACGGCCGCGGCCAGTTCATCGCCGCCTCGCCGGAGGCGATCTCGGAACGGGTGCTGACCGCGCTGACCCGCCTGTCGGCCGAAGTCATCCTCGAAACCGCCTTCGCCGAGGACGGGCTGGATGGCGCGGCGACCGTCGCCCATGCCCTGGTCCAGCGCGCCGTCGACGCGCATCCCGGCATCGCCCGCTTGAGCGTCGCCCTCGACCGTCCGGTCATCGGCCTCGGCGCCTCGGCGCCGCTGCATTATGCCGGCCTGGCCGAGCTGGTCGGCAATGAATGCGTGGTGCCGCAGGATACCGACGTCGCCAACGCGCTTGGCGCCGTCGTCGGCCAGGTGCGGGTATCGGCCGAGGCGCGGGTCAGCCAGCCCAAGGAAGGGCTGTTCCGCGTTGCCTCCGGTGAAAGCGTGCGCGATTTCAACGACGAAGCAGCGGCGATCGCCGCAGCGGAGAAAGATGTGCGGGCGATTGCCGCCGGGCGGGCGAAGGACGCCGGCACCGACAGCGCCGAGATCGAAATCGCCAGCGAGTTCCGCGTCTCCACCGTAGAGGGCCAGCGCATGTTCATCGAGGCGCACGTCGTGGCGGTGGCGTCGGGACGGCCAAGGATTGCGGTGTGAGCGCGTAATCTCCCCCCGAGGGGGAGATGTCGCCGAAGGCGACAGAGGGGGTCGCCTCGCATGAAGCGCGACGCGATTTGGTGCAAAGAAGAGGTTGCACTCCACGCGAGGCGACCCCCTCTGGCCTGCCGGCCATCTCCCCCTCAAGGGGGGAGATCGGCAGCGAAAACGCCCTACCTTCACCTTAGGCCGAGTTGACCCTACAACCTTGCCATGTCAAAGGCCCGAGGCCGGCAAGCCGGCCAAGCCCTGGAGAAGCCCTGATGACTGATCGCGCCGAGATCGCCGGATTGCGGATTGCCCGCGAGCTTCATGATTTTGTCGTGAACGAGGCGCTGCCGGGCACCGGCATTGAAGCGGAGGCATTCTGGAACGGTTTTTCGGCCATCGTCCATGATCTCTCGCCAAAAAACCGGGCACTGCTCGAAAAGCGCGATGCCATGCAGGACAAGCTCGACCGCTGGTATCGCGACCATGGCGCGCCCGTCGACATGGAGGCCTACACGAGCTTCCTCCGCGAGATCGGCTATCTGCTGCCCGAGGGGCCGGCCTTCAGCGTGACGACCGAAAATGTCGACCCGGAAATCGCTTCGGTCGCCGGGCCGCAGCTGGTGGTGCCGGTGATGAACGCGCGTTATGCGCTGAATGCCGCCAATGCGCGCTGGGGCTCGCTGTACGATGCGCTCTACGGAACCGACGCCATCCCGGAGACGGACGGCGCCGAGCGAGGCAACAAATTCAATCCGGCGCGCGGCGCCAAGGTCGTCGCCTGGGTGAAAAGCTTCTTCGACGAGGCGGTGCCGCTCACGACAGGCAAATGGGCCGGCGTCAACGGGCTTTCGGTCGCCAATGGCATGTTGCGGCTGGGCGAGGGTGCCGGCGCCACCACGCTTGCCGACCTCAGACAGTTTGCCGGCTATCGCGGCGATGCCGCCGACCCCGAAGCCGTCCTGCTGGTCAAGAACGGCCTGCACATTGAAATCGTCATCGACCGCAACAACCAGATCGGCCGCACCGATCCGGCCGGCATTGCCGACGTCGTGCTGGAATCGGCGCTGACCACCATCCAGGACTGCGAGGATTCGGTGGCGGCCGTCGATGCCGAGGATAAGGTGCTGGTCTACCGCAACTGGCTCGGCCTGATGAAGGGCGACTTGGCGGAAGAGATCACCAAGGCCGGCAAGAGCTTTGTCCGGAGGCTCAACCCCGACCGCACCTATACCGCGCCCGATGGCGGCACGCTGACCTTGCCCGGCCGCTCGCTGATGCTGGTCAGGAATGTCGGCCACCTCATGACCAATCCGGCGATATCAGACCGCGACGGCAACGAGGTGCCGGAAGGCATCATGGATGCGGCGCTGACGGCGCTGATCGCGCTGCATGACATCGGCGTGAACGGGCGCCGCGCCAATTCTCGCGCCGGCTCGATGTACATCGTAAAACCCAAGATGCACGGGCCCGACGAAGTTGCCTTCGCCGTCGAGATTTTCGACCGCGTCGAAGCGCTGCTCGGTATGGCCAAAAACACCATCAAGATGGGCATCATGGACGAGGAGCGGCGCACCACCGTCAACCTCAAGGAGGCGATCCGCGCCGCGAAAGAACGCGTCGTCTTCATCAACACCGGCTTCCTCGATCGCACCGGCGACGAGATCCACACCTCGATGGAGGCCGGCCCGATGATCCGCAAGGGCGACATGAAGCAGGCCGCCTGGATTGCCGCCTACGAAGCCTGGAACGTCGACATCGGGCTGGAATGTGGGTTGGCCGGCCACGCCCAGATAGGCAAGGGCATGTGGGCGATGCCCGACCTGATGGCGGCGATGCTGGCCGAGAAAATCGTGCATCCCAAGGCCGGCGCCAATACCGCCTGGGTGCCGTCGCCGACGGCGGCGACACTGCACGCCACGCACTACCACAAGGTCGATGTCCATGCCGTCCAGGCGGCGCTGAAGAACCGGCCGAAGGCGAAGCTCGACGACATCCTGTCGGTGCCGGTAGCAAGGCGGCCGAACTGGTCGCCTGAAGACATCCAGAAGGAACTCGACAACAATGCGCAAGGCATTCTGGGCTATGTCGTGCGCTGGATCGACCAGGGCGTCGGCTGTTCGAAAGTGCCGGACATAAACGACGTCGGCCTGATGGAGGACCGCGCCACGCTGCGCATCTCCTCGCAGCACATCGCCAACTGGCTGCATCACGGCGTCTGCACGCCCGAGCAGGTCATGGAGACGATGAAACGCATGGCGGCGATCGTCGACCGCCAGAACGAAGGCGATCCGCTCTACCGGCCGATGGCGCCGGATTTCGACAAGTCCATCGCCTTCCTCGCCGCGTGTGATCTGGTCTTCAAGGGCCGCGTCCAGGCCAACGGCTATACCGAGCCGGTGCTGCACGCACGGAGGCTGGAGCTGAAGGCGAAGCAGGGCACCTGAAGCGAAGGCATGGGAGTCGGTGTCCCCCTCCCCCTTGAGGGGAGGGTGGCCCGAAGGGCCGGGAGGGGTCCTGCAAGAATTGCGCCGACTCCCATTCCAGCGACAAGAACGGGATTGTCTTGGCGACCAATACTCGGTGCCATCTTGATCTGCGCATATCGTGCAGACGTTAAAGGCAGAGCACGTCGCCGGCAACCCCACCCGGCCGCTTCGCGGCCACCCTCCCCCCAAGGGGGAGGGGAACGTCACGCCGCCTGCGCCATCCGCTCCGAGCTCATGCGGTAGGAAATCGCCTCGGCCAGATGGATGCGGCCGACTGTTTCGCTTGCCTCGAGGTCGGCCAGCGTCCGCGCCACCTTCAAGACGCGGTGATAGGCTCGTGCGGAAAAGCCGAGCTTTTCGCTGGCATCCCTGAGCAGCGACAGGCCGGCGGCATCGGGCATGGCGATCTCCTCGATGACTGACGGCGAGCAATGGGCGTTGGTGGTGGCGGTCGCGCCGAGCCGCTCGAAGCGCTCGCGCTGGATCGTACGGGCGCGGGCAACACGTAGTGCGACGGCGGCACTTTTCTCCGCCCGGTCCGGCCGGATCAGATCGCTGGCCGAGACCGCCGGCACCTCGATCCTGAGATCGATACGGTCGAGCAGCGGGCCGGAAATGCGCGCCTGGTAGTCGGTGCGGCAGCGGTCGCCGCGCAGGCAGCGATAGCCGGGCTCGCCGGCCATGCCGCAGCGGCACGGGTTCATCGCCGCGACCAGCTGGATACGTGCCGGATAAGTAACGCGGTGGTTGGCGCGCGCGATCATGCAGTCGCCGGTCTCGAGCGGCTGGCGCAGTGCATCGAGCGCCTGCGGCGAGAATTCGGGAAACTCGTCGAGGAACAGCACGCCGTGATGGGCAAGCGAGGCCTCGCCCGGCCGCACGCGCAGACCGCCGCCGACCATCGCCGCCATCGAGGCCGAATGGTGTGGTGCACGGAACGGCCGCCGGTCGGTCAGCTTGCCTTCGCCGAGTTCGCCGGCCACCGAGGCGATCATCGAGACTTCGAGCAATTCCCTGGGCGCCAGCGGCGGCAGGATCGACGGCAGCCGCTGCGCCAGCATCGACTTTCCCGATCCCGGCGGCCCGACCATCAGAAGATTGTGGCCGCCGGCTGCCGCCACCTCCAGCGCCCGCTTGGCGGTCTCCTGGCCCTTGATGTCGGCAAGGTCGGGCAGGTCGCGCGCCGAGGCATGGATGCCGGCTTCCGGCCGCGACAGAACCTGCGTGCCGCGAAAATGATTGGCGATGGCGATCAGGCTGCGCGGCGCCAATATGTCGAAATCCTTGCCGGCCCAGGCCGCTTCCGGCCCGCAGGCGAACGGGCAGATCAGGCCCTTGCCTTCGGCATTGGCGCCGATCGCCGCCGGCAGCGCGCCGGCCACCGCGGCGATGGTGCCGTCGAGCGACAATTCGCCAAGCACGACATAGCCGGCCAGCATGTCGCCCGGAATGGCGCCGAGCGCTGCCATCAGCCCGAGCGCGATCGGCAAATCGTAGTGGCTGCCTTCCTTGGGCAGGTCGGCGGGTGCCAGATTGACGGTGACCTTCTTCGACGGCATCGACAGGCCGGATGCATGAAGTGCAGCCTGCACCCGCTCGCGGCTTTCGGCTACAGCCTTGTCGGCCAGCCCGACGATGTGCATGTTGACCTTGCCCGGCGCGATCATCACCTGCACGTCGACCGGCACGGCCTCGATGCCCTGGAAAGCAACCGTGCGAACCCGCGCCACCATGTCTTCACCCCGGATGCAGGCTTTTGCCCCAAGCCTTTGCGATCATGCCGCGAACGGCGTCACCCGAGACAACCACAGATTTCCGGCGAAGGCAAGAACATTTGGGGAACAGCTGAGCGCCACGGCTGCAATGGTTTGCAACGCGGCCGCTCGCGAAGCGAGGCTAGTTGCGCTTCTCCTCCACGGCATCCCAGAACAGGCTGGCGATGTCGGCGCCGCCGAAGCGCTGCACTTCGCGTATGCCGGTCGGTGAGGTCACGTTGATCTCGGTCATGTAGTCGCCGATGACGTCGATGCCGACAAGGATGAAGCCGCGCTGCTTCAGCGCGGGGCCGATGCGGGCGCAGATCTCGCGTTCGCGCGCCGTCAGCTCGGTTTTTTCGGCGCGGCCGCCGACATGCATGTTGGAGCGCGAATCGTGCTCGGCCGGCACGCGGTTGATGGCGCCGACAGGCTCGCCGTCAATCAGGATGATGCGCTTGTCGCCGGCCCGCACCTCCTTGAGGTAGCGCTGCACGATGTAGGGTTCGCGGAACAACTGGCCGAACATTTCGAGCAGCGAGGCGAGGTTGCGGTCGGCCTCGTGCAGGTGGAAGATGCCTGCGCCGCCATTGCCGTAGAGCGGTTTGACGATGATATCGCCGAACTCCTTGCGGAAGGCTGCGACCTCGAGCGGGTCCTTGGTGATCAGCGTGTCCGGCATCAGGTCGGGAAATTCAGTGACGAAGATCTTTTCCGGGCTGTTGCGCACCCAGGCAGGGTCGTTGACCACCAGCGTCTTCGGATGGATGCGCTCGAGGATATGCGTGGTGGTGATGTAGTTCATGTCGAAGGGCGGATCCTGCCGCAAAAGGATGACGTCCATCTCCGAAAGATCGGTGCGGACTTCTTCGCCCAGCGAATAATGATTGCCCTTCTCGTCGCGAACCTGCATCGCCTCGATACGGGCAAACACCTTGCCGTCGCGCAGCGACAGCCGGTCGGGCGTGTAGTGGAACAGCCGGTGGCCGCGCCGCTGCGCTTCCAGCGACAGCGCAAACGACGTGTCGCCGGCTACCGACACGCTGGAGATGTGGTCCATCTGGACGGCGACTTTCAGGGGCATGGCAGCTCTCCGGCGCACTTGGAGCGATCCACTTGGACGCACAAAGTACGCTCCAACATTTTTTGAATCCATGCATCGTGCTTTCCGAAAATCGATTCCGATTTTTCGGGCCGATGCATCGACGACAGCGATATAAGGAAATCGGCGGCCTCTGCCAATCGGCCAAGGTCATGATGAGGCTGCGCTTCGCTTGGCGCAGATCCCAACGCGATGTGCCTTCAGCGGTCGAAGACCAGCTTGGAATAGCCGAGGAAGGACAGCGCCATGGCGACCAGCGAGGCGACCGCAAGGGCTATGAGCGGCGACACCATCGGCAGCGCGAACAGCATGGCGCAATAGACGAGATAATTGACGAGGCTGGTGGCAATGCCGACGCCGCCATAGCGTGCGCCCTCTTGCGCGACGCCGCGGCTGGAAGGCGAGAAGGTCAGATGGCGGTTGATCAGCCAGGTGACGGACAGGGCAAAACCGATCGAGATGATGCGGGCCGCCAAGGGCCCAAGCGGCGTTGTCGCCAGCACCAGCCAAAGCGCACCCGCGTCGGCGACGAAGCCGATGCCGCCGGCGACAATGAAGCGGGCGAGGCGTCCCATTTAGGCTCTAGGCCGCCCGCGGCGTCTTGCGCGGTCCGGCCTTCAAAGTCGCGAGCGCGCTTGCACGTTCGCGCTCGACGCGACCGGAAGGCATCGACAGATAGAAGATGCGCTTCTGCTCGGCGCGGCCGCGCGACACCGAATCGAGGATCACCCCGGTCACCGCCGCCAGCATCGACAGCAGCAGCAGCCCGACCGACAGAACCCAGGTCGGCATGCGCGGCACAAGCCCGGTTTCGGCGAACTCGATCAGCACCGGCGCCATCAGAAACAGGCTTGATGCCAGGAAGAACACCGAAAAAGCGCCGAAGAAACGCAGCGGCTGCGTCTCCTTCATCAGCATGGCGAACATCCACAGGATCTTCGCGCCGTCGCGAAAGGTCGATAGCTTCGACGAGGAGCCTTCCGGCCGGCGGCCATAGTCGAGTCCGATCTCGCTGACCGGCAATTTGAGCTGCGAGGCGTGCACCGACATTTCGGTCTCGATCTCGAAACCGCCGGAAACGGCGGGAAAACTCTTGACGAAGCGCCTGGTGAAGGCGCGGTAACCCGAGAAGATATCGGTAAAGTCCGAGCCGAACAAACGTTTGTAGAGGCTGTTGAAGATGCGGTTGCCGAAGGCGTGGCCTGTCCTGCCGGCGTCGTTGGCGACGCCGCGCCTGGTGCCCACCACCATGTCGGAGCGCTCGGTCAGCAGCGTGTTGATCAGTTGCGGCGCGTCCTCCGGCGCATAGGTGCCGTCGCCGTCGGCCATCAGGTAGATGTCAGCCTCGATGTCGGCGAACATGCGGCGTACGACATTGCCTTTGCCCTGGCGCGGCTCGCGCACCACGATGGCGCCGGCGGCGCGGGCTCGGAGCGCCGTCAGATCGCGCGAATTGTTGTCGTAGACATAGATCGCGGCGGCAGGCAGCGTTTCGCGAAAGCGCCGCACCACTTCGCCGATCGTCAGCTCCTCATTGTAGCAAGGCAGGAGCACGGCGATGCTCGGCTCATGGCGCACTTCTTGTGGCATTTTCGTCTCCAGATGCCCTGTGAGGCCCCTGACCGCTCAAGCGCCGGCCTCGCTCGGGCGGCTTTACTATTTATTGAAGCTGTTAAGGCTAGGTTTAAACCGCACCCTATTCCTTCCAAAGGTCCTGATATGAGCACAGCCGACGATGGCGCCTCCATTTGGAGGTCCGATATCGCGCTGGCGCTGCTTGCCACGTTGCTGGCACTTGCCGTCAATGCCCTTGCCGGCTTCCCGGAATTGACCAATGCCGGCGGCGACAACGACAATCTGCTGCGCCTTGTCGAAGTTCGCGACATGCTGGCCAGCCAGGGCTGGTTCGATCTGCACCAGTACAGGATGGGCCTGGAAGGCGGTTTCGTCATGCATTGGTCGCGGCTGGTCGATGCGCCGATCGCCGCCATCATCATCGCCGTATCGGCCCTGACGGGCAGCGCGGCCTTTGCCGAGAATGTTGCGCAAGTGCTGTGGCCGGCGCTGCTCTTCTGCCTGACCGCATTTTTCACGGCTCGCGCCGCGCGCAGCTTTGCCGGTGACGGCGCCGTGCTGCCGGCTGTCATCGTCGGCGCCGCCGCACTGCATTTCCTCGGCATTTTTTCGCCTGGCGCGCTCGATCACCACAATGTCCAGCTGATGCTGAGCATGGCCAGCCTGAGCCTGTTGCTTGAAGCGCCAATGCGCAGGCCGGCGGCATTGCTCTCCGGCCTGTGCGCCGGATTGATGCTGGCCGTCGGCATGGAGACCGCGCCTTATCTTGCCACCATCGGCGCCTCTGTTGCCATGCTGTTCGCCGTCGGCGCCAATGGCGAGAGGTCGATTGCCAGGGATTTCGGCCTCGGCTTTGCCGGCGTGTCCGCTCTCGTCTTTGTCGCCACCATTGCGCCGTCCGCCTGGGGTCAGGCGCAATGCGACGCCTTCTCGACCGTGCAGTTCGTCGTCGCGGCGATCGCCGGAACCGGCCTTGCGGCGATAGCGTCGGTCGAGCCCGCCGGCCGCACGCGCCAATGGCGTATCGCCTCGCTTGGCCTGCTTGCCCTTCTATTGGCCGCTGCAATCGTCTTTTTGTTCCCACAATGCCTGGCAGCGCCCTATGCCAACCTCGATCCGCGCCTCAAGGAGCTATGGCTTGATCACATCGACGAGGCGCAATCGCTGTTCAAGCTGCTCGCTGAAGATCCGGCCGGGGTGGTGGCGCGCTATGCCACGCCGCTCATCGCGCTCGTGCTGATGGCGCTTCGCCTTGGCCGTGGCGGCTGGCGGCGGCAGGACAGCCTTGTCGGCGCGCTGCTTGCCGTGGCCTTCATCGTCAGCGCTTGGCAGGTGCGCGGTTCGACATTCTCGATCGCCTTCGCTGTCATCCCGCTTGCCGCCTGGATTGCCAAATGGCGTCAACGGGCCGAGGCCAGCGCGTCGCGCGGTGTGGCGCTGCGCATGGCTGCCGTCTGGCTGGTTTCGGTGAATGCGGTCTGGACTGGGGCTGCCGCGGCAACCTCGGTCGCCTTCGAGGACAGCAACACCACGGCGGATAATGGCGACGGCACCGATGTCGCTTGCCAGCGCATGGCCTCCTTTGCGGCACTCGGCCGCCTGCCCGGCACCACCGTGCTGGCAATTTCCAATCTCGGATCGCCTATCCTGGCCTATTCCGGACATCACGTCTTCGCCGGGCCCTACCATCGCAACGTCGCCGGCAACCTGCTGGCGCTCGATGCCTTCCTTGGGTCCAATGCCGATGCCAGGACGGTCGTGGCGGATCATCACGTCGGCCTCGTCGCGCTGTGCCCCGGCAGCGCCGAAAGCAAGCTCCTCGCCGCCAAGGCGCCGGCAGGTTTTCTTGCCGGGTTGATGCGCGGCAGCGTGCCGGAATGGCTTGAGCCGGTTGCCGGGACCAGTGGAGCCGCCGTTGAATTGTACCGCGTCCGGCTGGGCAGCTGATCGATCGGCGGCCCGTGCGGCCTTTTGTCGGACATAAGTCCTGACAATCCACTCTTTCGCCCTTGCCCGCCCGACACGGCTGGATAGGATGCGCGCCGGCCGACCGAGATCATTGGACCGGGAGAGAATTTCATGATGCCATCGGCACGCTTTGCCGACCTCGAAGGCGCTTCGGTGCTGATCACCGGCGGCGGCTCCGGCATTGGTGCTGCCTTGACCGAAGGTTTTGTCCGCCAGGGGGCAAAGGTCGCCTTCATCGATATCGCCGACCGTCCGAGCCTGGCGCTGGCCGATCGGTTAGACAAGGAGCTCGGCCGGCGGCCGTTCTATCTCAAGACCGACATACGCGACATCGAGGCATTGCGGGTATCAATCGCCAAAGCCGCCGAGGCGCATGGCAACGTGACCGTGCTGGTCAACAATGCCGCGCAGGATGACCGTCATGCCGTCGAAGACGTCACGGTGGAGTTCTGGGACAACAACCATGCCATCAACCTGCGCCCGCATTTCTTCAGCGCACAGGCGGTGGCGCCGGGCATGAAGCGGGCCGGCGGCGGCTCGATCATCAACTTCACCTCGACGTCGTTTCTCATCAACCATCCCGATATGCCGGCCTACACCGCCGCCAAGGCCGGCATCGTCGGTCTCACCAAGGGTCTTGCCGGCAAGCTCGGCGTCGACGGCATCCGTGTCAACGCGATCGCGCCCGGCTGGGTGATCACCGAGCGGCAGAGAAAGCTCTGGGTCACCGAAGAAGCGCTCGCCGCTCATGTCGCCAAACAGTGCATCAAAGAGGTGATGCAGCCGGAAGACATTGTCGGCACCGTGCTGTTCCTGGCGTCGGATGCCTCACGCATGCTGACCGCGCAGATGCTGATCGTCGATGGGGGGTTCCTGTGATCTCATCGAGCAAGGCAGCTTCCGTCGCGGCCGTCGACTGGGGCACCACCCGTATGAGGGTCTGGCTGCTCGACGGCGCCGGCAAGGTTCTCGCCGAGCGGCGCGGCGATGACGGGCTGATCACCGCCCAGGCTAAAGGATTTTCGTCCATTCTTGAAGGGCATCTGGCTGCCCTGGGCGCAGCCGAGGCGCTGCCGGTCATCATTTGCGGCATGGCCGGTTCGCGCCAGGGCTGGCTGGAGGCGCCCTATGTCAGCGTGCCGGCGCCGATCGGCGCTATTCTCGCCGGCGCTGCCCGCATCCCCGGCCAGCGCCGCGACATCCGCATCGTGCCCGGCCTTGCCCAGCGTCTGGCCGACGCCCCGGACGTCATGCGCGGCGAGGAAACCCAGCTTGCCGGCGCCGGTTTGCCGGCAAAGGGACGCCACCTCGTCTGCATGCCCGGCACGCATTCGAAATGGGTGCTGGTCGAGGACGGCTCTGTTGCCGGTTTCGGCACCTGGCCGACCGGCGAGCTGTTTTCGGTGCTGGCCGCGCACTCGATCCTGCGCCATTCGCTGGGCGAGCCGCCGAAGCCGGTTGCCGCCGAAAATCCATTTTTCCGGGAGTGGTGCCTGAAGGCGTTGGCCGAAGGTGGTGACATCGGTTCAAGACTGTTCTCGATCCGCGCCGCCAGCCTGCTGCAGGATCTGAAGCCCGAGGATGCCGCCGCGTGCCTGTCCGGCCTGCTGATCGGCGGCGAGATCGCTTCGGCAAATCGCCGTTATGGGGCGAGTGCCGTGCCCGTCGTGCTGATCGCGTCGGGCGCACTCGGCAAGCTCTATGCCGACGCGCTCGGCCTTGCCGGGCTCGCGGTCAGGGTGGTCGACGCCGACGAGGCGGTGCGTGCCGGTCTTGCCGAAGCCGCGCGCGAAAATGGCATGATCGCCGGAAATGGAGTTGCCGCATGACCGAAACCGCACCTTTTCCAAAGCTCGAGCGGGGTCTGGTCGCCATCCTGCGTGGCCTCAAGCCAAGCGAGGCGGTGGCGATCGGCCAGGCGATCTTCGGCGCCGGTATCGAAGCGATCGAGGTGCCGCTCAACTCGCCCGATCCTTACGCCTCCATCGCCAGCATTGTCGGAGCGCTTCCTCCAACAGCCTTGGTCGGTGCCGGCACGGTGCTCAGCGCCGCCGATGTCGACGGCCTGCACAAGGCCGGCGGGCGGCTGCTGGTCAGCCCCAATATCGACGCCGACGTCATGGGCCGTGCCATGCATTACGGCATGGTGACGATGCCCGGCGTGTTCACGCCGACCGAGGCATTCCGGGCAATCCGGCTCGGCGCCTCGGCATTGAAATTCTTCCCGGCGAGCGTGCTTGGCGCGGCAGGCATTTCGGCGATGCGCGCGGTGCTGCCGGCCAGTGTGCTGGTCGGCGCGGTCGGCGGCGTTTCGGATAAGGATTTTGCCGGCTACAAGGCAGCCGGCGTCAGCGTCTTCGGTCTTGGCTCCAGCCTGTTCAAGCCGGGCATGAGCGTCGACGAAGTGGCGGCACGGGCGAAGGCTGCGGTCGTGGCCTGGGACGCGGCGTTTGGAGCGGCATGATGAGCGAGACCATCGTTTCGGTTTTTTCCGACCATGTCTGCCAACTCGGCGAGGGACCAAGCTATGACCCTGCCACCGACACGCTCTACTGGTTCGACATCGTCAACGGCCAGCTCCTCGAACAGCGCCTGTCGGGCGGTGCCGTCAAAATCCACGAGCTCGGTCAGATGGCCAGCGCCATCTGCATCATCGACGACCAACGCCAGCTGATCGCCACCGAGACCGGTCTGCATGTCCGCGACGTCGCGACCGGCAAGCTGACGCTGCACACGCCGATCGAGGCCGACAATACGGTCACCCGCTCGAACGATTCACGCGTTCACCCTTGCGGCGCCCTCTGGGTCGGCACCATGGGCAAGGGCGAGGAGAAGGCCGCCGGTTCGATCTACTGGTTCTTCAAAGGCGAGCTGCGCCGGCTCTATGCCGACGTCACGGTGCCCAACTCGATCTGCTTTTCCGAGGATGGGACGATCGCCTATTACACCGACACCAGCACCGGGCTGTTGATGCGCGTCGGCTGCGATCCGGCGACCGGCCTGCCGGTTGGCGAACCGAAGGTCTTCGTCGACCACCGTTCGGCCAAGGGCTATATCGATGGTTCGGTGCTCGACCGTGACGGCATATTGTGGAACGCCTGCTGGGGCGGCAGCGTCGTCGAAGCCTATGGACCCGACGGCAAGCTCGTCCGTTCGGTGGCGATGCCGGCGACGCAGCCTTCCTGTCCGGCTTTCGTCGGCAGGAATGCCGACCGGCTGGCGGTCACCTCCGCCTGGTCGGGCAAGAGCGAGAAGCAGCGCCTGCTCGACCCGCAAGCCGGCATGACATTTATGCTCGACATTCCAGTCAATGGTCGCTTCGAGCCGCGTGTGCTGATTGGCTGACCATGATCCCGAAAAGTGGGAACCGGTTTTCGGAAAAGATCATGGTCAAACAGGAAGATGGCGCCGTTGCTGTCGTGCAGGCGTCCGGCTGACGTCGATTCCGCGAAAGCCGAATGCATTCGCCGTGCGATGCTAGAACGGTTCATCGTTTCGCGGAACGCTGAACCGCTCTATCTCTTTGTTTTGACGCAATTCCGGACGGAAAACCGTTTCACACTTTTCCTGGAATTGCTCTAGCAATCGTGCTGCCGGGAAATCGTTTCGATCATGTCAAGCCGCGAGCCGAAGCTGATCCTTGTCTACGAGCCAGAAAAGGCTTGCTTCGATCGGCTGGTTGCCGATAACCACGTGCCGGAGCGTGCCGCCGAAATTGCCTCCTATCTGGCGCAATCGACCGATATCGCTGCTGAATTCGACGCACTTGCCGCCGCTTGCCAGAAGCGCGGCTTGTCATTTGCGCCGGTGACGCTCGACGACGCCTCAAGCGTTCTCGCCGGCGAGGACCCGAAGACCACGCTAGTCTGGACGCTGACCGACGGCATCGCCTATTTCCGCGGCGGCGCGGCACCAGCTCTGGCACGGCTGAACGGCCTGGAGGCGATCGGCGCCGACGATGCGCTTTTCGCGCTCTGCCAGGACAAGTTCTGTTCAGGCGCCGTGCTCGGCGCGTTCGGCTTGCCGGTGCCGCAGGCGGGCCTTGCCCGTGACGGCGCCTGGCTGGTCGCGCCGCCGGCCTCGCCCGCCGGCTGGTTCGTCAAGCCGAACCGGCTCGGCGCCAAGATCGGTATCTGGCCGGATTCGCGCTGCCGCGATCTCGGCCATGCGCTGGAGCTTAGCCGGCGCGTCTTCGCCGCCTATCGCGACGATGTCGTCGTCCAGCCCTATGTCGCCGGCCGCAACGCGCGCGCCAGTTTTCTCGGATTGAGGCCGGATACCGGCGTCGAGGCGCTGGGCATCGCCTTTGTCGGTTCGGGCGGCGATTTCCAGACCATGCAGGACAGCCTGGCGCTTTACGGCGATACCGGCGCAGCGGCGAAAGCTGCGGGAAAATATACCGAGCCGGTGCTGCTGCCGGTCGCCGGCAGCCAGCCTGAAGCCGATGCAAGAATCCGTCGCATCGCCGAACGCCTGATGGTCGGGCTTGGCCTGCGGGATGTGTTTTCCATCGATTTCCGGGTCGAAGCCGACGACAGCGTCCACCTCATCGAGTTCGAGGTCTGCCCCGGCTTGCCCTGCTTCGATTTCCGCGATTACTGTCGCCAGCAATGGGGCTTGAGCCTCGCCGATGCGATGGCGGAGGCAGCGGCGAACCGGCTTCTCGCCTAAATCCCCTCGACCAGCACGATTTCGCCCTCGGCCACCTTCTGGCGGATCGCGACGGCGCGCTGGTATTCGGGCGAGTGGTAGCAGTCATGCGCCGCCGCAAGCGACGGAAACTCGATGATCACGTTGCGGTCGCGGCCCGGCCCCTCGGCCTTCTCATGCGCGCCGCCGCGCGCCAGGAACTTGGCGCCGAAGCGGTCGAAGGCCGGTTTGGCAGCTGCGACATAGTCCTTGTAGCCTTCCGCATCGCGCACGTCGACGCGAGCGATCCAGTATCCTTTGGGCATGGCTTTTCTCCGGGTTAATTCCTGGCGTCAGGCCGAGCGCATTTCATCGAGGATCGCTTCCGCCGCCGCCCGCCTGTCGGCCGCGCCGACGATCGGCCGGCCGACGACGAGATGGCTGGAGCCGTTGCGGATCGCCTGCGCCGGCGTCACCACCCGCTTCTGGTCGCCATGGTCGCTGCCCTTCGGCCGGATTCCCGGCGTCACGACCGCCAGGTCGGGGCCGACGATGCGGCGCACCGCCTCGGCTTCCTCGGCCGAGCAGACGATGCCGCCCATGCCGGCATGCAGCGCCTGCTCGGAGCGCCTCAGCACCAGTGTATGCGGATCATACTCATAGCCGGCGTCGATCACGTCCTGCTCGTCCATCGAGGTCAGCACGGTGACCCCGAGCAGGCAAAGGTCGCTGCCCCTCGCGGCCTCGACCGCCGCCTTCATCGTCTTCGGATAGGCGTGGATGGTCAGCATGCTCATGCCCATCCTGGCGATGTTTTCGACGCCCCTGGCCACCGTGTTGTCGATGTCGAGCAGCTTCATGTCAAGAAAGATCCTGGTGCCGCCGCTGGCCAGCTCGCGGGCGAAGTCGAGCCCGCCGGCAAAGGCGAGCTGGTAACCGATCTTGTAGAAGGAGACGATCCCGTCGAGCTCGCGCACCGCTTTCTCGGCTTCCTTCAGCGTCGGCAGGTCGAGGCCGACGATCAGCCTTTCCTGCATCGTGTCGGCATGCGCGGCGTCCGGGATCATGCCTCGATCCGCGTCGACAGCATGCGCGAGGTTTCGATCAGCGTTCGGCATAGGTGCTCCATCGATTGGCGTAGTCTCTCGTCCCGGAAGTTGCCCTCGTCGTCGAAGGCGTAGCCGCCCTCCGGCACCGAACACTCCGGTGTCACCACCTCCATCCGGCAGCGCACCAGCACGGCGCGCAGATGGTTGATGCAGCGTATCCCGCCGAAGGGTCCGTTGGAAGACGAGCAGAGGCCGGCGACCTTGCCGGCAAGCGGCCTGAACGTCCGGCCGCCATCCTTGCGCAGCTGGCTCACCCAATCGATGCTGTTCTTGAGCAGCGGTGGAATGGAGCCGTTATATTCGGGCGTCGCGATCAGCAGCCCGTCATGGGCGGCGATCATCCGGCCGAGCTTGACGGCGTTTTCGGGAATGCCTTCGTCCTTTTCCAAATCCTGGTCGAGGATCGGCAGCGGATAGTCGGCGAGCGAGATGCGGGTCACCTCGGCGCCCTGCATGGCAAGTTCCTTCTGTGCCACGTCGGCGGTCCTGCCGCTATAGGCGCCGCTGCGCAACGAACCGGCGACGACGAGAATTTTCGGGATCACAGCCATGGGTCTGCCTTGTCACCCGATGGGTATAAGACAAGTGCTATTCAAACCCAACGCTTCAATTCATGCGGCCCCGCGTCGGTAGATCCAAAGCTGCGTCGGCGGAATGTTGCGGATGACGAAATGGAAATGCTCGACCGTATAGTCGCCGCGGCCCGGCGGGATCGGCGACAGCGGCCCGTAAGTCAGCTGCACGATCGGCCGGCCCGCCGGGATACGGTCGAGCAGGCTCTCGACATAGGCGATGCGCTGGGCGACAGGGAAATTGAGCAGCGGCACGCCCGATATCACAGAATCGAAGATCAGGTCGCGCTTGTCGCCAAGCGTCGCGTCGAGATTGAAGGCGTCGCCCTCGATGACGTTGACGCCTGGATAAAGCTGGCGCAGATGGCGCACGAAATCAGTGGAATATTCGACCGCGTAGAGGTTCTCAGGCTTTATGCCCTGGGCGAGGATGGCGCGTGTGATGACGCCTGTACCGGGCCCGACCTCGAGCACCGGCAGGCCGGATGTCGGATCGACGATCGAGGCCATCTTGCCTGCGGTGATGGAACTGGTCGGGACGATCGAACCGACCGCCTTCGGCTTGTCGATCCAGCCCTTGAAGAACTTCAGCTCGTCGTCGAACTTTTCCGCCAGCGTCTTTCGCAGTCCGGGACTACGCGTCATCGAAAGTCCTCCTCAACGCTCCCTCGCATGCTACTTAACAGTTACGAGGTGCAAGACAAGTCGAATCCCCGGATAAGGTGTTGATGACGCTCGGGAAGCGTTTTCCAGGGATCAGCTTCAGTGCTCGCCGAACGTTTCGAAAAAGTCTTTCATGCGGGCGAAAAATCCGCTCGACTGAGGCGAATTGTCCTTTGAGGAAAGCTGCTCGAATTCCTCCAGCAATTCGCGCTGACGGCGCGAAAGGTTCTGCGGCGTCTCAACCACGGTCTGGATGTAGAGGTCGCCGATATTGGGCTGGCGCAGCACCGGCATGCCCTTGCCCTTGAGGCGGAACTGGCGACCGTTCTGGGTGCCTTCCGGCACCTTCACCTTCGTCTGGGTACCGTCCAGTGTCGTCACCTCGAACGAGCCGCCAAGCGCTGCCGTCGTCATCGAGATCGGCACCTTGCAATAAAGATCGGCCCCGTCGCGCTGGAAGAATTCGTGCGGCTTGACCGCGAGGAAGATGTAGAGATCGCCCGACGGGCCGCCGCGCAGGCCGGCCTCGCCCTCATTGGCCAGCCGGATGCGGGTGCCATCCTCGATGCCGGCAGGGATGTTTACCGACAGCGAGCGCTCCTCGGTGACACGGCCCTGGCCGGCGCATTTCGGGCACGGATCCTTGATGGTCTGGCCGCGCCCCTGGCATTGCGGGCAGGTGCGCTCGATCGAGAAGAAGCCTTGCGTGGCGCGCACCTTGCCGTGGCCGTTGCACATCGAGCAGGTGACGGGCTGGGTGCCAGGCTTGGCGCCGCTGCCCGAGCATTCCGAGCAGGAGATCGAGGCTGGCACCCGAATCTGCGCGGTCTTGCCGGAAAATGCCTCTTCCAGCGTAATTTCCATATTGTAGCGCAGGTCGGCGCCGCGCTCGCGGCCGCCGGACGAGCGGCGCTGGCGCCCGCCCATCATGTCGCCGAAAATGTCTTCGAAAATGTCGGCGAAACCGCCGGCGCCAAAGCCTTGCGCCCCGCCATTCATACCGCCGTGCTCGAAGGCGGCGTGGCCGAAGCGATCATAGGCGGCGCGCTTCTGCGGGTCCTTCAGTGTCTCATAGGCTTCGTTGATTTCCTTGAACTTGTGCTCGCAGGCATGGTCGCCTGGGTTGCGGTCGGGATGGAACTGCATGGCGAGCTTGCGAAAAGCGCTCTTGAGCTCCTTCTCGTCGGCGCCCTTTTGCACGCCTAGCGTTTCGTAAAAATCAGCTTTCATGTTTTCCCGCAGTCCGGATAGTCAACGTCTTGAAGCATCGTTGCGTCGTTTGCCGGCACGCTGTTCCGATTTAGGTGTGATGGAGCCGCGATGCCAGTGTCTACGAGGCTTTGTCCGCATTTTTTCGGGCAGCTCAGCGTTTTTCCGGCAAAGGGTTGCAAAAAAGCCCGGCTGTGCGCCGGGCTTTTTCCCTTACCTGTACCGTCAGGCGGTTCAGGCCGACTTCTTCTTCTCGTCGTCTTCGTCGATTTCCTCGAAGTCGGCATCGACGACGTCACTGTCCTTGGCGGCATCAGCCTTGGCGTCGGCCTCGGCGGCTTCCTTCTGCGAAGCCTCGTACATGGCCTGGCCGAGCTTCATCGAGACTTCGGCGAGCGTCTGCGTCTTGGCCTCGATCTCGGTCACATCGTCGCCTTCGGCAGCGGTCTTCAGCGCCGCGATCGCATCGGCAATCGCCGTGCGGTCGGCCTCGGAAACCTTCTCGCCGTATTCCTTCAGAGATTTCTCCGAGGAATGCACCAGCGCCTCGGCCTGGTTGCGGGCCTCGACCAGCGCGCGCCGCTTCTTGTCGGCTTCGGCATTGGCCTCGGCGTCCTTGACCATCTTCTCGATGTCGGCGTCCGAAAGGCCGCCGGACGCCTGGATGCGGATCTGGTGCTCCTTGCCGGTGCCCTTGTCCTTGGCCGAGACGTTGACGATGCCGTTGGCGTCGATGTCGAAGGTGACCTCGATCTGCGGCACGCCGCGCGGCGCAGGCGGGATGCCGACCAGATCGAACTGGCCGAGCGCCTTGTTGTCGGCGGCCATTTCACGCTCGCCCTGGAAGACGCGGATGGTCACCGCCGACTGCGAATCCTCGGCCGTGGAGAACACCTGGCTCTTCTTTGTCGGAATCGTCGTGTTGCGTTCGATCAGCCGAGTGAACACGCCGCCCAGCGTCTCGATGCCGAGCGACAACGGCGTCACGTCGAGCAGCAGCACGTCCTTGACGTCGCCCTGCAGCACGCCGGCCTGGATAGCGGCGCCCAACGCGACGACTTCATCCGGGTTGACGCCCTTGTGCGGCTCCTTGCCGAAGAACTGCTTCACGATCTCCTGGATCTTGGGCATACGGGTCATGCCGCCGACCAGGACGACTTCGTCGATTTCGCCGGCCTTCAGGCCGGCATCCTTGAGCGCCGCCTTGCAAGGATCGATCGTGCGCTGGACGAGATCCTCGACCAGGCTCTCGAACTTCGCCCGCGTCAGCTTCAGCGTCAGGTGCTTGGGGCCGGTGGCATCGGCGGTGATGAAGGGCAGGTTGATCTCGGTCTGCGTGGTGGACGACAGCTCAATCTTGGCCTTTTCAGCCGCTTCCTTGAGGCGCTGAAGGGCGAGCTTGTCGTTCCGCAGGTCGATGCCCTGTTCCTTCTTGAACTCGGCTGCCAGATATTCGACCAGACGCATGTCGAAATCCTCGCCGCCGAGGAAGGTGTCGCCATTGGTCGACTTCACCTCGAACACGCCGTCGCCGATTTCGAGCACCGAAATATCGAACGTGCCGCCGCCAAGGTCATAGACGGCAATCGTCTTGCCTTCCTTCTTGTCCAGTCCATAGGCAAGCGCGGCCGCCGTCGGCTCGTTGATGATGCGCAGCACTTCGAGGCCGGCGATCTTGCCGGCATCCTTGGTCGCCTGGCGCTGGGCGTCGTTGAAATAGGCCGGAACGGTGATGACCGCCTTCTCGACCTTCTCGCCGAGATAGGCCTCCGCCGTTTCCTTCATCTTCTGCAGGATCATCGCCGAGATCTGGCTAGGCGACTGCTTCTTGCCGCCGGCCTCGACCCAGGCGTCGCCATTGTCGCCCTTGACGATCTTGTAGGGGACAAGCTTCTTGTCCTTCTCCGTCACCGGATCGTCGTAGCGGCGGCCGATCAGGCGCTTGACCGCGAAAATGGTGTTCTCAGGATTGGTAACCGCCTGGCGCTTTGCCGGCTGGCCGACGAGGCGCTCGCCGTCGCTGTTGATGGCGACGATGGAAGGGGTCGTGCGCGCGCCTTCCGCATTCTCGATGACCTTGGATTCCTTGCCGTCCATGATGGCGACACAGGAATTGGTTGTTCCCAGATCGATACCGATTACTTTTGCCATTTCTCTAATCTCTCCGCTAAGCAGGCTCTCAGGACCCGTACAGGCGTTCCGACGAAAGCCCCTGTTCACAAGAAATTCCGCTCCGGCAACCGGCATTCGGCGCTGGACGGCTTGGCGCGTATATAAGAACAGGCTGCGTGGCGCGCAAGCATTCTGCGCAAGGCGTTCACCTTTCATCGCGGTTGATCGGATTCGGGACCGGCAGGCCCGTATTTTCCGGCGGTGATCCAGCCGGCCCGGCCCCCGGCCCATGAACCTTTCCGCCTCGCCCCGCGACTGACGCTCAGGTGCCGCGTGGTGCGGCCCCGGAAAGGAAAGCCCCATGACCACAGATCCAGAGGCTCCATGGTCTCCGGGAACAGCAGGAACTCAGCGCGACCATCGCCTTCGGGACCGGGTCGATGCGCTGGGCTTTTCGCTGGTTCCGTTGACCCTGCGCGGACGCAGGCGTATCGTGACGTTGAGGAAAGCAGACAATTCGATCAGGGATGAACGTGCCGGAACGCCGCGCCTTGCCCTGATTTGCGCGCCGGGACCGGATGCTTCTCCCATGACCTGTGGGGGGAGATCCATGTCTTGCGACCACGGCGCGTTCGTGCGCTCTCGTGCCGGCCGTTTGCGCCGCGCCATCCAGGCTCCCAGCGGATTGTCGATCTTGGCGCTCGCCGCTGGGCTCTGGCTCGGTGGCTCGGCCCAGGCTCAGGAAACCCAGATCATCTATCCCGGCTCAATGGCAGTGACCGGATTCTCCGGCACCATCATTCCCAATTTCGAGGAAGGCCTGCCGCCGGGCGTGGATCCCGTCGACGAAACCTTCATCGACACGGCGCGCCCGACCTTGCGCATCTTCGACGTCTCAAGGCTGGACGGGCCGGCGTCTGGCCAATTGGTCTTCACCCCGCCACCGTTCGAGGTCACGGCCGGGCAAATCGGCCAGGTGTTCGGCATCACCTACGACGACGGCGTGCGCGACGGCGTTCCATCGGCCGTTCCAAACCTCTATGCCGGCGCGACGTCGCTGCACGGCATCCGCATAGTCACGCCAGACGGCGACGCCGACGGCCGGCCGGAGCGGCAGCGCCGCGGCACGGCTGACGCGGTCTTCATGGACGGCCAGTTCGGCACCGAAAACGGCGGCGGCTCCGGAACGATCTGGAAGATCGACGGCATCACCGGCGCCGTCTCGAAATTCGCCGATATCGACGCCAATAGCGGTCCCGGCATCGGCGACGTCACTTTCGACAATATCCACCGCCAGTTCTTCGCCAGCGATCTCGACACCGGCCTCATCCACCGCATCGACGCCAATGGCGCGCTGCTCGACACGTTCGACCACGGCATAGCCGGCCGCCCGGCGCACGGGCTTGCCGCCCTTGCCGACGACGGCTCGGTGATTGACATCCAGGGTGCTGCCTTCGACAGCGAGGACCCCGACAGCTGGGGCTACACGCAGGACGAGCGCCGCGTCTGGTCGGTCGCCTATCGTGGCGGCCGGCTCTATTATTCGGTCGGTGATAAGGCGGAGATCTGGTCGGTGGGCGTTGCCGGCGACGGCAGTTTCGCCGGCGACCCGCGCTGGGAACTGACGGTCAAGGCCGACAAGGATTACGCGGTCACCGACATCGCCTTCGACAACGAGGGCTTCATGTACCTGGCCCAGCGCGGCCCGGTGGAGAACCGCTACGACTACAGCCAGTTCGCCGATTCCGGCAAGGGTGAGGTCATCCGCTACTGGCGCGAAAATCCGGACGATCCGGCGACGGAATCGGCCTGGGTGGAAGTGCCGCAGGAATATGCGGTCGGCTTCCCGCAAGACAACCGACAGTCGGCCGGCGGCCTCGACCTGCAATATGGCTACGATGCCGAAGGCAATCTCGATACCGGCGTCTGCACCGACACGCTGGTCGATACCGGCGACAAGTTGCGCGACAACCCGGAGCTTGCCGAACAACTCGCAGCCGGCGGGCCGCTCGCCGTGCACGGCGTGCAAATCACGCCGACGGCACTGGTCAAGCCGGCCAACATGCCGCCTTTCGGCTCGTGGTTCGTCGACTTCGACAATTATTTCGAAGACCCGGAAGTCGAAGGCCATGTCGGCGACGTCGAGGTCTGGCGCCCCTGCGAAGGCCGTGCCGGCTATTACGAGCAGGTGCCGGGCGGCTATCTGCCACCGTTCTATCCGCCGGACTTTCCGCCCCCCGGCAATCTGCCTCCTTGCCTTGATGTCGAGGATGTCAGGTATTTCTGCACGCCCTCCGGCCTCGAGGCCGATCTCTATCTCCATGACCATGCCGGCTTTGGCGGCGATTCGATCAAGGCTCTGTCCAGGACGCCTGGCGTTGGGGTGACTTCACCTCTGTCGCATGCGCCCGGCGCGCCATACACGATCGGCATCACCGGCCATTACCCTGGCGATACGGTCGATGTCGGGCTCTGCTTCTACAGGCAGTCCGATAGCGACAAGGGTGGCTACTACCCTTGCTGCAAGATGACCTTGCGGCTCAGAACCCCAGCCGTCAGCTGCGAACCGTGAGGAGGGGAAGATGAGCAATCTCGCATTTTTCCCGCCTGCGACAAGCAGCCCATCAACCGGCAAACAATCATCCGTCATGGAGACCATCATGAAACCCCTGTCACTCGCCAGGCGCGGCGTGCGCTGGCTGATGGCGGCCGGTATCGCGGTCGCCATGCTGAGTCCGCTGCAAGGCTTCGCTGAAGACCTTGCTCCGGCCAAGACCAAGCCTGCCGATGCGGGCATCTACACTGCCGTTCCAGATCCCAGGCTCGATTTCGACAATCCTCGCACCGTCAATCCGGAGCCGGGCCGGATCGTGCCCTTCTTCACCAAGAAAGGCACCCAGAGAGGCTGCGACTATGTCGTATACTCGCTGAGCTTTGGCTTGCGCGGCAATCCGCAGGGTTTTGCCAGCCCGGACCTCGCCGCCATGCTGAAAAAGGTCAGGCTCGATTTCAGGGACCAGCTCCCGCACGGCCTGCGCATCGTCGGCGTGCATGTGACCGGCGACGGCACCGATGCGTCCGGCGGACCGCTGCCCGGTGCTGCGATCAGCAGTTCGGCTGGCCCGGACGATACCGCGACGGTGTCCGATTTCCGGATTTCCGCCAGCGATCTCGACGGCATCGGCGCTGCGAACGAGCGCGTCATCACGTTCCAGATCACCGCCAAGATCGACCATCCGGCGTTTCCGTCGCCGACGATCGTTCACAACCAGGGCGTGGTTAAGGTGAGCCGCGAACGCGGCGCCGGCATCGAAATCCCGTCGCAGGATCCGGGCAAGCCGGACGACGGCAATTATCTCACGGGTGCAAAGACGTCGATCAAGATCGACGTCACCAGGTGCAACCCGCCGCCTCCACCTCCCGGCAAGGAATGCTTCAAGGTGGAGCGCGGCACGGTCGATTGCGTGCCCGGCGGCGGCGCCTTCATCTACCACATGCCGGTCGGCCCAGAGATGGCTGGCAAATGGGTGCAGCTTTCGACGACGACACCCGGCATCACCATCATTCCCGACACGCAATTGGTGCCGGCCGGCGGCGGTGTGCTCAATTGGAAGATCGTCGGCGCTTCACCCGGCGACGTCATCCACATCATCGTCACCGGTATCGAAACCTATGCCGGCCCGAGGGAGGGCTGGGGCCTGTGCTGTACGCAGACCATCGATATCGTCATCCCGCGTGATCAGCGCTGCCCACCGAAGGACCAGGAACCGGATCTGAAAGTCGAAAAGCGCGCCGACGTGCAACGTTGCACGATGGGCGGCGGCTGCGACTTCACCATCAGGGTCACCAATGTCGGCGATGCACCCTACCACGGCAAGATCGTGCTCGACGAAGTCACCCTGCCGGCCGGCTCCACCCTCGATTCAGGGCCGAACCCGCCTTGGGTCTGCGCGCCTGGAACCACCCCGATGATTTGCACTCATCCGGTGACCACGCTCAATCCGGGTGTCTCTGTCGACCTCAAGCTCGGCTTCAAGCCGGCCGCAGGCTGGCGAGGCAGCGTCTTGCGCAACTGCGCCACTTACAATTACGGCGCCAGCGGCAAGCCGCTTTTCGGCAGCCAGCAAGACGATCGCGGCTGTGCTTCGATCCCGGTCTGCCGGCGTGGCGATCGTGACCGCGACTGCCGGCCGCCGGTGGAGAAGAAGGTCGACCTGATCCTGAAGAAGCGCGCCCGCACCGAATTCTGTTCGGCCGATGGCGTCTGCACCTTCGTGGTCGACATAATCAACAATGGCAGCGTCCCCTATAATGGGCCGCTGACGGTCGTCGATACCTATCCGGGCGGCGCGCCGGCATCCTCGACCTTCGGCCCGACGCCGCCATGGACATGCGGACCGAACGGCCCCGGCAAGTTCCGCTGCGACAATGCCGGCATCGTGCTGTTGCCTGGCGCCTCGACGCCGATCTTCGTCAGGGCGGTGATGCCGGCCAACTACCGGCCCGACAGTGTCGAGAACTGCGCCGAGGTGAAGGCTATTCCCGGTGAGAACGACATCACCAACAACAGGGCCTGCGCCAAGGAACGCATCCGTCATCCGAATGGCGGCCAGCCGGCCCTGCGCATCACCAAGGTGTGCAATGGTTCGCTGGCCGGTACTGCGGTCGTTTCCTGCCGCATTACCGTCATCAGCCTCGGCACCACTGCCCCGACCGGTCCGGTACGGGTCAACGATGCCGCGACGCTGATAGCCGGCGGAGCGCCGGTCCAGATCCAGACCGTCACCCCAGACGGCGCGGAATGGACTTGCGGACCGGTTCCGGCCAATGTGCTGTCGTGCCAGATTCCCGGCGCCGTCATGACGCCTGGAACCAGCCGCCATTTCGACGTGACGGTTGCCGCGAACCGCGAATTCGAGAACTGCGCACGCGGCTCCTACGGCCCGGCTCCGGGAGACGACATCGTCTATCCGATCGGCCAGGCCTGCGCCAAGGGCGGCGGCGCCTCGACCATCCGCGTCGAGAAGACCGGTGATGCCGAGTGCAAGCCCGGCCAGCCCTGCTCGTTCGAGATCACCATCACGAACGATGGCGCGAGCGCCTTCTCCGGTCCGGTTCGCGTCGGCGATGCGATCGGCGTCGAAGGCCTCGGCCGGCTGGAAGGCGTTGCGATCACCTCGATCGATCCGCCATTCGGCTGCTCGCCGGAGCCGGCAATCTTGCCTGCCTCCTGCATTGCCAATTTGACGATCGGCTCGGGGGAAAGCCACGTTCACAACGTGACCGTGGTGCTTCCCGACGACGGTCGCCTGGCAAATCTGCAGGGCACTGTCAACGGCCAGAACTGCGTCGGCGTGCTCTCTCCCGACACGCCGGTGCAAGGCGGTGGCGACGTGTTGTCCCGCGGTGCGGCCAACGTGCAGGGCGATCGCGGCAAGGCCTATGCCTGTCATCCCTTCACCATCAGGAATGAGAAGAAGAAGGAATGCTCGCAAGGCTTCGTCATGAACGACGCCGGCAACTGCGTCTGCCCGCCCGGCACGACCTTCCGCAATGGCCAATGCTCGTCCGGGGGCGGCACGGTCATCGTGCCGAAGCCAAAACCTTGCGTTCTGCTCAAAGGCCAGATACGCACCGAAGACGGACGCTGCGTCTGTCCGCGCGGAACCGAGCTGGAGAACGGCGCTTGCGTGGGGAAAGAGCCGAAGCCCGAGCAGTGCACCATCCGTGGCCAGATCCACGACGCTGCCGGCGATTGCGTCTGCCCGCGGGGCACCGAAGTCAGAGGCAATGCCTGCCGGCCAATCCAGCCAAGGCCCGAGCAGTGCACCATCCGTGGCCAGATCCACGACGCCGCTGGCGATTGCGTCTGCCCGCGGGGTACGGAAGTCAGGGGCAATGCCTGCCGGCCAATCCAGCCGAAGCCGGAGCAGTGCACCATTCGTGGTCAGATCCACAATGCCGCTGGCGATTGCGTCTGCCCGAGGGGCACGGAAGTGCAAGGCAATGCCTGCAGGCGCAAGAAGCCTGTTGTGGTGGAGTGCCCGATACCTGGTCAGATCCACAACAAGCGTGGCGTATGCGTCTGCCCGCGTGGGACAGAGCTGCGCGACGGCGCCTGCCGCAAACCACGGTTGGAATGCGCACCGGGCGCGCGGCCGATCAATGGCCAGTGCCAGCCGATCCGCAAACCGAACCTGCTGCTGAATCCAAAGGTTCTTCAGCAGGTCGTGCCAAGGCGTAAGCCGCAGCTCGAGCAATAGGATCGCGCACCGAACTTCAAACGGTGATGGTTCGCGTCACCCAAAACCCGCCGGAGCGATCCGGCGGGTTCTTTCTTTGGCGGCGCCGTATTTCGGCGGCTTGCATGAACCTTACGGCAGTCAGCAGCGACAAACTCCTGAAGGACCCCATCAACCCATCAGGAGAGAGAAATGCCTTCAGCCAAACGTCTTTTCCGAACTGTGGCGACCACTGCATTGATCGCAGCCTCGCTTGCAGGCACGCCCGCCTTCGCCAAGCAGGCGAACATAAAATCGATGTCATTCCATACGGAAAGCGCCAACACGACAATCCATGTCGGCTCGAGCGACAAGCAGAAATGGGACACGCTGAAAAGCGGCAACGTCCAGTTCTGGGGCCACATGAAGCTCGATCTCTGGTGGCCGGGTTATGTGCAGGATGTCGCCGTATCGCTTGGTGTCTGCGGACCAGGCCAGTGCCAGGCGTTCCCGCCGATCTGGAGTGCTTCACCGCTTAGCCGCGACTACGACCACCAGGAAAATTTCTCCTTTGATCCCTCCATCATCCCGCTGTCGTCGAATACCGGCATCGCCGTCGTACCCGATGGCGATGAGATCATCGCCAAGTGCAACCAGCACCTCCAGGCCGACGGCCCGACCAAATCCTATTCATTCACGCACACATTCCACGCCAGTTTCTCGGCAGCCACCGACACCGCTCTCGACATGGACAATGCGGTCTCCGAGGCACAGGGCGGCAGCTGGCCGCATCCGCTGTACGGATCGCACTATGCCGAGCATGGCTCGTTCGACGTTCAAATCGTCTGCGATGCGGTCGTCAAACCAAAGGTCCAGGACATCGCCACCGATTTCGGCGAGTTCGACGTGAATGACGTCAAGCTGTTCTTGACGACATACCAGTCCAATCAGCCAGGCTCCACGCCTGGCACTGTTTGCCCTTCGCTCAAGGTCACCAGCCGGGCGCAAGCCAACCAGGCCGGGCCGGTTACGATGCGCATCTGGCGCCAGAAGGACGGTGGGCCGATCACCTCCGAGGTGCAGCAGGCATGGGCTTCGTACGATGCAGCGAAGAACGGCTATTTCGCGCTTTATGAAAAATGGGAGGATGTCGGCGCCACCGCCTATTTCCAATACAAGACCGAGATTGTCGGCAACGGCCCGTTCGAGCCCTTCGACGGCTGGAAGGACATCACCGTCCATTGCACGAGTGCCGGCGGCGGCGGCTTCACCGATTCACCGCAGGACAACCCCGACAACCCGCCGGTGCATTCGGACTGGCAGGGCGAGGTCACCGTGTCCGACAGCGCCGGCCTCAAGAAACTCTGCCCGCGCAAGGGTCAGGTGACGTTCGAAGTCGAGCGCGATGCGCCGGGCGCGTTTCACTACCGCATCAGTTGCTCGAATGGTGCCTTCTTTACCGGCACGACTGCGGCCTTCAACAATGGCGGTGTGTTCAAGGCGAGCGCCGCGCACGATCTCAGCATCGTCAGGACGCGCTCGATCCAGTGTACCCTGCAGGAAATCAAGCAGAATGGTTCAATCGCGACCGTCGATACGGATACGGAGGATTTCACCTGCATAAAGCGCATCTTCGATCCGAAGGCCGACGATCTCGTCTCGACCACCCGTCCGGATTCCGATCAGCCCAAGCTGCCTCCGGTCGTCGTCGATCCCGGCCGTAAATGTCTGCCCAGCCAGAATCTGATCCACGGCAAATGCATCGACAGGCCGCTCGTAGACGCGTGCCGCAGCACCGAAAAGCTCGTCAATGGCAAGTGCGCTGGCATCAGCATCCATTGCCTGCCCGGCTATCATCAGATCGGACTAGAATGCGTAAGGAATCCGGTGATCGCCGACAGGTGCAACCGCAATGAGCTGCGCATCGACGGAAGATGCGTGCGCAAGCCGCCGGTCGTTACCGACTGCAAGCGCGGCTACCATTTGGTCGGCAAGGCATGCGTCAAGAACCCGGTGATCGTCACCGCCTGCCGTGCAACCGAAAAACTGGTGCGTGGACATTGTGTGCCCAAGCCGCCGCTGAAGAAGCCCGATCTGCAGAAGGTGAAACAAGGCAACGGCAAGCTCTTCCTGCCACGGACGGCCAGGCCGCGGCTTCATCCGAACTGAAATCCAAGGCCTTGCCCTGGAAAGTCCTTGCACTGGAGGAAAGGTCTGCACAGGAGAGAAGTGGCTCGCACCGCTTCTCCCCTTCTGCGCGGATGCGGTATTGACGCCGGATTCCTGTCGACAAGCGGCGCCGAGATGATTACGCCGATGGGGCTCAACAACGGGAAGCGGACATGGCTCAAAAAACCCTGATCGCGCCATCGGTGCTGGCGTCCGATTTCTCGAAGCTCGGCGACGAGGTCGAGGCGGTGGCGGCCGCCGGCGCCGACTGGATCCATCTCGACGTCATGGACGGGCATTTCGTCCCCAACATCACCTTCGGGCCGCCGGTGATCAAGGCGATTCGCAACCGCACCAAGGCCTTCTTCGACTGCCATCTGATGATCGCCCCCGCCGACCCCTATCTGGCCGCCTTCGCCGAGGCCGGGTGCGACGGCATCACGGTGCACGCCGAAGCCGGGCCGCATCTCGACCGCTCGCTGCAGACGATCAAAAACCTTGGCAAGAAGGCCGGTGTGTCGCTCAACCCGGCGACACCGGAGACGATGATCGAATACGTGCTCGACCGGCTCGATCTTATCCTGATCATGACGGTCAATCCGGGCTTCGGCGGCCAGGCCTTCATTCCGGCGATCGTAGACAAGGTGAAGCGGGTGAAGGCGCTGATCGGTGACAGGCCGATCCGGATCGAGATCGACGGCGGCATTTCGCCGGAAACTGCGCCCCTGGTCACCGCCGCCGGCGCCAGCGTGCTGGTCGCCGGTGCGGCCATTTTCAAGGGCGGC
The DNA here is from genome assembly GCF_040322355.1 of Mesorhizobium sp. M0145. Classification (NCBI taxonomy): domain Bacteria; kingdom Pseudomonadati; phylum Pseudomonadota; class Alphaproteobacteria; order Hyphomicrobiales; family Phyllobacteriaceae; genus Mesorhizobium; species Mesorhizobium sp. M0145. The sequence goes on from NZ_JAMYTK010000008.1 coordinate 181,723, forward strand.
AGCGTCGCAGCCTATCGGGCAAACATCGAGGCAATCAGGGCAGCGGCGGACAAGGCGGCCGGCTGACCGCCGCCGTTCGGCCGGAGACAGCCGCTCGGGGGGACTTATGAGCAACCATCTGTTCGATGCTTTCCGTGCCCGGATGCCCACGCCCGGACGCCCTTTGATGGAGGCAGAGGACGGGCGCTCGATCAGCTATGGCGAAATGCTGGCGCGCTCCGCTCAACTGGCACATGTGCTGTCGCAGCTGGGCGTCGAAGCCGGCGACCGCGTCGCCGTTCAGGTCGAGAAGAGCCCGGAGGCCATTTTCCTCTATCTCGCCTGTCTGCGTGCCGGCGCGATCTTCCTGCCGCTCAACACCGCCTATACGCTGACCGAGCTCGACTATTTCTTCAGGGATGCCGAGCCGCGACTGATCGTCTGCGACCCGGCGCGAGTGATCGAGATCGGCGCTTTGGCGCAGGCCTCGGGCGCTGCGGTCGCGACACTCGGCAGCAAGGGCGAGGGTTCGTTGACCGATCGGGCCTTTGAGGCGGCCGCGGACTTCCACGATGTGGCGCGCGGACCGGACGACCTTGCCGCGATCCTCTACACGTCCGGCACCACCGGCCGTTCGAAAGGCGCCATGCTCAGCCACGAAAACCTCGCCTCCAATGCGCGGGTGCTCGTCGACCTCTGGCGCTTCACTGCCGCGGACGTGCTGATTCACGCGCTGCCGGTTTTCCACACGCATGGCCTTTTCGTCGCCACCAATGTCGTCCTGATGGTCGGCGCCTGGATGCTGTTCGAAACCAAATTCGACCCGGCCCGCATCGTTTCGCTGCTGCCGCGCGCCACCGTGCTGATGGGCGTGCCGACATTCTACGTCCGCCTGCTGCAGCAGGACGGTTTGAACCGGCAAGCGGCGAAAAACATCCGCCTGTTCATTTCCGGCTCGGCGCCGCTGTTGGCCGAGACGCACAGAGCCTGGCGAGAGCGCACCGGCCACGCCATCCTCGAGCGCTACGGCATGACCGAGACCAACATGAACACGTCGAATCCATACGAGGAAGAGCGGCGAGCCGGCACGGTTGGCTTCCCCTTGCCCGGCGTCTCCCTGCGCATCGCCGATCCCGATGGCGGCGAAACACTTGCCCGGGGCGAGGTCGGCATGATCGAGGTCAAGGGCCCGAACGTCTTTTGCGGCTACTGGCGCATGCCGGAAAAGACAAGGGCCGAATTCCGTGACGACGGTTTCTTCATCACCGGCGATCTCGGGCTGATCGATGCCGACGGCTATGTCCACATCGTCGGCCGCGGCAAGGACCTGATCATTTCCGGCGGCTACAATATCTATCCAAAGGAAGTCGAGAGCGAGATCGACGCGCTGCCTGGCGTCGCCGAAAGCGCTGTCATCGGCGTTGCCCATCCGGATTTCGGCGAAGGCGTCACCGCTGTCGTGGTGAGGGCGCCAGGCTCGACCATAAGCGCCGCAGGGATCGTCGAGGCCATCGCCGGGCGCCTCGCCAGGTACAAGCATCCGAAACGGGTGATCTTCGTCGACGAACTGCCGCGCAACACGATGGGCAAGGTGCAGAAGAACCTGCTGCGCGAAGCCTACAAGGACCTCTATACGTCCAAAGCCGGCTAACCCTAACGAGCAGGGCTGCCTGCAAAAACCCTGGCACCATCGATCCAGACGCTTTTAATGTCCAGATCGTCCGACAGCGAAACGATGTTGGCCGCGGTACCGTTGGCGAAGCGCCCGAGCCGGTGCGACTGGCCGATCGCCTGCGCCGGATAGAGCGAGGCCATGCGCAAGGTTTCATCGAGGTCGAGACCGACGACGCGGTGCATGAAGCGCACCGCGGAAATCATGTCGAGATCCGCGCCCGCCAGCGTGCCGTCGGCAAGTGTCAGCCTGCCATCCTTGCGGTGGATGGTGCGGCCGTTCAGCGTGAACGAGGTCATGTCGGTGCCGATCGTCGCCATGGCATCGGTAACGAGCAGGATCTTGCCCGGCCCCTGCTTGGCGCGCAAGGCGATGGCCATGGTGGCCGGATCGACATGGATACCGTCGGCGATGATCCCGGCATAGAATGTGCCGGTATCGATTGCGGCGCCCGCTAGCCCTGGCTCGCGATTGCCGATCTGGCTCATCGCATTGAACAGATGGGTGACCACCGTTGCGCCGGCCTCGGCAAAGGCGCGAGCCGTGGCATAGCCGGTATCGGAATGGCCGATGCTGACGACGATGCCGGCCTTGCTAAGCGCCGACACCTGGCTGGGCTCGACGGATTCGGGCGCCACCGTCGTCAGCAGCACGGGCAGGTTTTTCCGTGCGGCGATCAGCATCGTCTGGTCGGAGTCTAGCATCGGCCGGACCAAAGCCGGGTCATGTGCGCCCTTGCGGGCGATCGACAGATGCGGCCCTTCGAGGTGCAGGCCCAGGAACCCCGGCACCTTCCTCCGTGCCGCCTCGGCTCCGGCCGCAACCGCCGCGGCGGTGATCTCGGACGTGTCGGTGATCAGCGTCGGCAACAGCGCCGCCGTGCCGAAGGGTGCGTGCGCCCGGCAGATGGTCTCGATCGAGGCGACGTCGGGATGGTCGTTGAGCATGACGCCGCCGCCGCCATTGACCTGCAGATCGACGAAGCCAGGCGCCAGCATGCCGCCGCCGGTCTCGATACGCGCAACATTGGATGGAATGGCGCCGGCGGCAACAATGGCCTCGACGAGGCCGTCGCGCACGACAAGCGCCGCATTGTCGTGCCAGTCGTCGCCATCGAAAATCCGGGCGCCAGTCAGGGCAAAACGGTCGCTCATAGGGTTTCCGTTACCTTGCGCAGATTGGGCGGCGTGTCGGGGTCGAGGCCGCGATGGCGGGCAAAAGCCTCGACGAAACCATAGAACGACACGATCAGCGTCAGCGGGTCGGTCAGCGGATGACCGGTTGCGACATGCGGCAGGCGCTGAGCGCTCTTTGCCTTGTTCGACGTCACAAAGACGGCAGCGCCCTTGCCGGCCAGGCTGTCGGCGGCATCGGCCACCGATGGCTCGGACGCATCGCGAGCAGCCAGAGCCAGCACCGGGAAACCGGGACCGACCAGCGCCAGCGGGCCGTGCATGACCTCGGCGGCACTATAGGCTTCCGCATGCATGGCGCAGGTTTCCTTGAATTTCAGCGCCGCCTCGTTGGCGATCGCCGCCGACGGGCCACGGCCGAGAATGAACAGCGATTTCGGCGTCTCGAGTGCCCCAGCCAGCGCCATCCAGTCGCAGGCGATCGCCTTGCGAAAATGCTCCGGCAAGCGCGCGAGCGCCACCAGGAGTTTCTCGTCGCCGGTGCAATGCGCCATCAAGGCGAGTCCTGCGACGGCTGAATTGACGAAGGTCTTCGTCGCCGCGACGCTGCGCTCCGGTCCGGCCAGGATGTCGATCGCGTAGTCCGAAGCCCGCGCCAGCGGCGAATCGGCGGTGTTGGTGATGGCGACGGTCAGCGAACCGCCGGTCCTCGCCGCTTGCGCCATTGCAACGATGTCCGGGCTCTTGCCGGACTGCGAGATCGCCAGGCAGGCCGAGCCGCCCAGCTTCAGCTTGGCGCCATAGATCGAGGCGATCGACGGGCCGACCGATGCAACCGCCAGCCCGGCGGTCAACTCCACGGCATATTTCATGAAGGTTGCGGCATGGTCGGACGAGCCGCGCGCCACGGTGACGACGAAATTCGGATCGCGCTCGCGAATGCCGCGTCCAGCTTCCGTCAGCACCGCGGCCGAGCCATCGAGCAGGCGGGCGGTGGCCTCCGGGATCTCCTCGATCTCGCGCCGCATATGGGTCGTTGTTGCGGTCACGGCCGGCCCTCTTCGCCCGGCCCGCTCAGCCGGAGTTCGGCGACAAAATCATAGGCGTCGCCCCTGTAGATGGAGCGGGTAAACTCGATCACCTTGCCGCTCGCCAGATAGGAGATACGCTCGATGTGCAGGCCGGCAATACCCGGCGGTACTTCCAGCAGATGTGCGTCGCCATCGCCGAGATTGGTGGCGGAAATGCGCTGCACCGCCCGCACCGGCCTGTTGCCGGTCTTTTCCAACGCGGCGTAGAGCGACGAACCAATCGCCGCCGGATCGGGCAGCACGCTTGTCGATAGCGAGGCGCGCTCGATCGCCAGCGGCGTGTCGTTGGCGATACGAAGGCGCGCCACGCGCGCAACCAATTCGTTCGACGCCAGGCCGAGCACCATCATCTCGTCGGGCGACGGCGGATAGAGGCCGCGGTCGAGCCAAGCCGAACGCACCGCCATGCCGCGCCGCGCCATGTCTTCGGTAAACGAGGTCAGCATCGACAGCGACTGCTCGACGCGCTCCATACGTGGCGCAACGAAGGTACCGGAACCATGGCGCTGGACGAGGATGCCGCCCTTGACCAGGTCCTGCACCGCCTTGCGCACGGTGACGCGCGAAATGTCGGCCTTGCTAGCGATGTCGCGCTCGGAAGGCAGCGCATCGCCAGGTCCGATCAGCCCGCGTTTGACCGCATCCTCGATGCTCTTCCTGAGCTGCAGATAGAGCGGCGCGCCACTCTGCGACGATTGTTTCAGCGCCGCAAATATCTGGTCGGCGGCCTCACTCATCGAGCTGCCTCCGCCGTGTTTGCGAAAATCCGAACCGCCATCTGAACCGCGCCGCCCAGCGCGTCGTCGAGCGGCGGTTTCAGCAGCGCCCGGTAGCGGGCCGACAGGCGCGGCGCATAAAGCGGCGCCAGCCCGCCGAGCAGGCAGAGCGGATCGTCGCCGCCGAGGTCGAGCACGCCAAGCGCTGCCTCGACATCGGCGATCGCCTTGTCGAGGATCCAGATAGCGACGGCGTCGCCTTTTTCGGCATGTTCGAACACCTTGGGCGCGAAGCCGCCGAAATCGCCGGGCTTGGCGTTGGTGGTGAATTCGACCACATCCTCGGGATTGTTGCGGAAAATGGCGAGCATGGTCTGCGTCAGCGGCGATCCCTGGCGGATGCCGTCATAGGCGAGCAGCGTCTGCTCGAGCAGGTCGCGGCCGATGCGGGCGCCGCTGCCCTGGTCGCCGACCTGAAAACCCCAGCCACCGATGGCGCGCGACTTGCCTCGTCTGCGCGCCATATAAGCGGTGCCGGTGCCGAGTATGGCCATGGCGCCGTCGCCTGAGCCAACCGCGCCTTCCAGCGCGATCTCGGCATCGGTCTCGACGCGGCTGATGCGGAACGGCAGGATCGCTTCGAGCTGCTGCCGGTAGGTGCCGACATTGGCGCCGGCAAGACCGAGAACGGCCGGAGTTTGCGGGATCAGTGCGGGATCCCTGCCCGCGGCGACAAAGGCCTGCTGCGCTGCGTCGACGATGTTCGTCCTGGCGCCGGTGAGATCGGTTCGGATGTTGGCGGCACCGCTTTTGGCGCGGCCGAGGACGCTGCCGTCGGCCGTTGCAAGGGCCGCCCTGCAGCTGGTGCCGCCGCCATCGATGCCGAGCACGAATTTCACGCGATTTCTCCTCCGGGCGGATAATACCAATAAAATACCAATAGCCAAGGATTAATTTCCGTTTCAAAAAAGTTAAGGCGTAGTTTGTTGGAAAATCAGCCAATTGCGTTCGCAGGCCTGCACCGCCGCAAGGATTTCATTAATGCGTGTGGACAAGTGGTATTTTTTTGGTATGGTTTTCTCGATTGGAGGAAAGCGGATGGCCGAAACGCGCACCGAAGCGCTTCACCAGAATGCCGAGGGACTGGATATCCAGGCCCCGGAAGCCGTCCTTTCCTCGTTGGCCAACGCACAGATCGAGGCCGCCAAGGCTGTGCACGGCGCCATTCCTGCCATTGCCGCGGCAGCCGAAATCATCGCAAGCAGACTGAAAAGCGGCGGCAAGCTCGCCTATGCGGCTGCCGGCAGTTCGGGCCTGATGGCACTGGCCGATGCGCTTGAGCTGCCGGGCACTTTCGGCATCCAACGCGACCGCATCGCCATCCTGATCGCCGGCGGCGACGAGGCCTTCAAGACACTGGCCGGCGGGCCGGAGGACGACACCGAGGAAGCTTCGGCAGCAGTTGCCGCCGCCCGCATCGGCAAGGGCGACTGCCTGATCGCCGTCTCGGCCAGCGGCTCGACACCTTATGCAGTCAGGGCGATCGAGGACGCCAGGCGCCGCGGTGCGGCGACCATTGCCATCGCCAACAACAGGGATGCGCCGCTGTTGCGGCTGGCCGACATCGCCATCCTGCTCGAAACGCCGCCGGAGCTGATTGCCGGCTCAACGCGCATGGGCGCAGGCACCGCCCAGAAGATCGCGCTCAACATGCTGTCGACGCTCGCCGCCATCCATCTCGGCCATGTCCATGACGGCTACATGGTCAACCTCATGGCCGACAACATCAAGCTGCGCGACCGCGCCGCACGCATCGTTGCCGCCGTCAGCGGGCGCGACAAGGACGAGGCGGCGCGCCTGCTCGAAAGGAGCGGCGGCGTCGTCAAGACCGCTATTCTGCTCGCCGCCGGCGCCGCCAGCGCCGATGCAGCCGAGAAGATATTGGAAGGGACCGGCCACAAGCTGCGGCCGGCCCTTTCCGCGATCGAGGGGAGCAAGGGGCGCAATGCCTCTGTTCTCATCAAAACCGAACCTGAAAAAGGTCAACAGGGAGACTGAGCATGACAACGAAGCTACTGACGGCACTTCTTCTCGGCACCAGCATTCTCGGCTCCGCCGGGGTGGCTTATGCCGACGACGTAACGCTCAACATCGAAAGCTGGCGCGGCGACGACCTTGCCATCTGGAAGGACAAGCTGATCCCGGCCTTCGAAGCCAAGAACCCGGGCATCAAGGTGGTGTTCGCGCCGTCGGCGCCAACCGAATATGACGCCGCCCTCGGCGCCAAGCTCGCCGCCGGCTCGGCGGGCGACCTGATCACCTGCCGCCCGTTCGACAAGTCGCTGGAACTCTTCAAGAAGGGCAACCTCGCCGATCTGTCGGCGCTGCCGGGCATGGAGAACTTCTCCCCGGTGGCCAAGTCGGCCTGGCAGACCGACGACGGCAAGGCGACATTCTGCGTGCCGATGGCCTCGGTCATCCATGGCTTCATCTACAACAAGGACGCCTTCGACAAGCTCGGCATCAAGGTGCCGGAGACGCGCGACGAATTCTTCGCCGCGCTCGACAAGATCAAGGCCGACGGCACCTACATCCCGATGGCGATGGGCACCAAGGACCTCTGGGAAGCCGCGACCATGGGCTACCAGAACATCGGCCCGAACTACTGGAAGGGCGAGGAAGGCCGCGCCGCACTGATCAAGGGCGAGCAGAAGCTGACCGACCCTCAGTGGGTCGCACCTTATGCCGAGCTTGCCAAGTGGAAGCCCTATCTTGGCGACGGTTTCGAGGCGCAGACCTATCCGGACAGCCAGAACCTGTTCACGCTCGGCCGCGCCGCCATCTACCCGGCCGGCTCGTGGGAGATCGGCCTGTTCAACACGCAGGCGCAGTTCAAGATGGGCGCCTTCCCGCCGCCGGTGCAGAAGGCCGGCGACACCTGTTACATCTCCGACCACACCGACATCGGCATGGGCCTCAATGCGGCGTCCAAGAACGCCGACGCGGCCAAGACCTTCCTGTCCTGGGTCGCCTCGCCTGATTTTGCCACCATCTATGCCAACGCGCTGCCGGGCTTCTTCAGCCTGAACAACACGCCGGTGAAGATGGAAGACCCGCTGGCGCAGGAATTCGTCTCCTGGCGCGACAAGTGCAAGTCGACGATCCGCTCGACTTACCAGATCCTGGGCCGCGGTACGCCGAACCTCGAAAACGAGACATGGGTTGAATCGGCCAACGTCATCAACGGCACCGACACGCCGGAAGCTGCCGCCAAGAAGCTGCAGGACGGCCTCGACAGCTGGTACAAGCCGGCGAAGTAAGAGTGCGGCGAAGCGTTGTCTCCCCCCTCGAGGGGGGAGATGTCGCCGAAGGCGACAGAGGGGGTCGGTCGAGGCAGGCTGCGGCTTGATCGCTGCTGGAAAGCACGGTCGAACGACGATAGCGCGCTGCCTCTGCCGACTCCACCCGCCTCGCTTTGCGAGGCACCCTCCCCTCGAGGGGAGGGAGGCGCCGCGCCCTTTGACGGCAATTGCAAGAACCTGATCGGCGGGACCGAACTCATGGCCGCAACACCGAAAAGACCGTTCCGCTGGCACATCGGCGTCTTTCTGGCGCCGGCAGTGCTGGTCTATACGGCGATCATGATCCTGCCGCTGGCCGGCACGCTGCAGCTCTCCTTGTTCCGCAACATAGACCAATCCCAAGTCTTCGTGGGACTGGCAAACTTCCGCACGCTGTTCGGCGATCCTAACTGGTCGGTGGGCTTCTGGAATGCTCTCCGGAACAATGTCTGGTTCTTCATCATCCACATGCTGGTGCAGAATCCGATCGGCGTCCTTTTGGCGGCGCTGCTGTCGAGCCCGCGGCTGAGATTCTCCGCCTTCTACCGAACGGCGATCTTCGTGCCGACAATCCTGTCCTTCGTCATTGTCGGCTTCGCCTGGAAGCTGATCCTGTCGCCGCTGTGGGGCGTGGCGCCGCATCTGCTCGATCTGGTCGGCCTCAAGAGCCTGTTCACGCCCTGGTTGGGCAAGGAGCAGTACGCGCTGACCACACTCAGCCTGATCTCGGTCTGGCAGTTCGTCGGCATCCCGATGATGCTGATCTATGCGGCGCTCTTATCCATCCCCGAAGAGGTGATCGAGGCGGCTGAATGCGACGGCATCACCGGCATGTCGCAGTTCTGGAAGATCAAGCTGCCGCTGATCCTGCCGTCGATAGGCATCATCTCGATCCTGACCTTCGTCGGTAATTTCAACGCGTTCGACCTGATCTACACAGCGCAAGGGGCGCTGGCCGGGCCGAACTATTCAACCGATATCCTCGGCACCTTCCTCTACCGCGCCTTCTTCGGCTTCCAGTTGCAGATCGGTGATCCCAACATGGGCGCGGCAATCGCCACGATGATGTTCCTGATCATCCTGGGCGGCGTCTGCGTCTACCTGTTCCTCGTGCAGACGCGCCTGCGTCGCTACCAGTTCTGAGGCGCCACATGAGCACGGCAACCCGCTCGCTGCCCCGCACCATTGGCGCGCATGCGATCCTTCTGACCTACACGGCGATCGCGCTGTTTCCGGTAATCATCGTCATCGTCAACTCATTCAAGTCGCGCGCCGCCATCTTCGGTGCGCCGCTGGCGCCGCCGACGCCGAAAACCTTCGATCTAATCGGCTACACGACGGTGATCGGCCAGGGCGATTTCATCCACTATTTCCAGAACAGCCTTGTCGTCACCGTCGCCTCGCTGTTCTTCGTGCTTTTGTTCGGCGCCATGGCGGCTTTCTCGCTGTCGGAATACCGCTTCCGCGGCAATTCGCTGATGGGGCTCTATCTGGCGCTCGGCATCATGATCCCGATCCGCCTTGCCACCGTCGCCATCCTGCAATTGATGGTGGCGAGCGGGCTAGTCAACACGCTGACGGCGCTGATCCTGGTCTATACCGCGCAAGGCCTGCCGCTTGCCGTCTTCATCCTGTCGGAATTCATGAAGCAGGTCTCGGACGATCTGAAGAATGCGGGCAGGATCGACGGCCTGTCCGAATACACCATCTTTTTCCGGCTGGTGCTGCCGCTGGTGCGCCCATCGATGGCGACCGTCGCCGTCTTCACCATGATCCCGATCTGGAACGATCTGTGGTTCCCGCTGATCCTGGCGCCGTCGGAGGAGACCAAGACGGTGACGCTCGGCGCCCAGCTGTTTCTCGGCCAGTTCGTCACCAACTGGAACGCCATCCTGGCGGCGCTGTCGCTGGCAATCATGCCGGTACTGATCCTCTACGTCATCTTCTCGCGGCAGCTGATCCGCGGCATCACTTCGGGGGCGGTCAAGTGAGTGAGGGTCGGGACGCGATCATTCGAGGCCTCACCGAGTCGGCAATCCGCCACAGATTCCGCGGCGTTCGCCAAACAAACTATTATCGCGAATGGCCGGAAACGGTCTGTCTGCTTAACCTTCAGAAGTCTGCCTGGGGACCGCAGTTCTATCTCAATGCAGCAGTCTGGCTGACTCGGTTCGGGATCGAGCGTCGACCAAAGGAATACAACTGTCATATCATCTGGCGTGTCAACTCCCTGATGGTTAGCGAGCAATCCAAGGCATTCACCGAGGCGCTGGATCTGGATCGTCCGTTGCCGGACGACCGGAGGTCTTCTCTGATCAAAGAGGGGGGTCGATACATACGGGTTCGGACTTCTGGCACGTTGTGAAAGCGAAAAGGCTGCTCTGCAGATCGCCAGTGAGTATGGATCGAGTATTAGGATGGACCTGAAAGCCCGCGCTCTACAAAAGGCAAACTGAAATGGACCAACCTCTTCGCGTTGTCATCGCCGGCCTCGGCAACATGGGGCGCAGCCATGCGCTGGCGTATCACACCAATCCGGGATTCCAGATCGCCGCGCTGGTCAACCGCTCCGATGTGCCGCTGCCGGAAGGGCTTTCGAGCTACGGCATCAGGCGCTCCTTCGACGAGGCGCTGCGTGACGAACGGCCCGACGTCGCCTGCATCGCCACCTATTCCGACAGCCATGCTGACTATGCTGTCAAGGCGTTCGAGGCCGGCTGCCACGTCTTCCTCGAAAAGCCGCTGGCAACCACCGTCGCGGATGCAGAGCGCGTGGTCGCGGCAGCCAAGGCCAACGGCAAGAAACTGGTGATCGGCTACATCCTGCGCCATCACCCGTCCTGGATCCGGCTGATCGCCGAGGCACGCAAGCTCGGCGGCCCTTACGTGTTCCGCATGAACCTCAACCAGCAATCCTCCGGCCATAGCTGGGAGACGCACAAGCAGTTGATGCAGACGACATCGCCGATCGTCGATTGCGGCGTGCATTATCTCGACGTGATGCTGCAGATCACCGACGCCAGACCAGTCGAGGTGCGCGGCATGGGGCTACGGCTGAGCGACGAGATCGCGCCGTCGATGTACAATTACGGTCATCTGCAGGTGCTGTTCGACGACGGTTCGGTCGGCTGGTACGAGGCCGGCTGGGGGCCGATGATTTCGGAGACGGCTTTCTTCGTGAAAGACGTGATTTCGCCCAATGGCTGCGTGTCGATCGTCATGAAGGAGGGTGTCAGGTCCGACGACATCGACACCCACACCAAGACCTCGACCATCCGCCTGCACAGTGCGGCGACCGGAGCCGACGGCAAATTCGCCAAACCGGACGAGATGCTGTCGATGCAAGGCGAGCCCGGCCATCAGGACCTCTGCGACCTGGAACAGGCGTTTGTGCTGAAGGCGATCCGCGAGGATCTGGACTTGACCCGTCACATGGACGACGCGGTGAAGTCGCTCGCCGTCTGCCTTGCCGCAGACGAGAGCGTGCGCAGCGGCCTCGCCGTGAAACTCTAGAACAGGGACGACGCCGTGGGCTCGCTGAACATCGAGAACGTAAAAAAGGCCTTTGGGCCGGTCGAGGTGCTGAAGGGCATCAACCTCGAGGTGACCGATGGCGAGTTCGTCGTCTTCGTCGGTCCATCCGGCTGCGGAAAGTCGACACTGCTGAGGGTCATCGCCGGGCTGGAGGACTCGACCTCGGGCCGCGTGGTCATCGACGGGGCGGACGTCTCCGCCACCCCGCCGGCCAAACGCGGCATCGCCATGGTGTTCCAGACGTATGCGCTCTATCCGCATCTGACGGTGAAGAACAATATGGGCCTCGGCCTCAAGCAGGCGGGCACACCGGCGGCCGAGATCGACCGCCGCATCGGCATCGCCTCCTCGATGCTGTCGCTGGAGCCCTACCTCTCGAGGCGGCCGGCCGAGCTCTCCGGCGGCCAGCGCCAGCGCGTCGCCATCGGCCGCGCCGTGGTGCGTGAGCCCAAGCTGTTTCTGTTCGACGAGCCGCTGTCGAACCTCGACGCCGCACTGCGCGTCAACACCAGGCTGGAGATCGCGCAATTGCATCGCCGGCTGAAGGCCACGATGATCTATGTCACCCACGACCAGGTCGAGGCGATGACGCTGGCCGACAAGATCGTGGTCCTTAATGCGGGCAGGATCGAGCAGATCGGCGGACCGATGGAGCTTTACAATTCGCCGGCAAATGAATTCGTCGCCGGCTTCATCGGCTCACCGAAGATGAACTTCGTCGACGGCGCCAGGCTTGGCGAAACGGCAAAGACCATCGGCGTCCGTCCCGAACATCTGACCGTCGATCCCAAGTCCGGCGCCTGGAAAGGCACGGTCGTCCATGCCGAGCACCTTGGCGCCGACACCAACCTCTATCTCGACTGCGAGAAGGCCGGCTTGATCACAGTGCGCATTTTTGGCGTCTATAACGCCGAACCTGGTGCCACGCTCTACGCGACGCCGGATCCGGCGAAGACATACCGGTTTGGAGCCGACGGGAAGGTGCTGAAATAGCTGGTGCCGACTCCCCTTCTCCCCTGTGGGAGAAGCTGGCCGAGCGAAGCTCGGTCGGATGAGGGGTGTTGGAAGGATCGCTGCCCTGAAAGCGTAAGTGCCTAAAATCCCCTGATGTTTTCACGCCTCGTTTCTTCCAGCACCCCTCATCCGTCTCGGCGCTGCGCGCCGATCCACCTTCTCCCACAAGGGGAGAAGGAAGAGCGCCCTACGCATCCGCCTTGAACGTCTGCTTCTGGATGCCCAGCCCCTCGATACCGAGCTCGACCACATCGCCGGGCTTCAGGAAGACCGGCGGCTTCATGCCGAGGCCGACGCCGGGCGGCGTGCCGGTCGAGATGATGTCGCCCGGGTGCAGCGACATGAACTGGCTGAGATAGGAGACGAGATAAGCGACGCCGAAGACCATGGTCTTGGTCGAGCCGTTCTGCATCGTCTTGCCGTTGACCGTCAGCCACATCGGGATGTTCTGCGGGTCCTTGACCTCGTCCTTGGTCACCAGCCACGGGCCGATCGGCCCGAACGTGTCGCAGGACTTGCCCTTGGTCCACTGGCCCTGGCGCTCGGCCTGGAAGGCGCGCTCGGAGACGTCGTGCGCGACGCAATAGCCGGCGACATAATCCAGCGCCTCGGCCTCGGTGACATACTTTGCAGTCTTGCCGATCACCACGCCGAGCTCGACCTCCCAGTCGGTCTTCACCGAGCCGCGCGGGATCAGCACGTCGTCATTCGGCCCGACAATAGCCGAGCTTGCCTTCATGAAGATGATCGGCTCCGGCGGCACGGCGGCACCGGTTTCGGCGGCGTGGTCGGAATAGTTGAGACCGATGCAGATGAATTTGCCGGTGCCGGCGACGCAGGCGCCGATCCGCGGCTTGCCGGAAACCGCCGGCAGCGTCTTCGGGTCGAGCTTCGACAATGTCTCGAGCGATGCCGGGTCAAGCGCCTTGCCGGCAATGTCGGTGACATGGGCGGAGAGGTCGCGGATCGTTCCATCGGCATCGAGCAGGCCGGGGCGTTCGCTCCCCGCCTCGCCATAGCGCAGCAGTTTCATGCAGTTTTCTCCCAGTTGCGACCAGAGGCCGTTTGCAAACTCGCTCCGCTGCGGCGAATGGCGTGGGTTTCGAGAACCGGAGCGGAGCGTACTTAAAGTACGTGAGCACCGGAAGCGCAGAAAGCCGCGTCAGGCGCCCGGCGGAGTAGGGTTTTCAAATGGCCTCTTAGATCGACCAGCCACCGTCGATATTATAAGCCTGCCCCGACGTATAGGTGGCGCCGGCCAGATAGACGGCGAGATCGGCGATTTCCTCGGGCGTGCCGAGCCGGCCCATCGGCTGGCGGGCGATGAAGGCGGCGCGAGCTGCTTCGTAGTCGCCCTGCGCATGCATGCGGTCCTGCAGCGACGGGCTTTCGACCGTGCCCGGACAGATCGCATTGCAGCGTATGCCCTTGCCGACATAGTCGGCGGCGACCGACTTGGTCAGGCCGATGACGGCTGCCTTGGTCAGGCCATAGACGAAGCGGTTCGGCACGCCCTTGGTCGAACTGGCCAGCGATGCCATGTTGATGATCGAGCCGTCGCCGCGCTCCAGCATGCCGGGCAGCACGGCGCGGATGGTGCGGATCATCGAGCGGACATTGAGATCATAGGCAAAGTCGAGATCGCCGTCCTTCATCTCGAGGATCGAGCCGGAATGGACGAAGCCGGCGCAATTGAACAGCACGTCGACGGCGCCGATCTCGGCAAAAGCGGCGTTCACCGCCTCGTCGTTCAGCACGTCGAGCTTGCGGGTCTTGATACCGGGCGTCTTGCCGAGGTCGGCGAGCACCACCTCGTTGATATCGGTGGCATGGACGACGGCGCCGGCCTTGGCGAACGCCAGCGCGCTCGCCCGGCCGATGCCTTGCGCCGCCGCCGTGACGACAACGATTTTGCCTGTCAGATCCGCCATGCTTTTCTCCTCGCCCGTCTGTGGTCGTTCGGCTTTTACCGGCGCAAGGCCGGGGCGCAATGTGCCAGCCGGGCACTACCATCCCGCCTGTTTCGATATTCGCCTGCCAGCCAAATGTTTTTTCTCGGTAAAGAACATTTGTTGGCCCGTCAAGCCCGGACGTCCCTCCGGGACACTCAGTCGCCGTAGGGCACCCAGACGTTCTTGACCTCGATCGCTCGGCGCAGCAAGGCATCGCCGGCTGCTTCGTTCGACGCCCAGTCGAGGCTGTGGCCGTTGCCGGTCCAGACGCGTTTGAGATTGCCGATGGACTCGGCCTCGGCCTTGGCGCAAGTCTCGGCATCGGCGAACACCCAGAGCCCGTCGACATCGTCATGCTTGGCCAATACGCCGGCAAGCTCGGCGCTACTGCCGGTGACGATATTGATGGCGCCTGCCGGAACGTCGGAATATTCGACGACCTGGTAGAGGTCGGTGGCAAGCAGCGGGTATTTTTCGGACGGCACGGCGACCACGGTGTTGCCCATGGCGAGCGCCGGCGCCACCAGCGAGATCAAGCCAAGCAAAGGTGCGTTGTCCGACGCGACAATACCGACGACCCCGACCGGTTCGTGCAGTGCCAGCGTGACGGCGCGGGCCGGCGGCTGGTGGACGCGACCCTCGAATTTGTCGGCCAAGCCGGCATAGAGGAACAGCCGCTCGATCGACAGTTCGACCTCTTCACGCGCCGCCTTGGCGGTCGCGCCGGTAAGTTGGGTGAGGCGCACAGCAAACTCGTCGGCGCGGCCCGAAAGGTTTTCGGCCAGGTAATAGAGCACCTGGCTGCGGTTGTAGGCGGTCGCCTCCGGCCAGGCCTTGCAGGCGCGCGCGGCCGCGACGGCGTCGCGGATATCCTTGCGGTTGCCGAGACCAACCTCGCCGGCAAGCTTGCCCTTGGCGGTGGCGACGGCGAAGGAATAATTGCCGTCCGGCCGGACCTGCTTGCCGCCGATGAACAGCTTTGCCGTGCGGTCGATGGCGTCGCCTTCGGCCTGCTCGACAGGTTGCGCCGAAGACGTCGCCGGTTTGATAACCGGGCCGAGCGGCAGTTTTGCCGAGAGATATTCGAACATGCCCTCGCGCCCGCCTTCGCGGCCAAAGCCGCTCTCGCGGTAACCGCCAAAGCCGCAGGAGGCGTCGAACATATTGGTGCCGTTGACCCAGACGACGCCGGCCTTCAATTGCGGCGCGACGTGCAGGGCAAGATTGATGTTCTCGCTCCACACCGAAGCGGCCAGGCCATAGCGCGTGTTGTTGGCGAGCTCGACCGCTTCCTCGGTGTTGCGAAAGGTCATGGTGGCAAGCACCGGCCCGAACACCTCTTCCTGTGCCAGAATGTTAGCCGGCGAAACACCTGTCGCCACCGTTGGCAGATGGTAATAGCCCGAGGAGGGCAGCGCCGAGTCCGGCTGCCAGCAGATTGCGCCCTGCTTGGCGCCCTCGGCGATCAGGCCCTTGACGCGATCGAGCTGGGTCAAATCGACCAGCGGGCCGATATCGGTGTTCTTGTCGAGCGGGCTGCCGACGCGCAGCCGGCTCATACGCGTCTTGACCTTGGCGATGAAGGCATCGGCGATGCCCTCCTGCACCAGAAGGCGCGAGCCGGCACAGCAGACTTGGCCCTGGTTGAACCAGATGCCGTCGACCAGCCCCTCGACGGCGCTGTCGAGATCGGCATCCTCAAAGACGACAAAGGCCGACTTGCCGCCAAGCTCCAGCGACAGTTTCTTGCCCGAACCGGCGGTGGCTTTGCGGATGATCTTGCCGACCTCGGACGAACCGGTGAAGGCGATCTTCTGGATGCCGGGATGATTGACGATTGCCCCACCCGCTTCCGGCCCGCCCTGGACGATGTTGACGACGCCCTTCGGCACGCCTGATCGTTCACAGATCTCGGCGAACAGGATCGCGGTGAGCGGCGTGAATTCGGCTGGCTTCAGCACCACGGTGCAGCCGGCGGCGAGCGCCGGCGCGATCTTCCAGGCCAGCATCAAGAGCGGGAAGTTCCACGGGATGATCTGGCCGACGACGCCGACCCCCTTATGGCCTGGAAAATCCCTGTCCAGCGCCTGCGCCCAGCCGGCATGATGGATGAAATGGCGGATGGCCAGCGGCACGTCGATGTCGCGGCTTTCGCGGATCGGCTTGCCATTGTCGATCGATTCCAGCACCGCGAACAGGCGTTGGTGACGCTGCATGGCGCGGCCGATGGCGTAGAGCACTTTGGCGCGTTGATAACCGGTGCTGGCGCTCCATTTCGGCAGCGCTTTTGTGGCGGCCGAAACCGCCGCGTCGATATCGGCGGCACCGGCATCCGACACCTTGGCCAGCAGCTTTCCCGAGGACGGATCGCTGGTGTCGAAGGTTTTGCCTCCGCTGGCTGCCTTCCAGTCGCCGCCGATAAACAGCGCTTTGCCGAAATCCCGCGCGGCAAGCCACGCATCGGCCTCGTTGCGCGCCTCCGGCGCCGGGCCGTATTCCATGGCATGATAGCGTTCGAGAATGTTCATGGCGCGCTCCGAATCACGCCATCGCGTGGCGATGATTGGCCGAGTAGTGGCCGGTCAGATGATGCTCGAGCTGGCGCTCGATGTCGGTCAAAAGGCTCGATGCTCCGAAGCGGAACAGCTCCGGCTCCAGCCACGGCCGGCCCAGTTCTTCTTTCATCAGCACCAGCCAGTCGAGCGAGGCTTTTGCCGTGGAAATGCCACCGGCCGGCTTGAAGCCGATGAGATAGCCGGTTTCCTCGAAATAGGCGCGGATGGCGCGCACCATGGCAAGGCCGACCGGCAGCGTCGCGTTGACGCTTTCCTTGCCGGTCGAGGTCTTGATGAAATCTGCACCCGCCATCATCGCCACCATCGAGGCGAGCATGACGTTGCGCAGCGTCGCGAGGTCGCCGGTGCCGAGGATCACCTTCAGATGGGCCTCGCCGCAAGCGGCGCGCATCGAGACAATCTCGTTATAGAGCTCCTGCCATTTCGCCCCGAATACCAGGCCGCGCGGGATGACGACGTCGATCTCGTCGGCGCCGTCCCTTACCGATGCTTCGATCTCCTGCAGACGTGTCGAAAGCGGTGCAAGGCCGTGCGGGAAAGCCGTGGAAACGGCGGCGACATGGACGCCGCTGCCGCGCAGCGCTTCGACGGCAGTGGCGACGAAGGGCTGATAGACGCAGACCGCCGCCGGGCGGATCTTTTCACCAGTAATGCCGAGCCCCTCGGCAATGTCGCGACGGAACGGGTTGACCGCCTTGGCACAAAGCCGGCGCACGCGCTCTTCCGTGTCGTTCGAGTTCAGCGTCGTCAGGTCCATGCAGGCGACGGCGCGCAGCAGCCAGGCGGCCTGGTTATCGGCCTTGATCGAGCGTCTTTTGGTCAGGCTGGCGACGCGGCGTTCCAGCGCCGAGCGGTTGACGCCGCGCATCGATTCCATGAAGCCGAGATCGAGCCTCATGCCGGGATTGCGAGCAATGCCATGGGCTTGCGGGATTGGTGCATTGGCGGCGGCGCGTGCCGGCAGCGGCGTGACCTTCGATATGCCGACGTCGGTTTCGCGGATTGTGCTGCTCATCTCCTGCCCCTTGTTCAGCGACTTATGCCGAAGATAGACCGTGAAGCAGCGCTTCACGAGTCCTTCAAGCGGTCATAGCGGAAAAAGACAGTCAAGGCAGCCGATTTTTGACCGCATGATCAAAATCAGGGTCTCGAACCAGTGGACGCTGAACTGCGCGTCTCAGCCGACGAAGGCGCGCTCGACGACGAAGCTTGCCGGATGATGCAGCGAGCCTTCCTGGAAGCCGTGGCTTTCGGCCAGTTCCTTGACGTCCTTCAGCATATGCATCGAGCCGCAGATCATGATGCGGTCGGTTTCGGGATTGAGCCTGTCGATGCCGAGATCGGTGTAGAATTTGCCCGAGCCGATCAGCGCGGTGATGCGGCCCATGCGCTCGGAGGTCTCGCGCGTCGTGGAATTATACAGCGTGACGCGGCCGCCGGTCAGTTCGCCGATCAGCGGATCGTTCTCCAGTGCGGCCACCAGTTCCTGGCCGTAGGTGAGCTCGGCATTGTCGCGGCAGGTATGGGTCAGGATAACCTGCTCGAACTTCTCATAGGTATCGGGATCGCGCAGCAGGCTGGCGAATGGAGCAATGCCGGTGCCGGTCGAGATCATGAACAGGCGCTTGGCCGGCGTCAGCGCGTCGACCACCAGCGTGCCGGTCGACTTCTGCCGTATGATGACGGTATCGCCGATCTCGATTTTCTGCAGCTCCGAGGTAAGCGGGCCGTCCGGCACTTTGATCGAGAAGAATTCGAGTTCGTCGTCCCAGGCAGGGCTGGCGATCGAATAGGCGCGGAACACCGGCTTCTCGGCATTGGGCAGGCCGATCATGACGAACTCGCCGGAACGGAAGCGCAGCGATTGCGGCCGGGTGATGCGGAACGAAAACAGCCGGTCGGTATAATGCTTCACCGAGACGACGGTTTCGGCATAGACATTGGCCGGTATCGGGAACTGCAACGGCCGGGCGCCGGCAGTGTTGAACGCGGATATGGTGTTCATCAAACCTAACCTTCCGGGCCAGCTCAGCGCCCGCGCCAAATCTTCACCTGCGCGCCCGAACCGGTCAGGTTCCAGCGTGCCGTTTGCACACTCCGAAGCGGTAAGCTCTTGTGTCCGGAATTTATTAGTATACAAACGATATTTGCGTCAAGACGCCGCCGTAAAACAGCTTTCCAAACTGAGGCATGTAAGCAGTTCGGGCATTTCGGGTTTCGACA
Source organism: Mesorhizobium sp. M0145 (assembly GCF_040322355.1). Taxonomy (NCBI): domain Bacteria; kingdom Pseudomonadati; phylum Pseudomonadota; class Alphaproteobacteria; order Hyphomicrobiales; family Phyllobacteriaceae; genus Mesorhizobium; species Mesorhizobium sp. M0145. Next base: position 200,954 of record NZ_JAMYTK010000008.1, read on the forward strand.
ATGGAACAGAATTTTTCGGCGCAAGCTCTGGATTCGACGGGCAGCGTCGTCGCCGGTATCGATGTCGGCGGCACCTTTACCGACCTGCTTCTGATCGACGGCCGTGACGGCGGCCGGGTGCATATCGCCAAGACCCCGACGACGGTCGACAACCAGGCTTTCGGCGTCGTTGCAGCTCTTGGTGCCACCGGCTTTCCCGTCGACGGCATCGACCTCATCGTGCACGGCACGACGACCACCACCAACGCGGTGCTGGAGCGCCGGCTGGCCAAAACCGGCATGATCACCACGCGCGGCTTTCGTGACGTCATCGAGCTTGGCCGGCGGACACGGCCGCAAGCCTATGGCATGACAGGCACGTTCGTGCCGATCATTCCGCGCAATCTGCGGCTCGAAGTGTCGGAGCGGGTCGAGGCCTCGGGCGCGGTGCGCATACCGCTCGACGAGGCCGAGATGCGGGCAGCGATTTCACAACTGATCGCGGCCGGCTGCGAATCCCTCGTCATCCATTTCCTGCATTCCTACGCCAACCCGAGGCATGAGCGGCGTGCCGCCGAGATCGCGGCCGAGCTTTGGCCGAACGGCTACATCACGACAGGCCATGCGCTGCTTTCGGAAGCGCGCGAATTCGAGCGCGGCGTCACCGCTTCGGTCAACGCCTCGGTGCAACCGATCCTCGAACGCTATGTCGAGCGGCTGCGCAAGGAGCTGGCGTCAAAAGGCTACGCCCGCGACTTCCTGATCATGAACGGCAATGGCGGCATGATCTCGGCCCGCTTTGTCACACGTGAGTCGGCCAAGACCGTCATGTCCGGCCCCGCTTCCGGCGTCATTGCTGCCGCCTATACGGGAAAACGCGCCGGCTTCGAAAACCTGGTCACCTATGACATGGGCGGCACCTCGACCGACGTGGCGCTGATCCGCAACGCCGAGCCGGCGGTGTCGAACGAGATCGAGATCGAGTATGCGATGCCGATCCACGTGCCGATGGTGGCGGTGCATACGGTCGGCGCCGGCGGCGGCTCGATCGCCCGCGTCGATGCGGCCGGTCTGATCCAGATCGGCCCGGAAAGCGCCGGCGCCAATCCCGGCCCGATCTGCTACGGACGCGGCGGCTTGGAGCCGACCATTACCGACGCTAATCTGGTGCTCGGCAGGCTGGCGCCGAAGAAGCTGCTCGCGGTGGAAAACCCGGTCACCGTCGAACGGGTCACCGGCATATTCGAGGACAGGATCGGCCGCGCCACAGGCTTGTCCGGCGTCGAGGCGGCGGGTGCGGTGCTGCGGCTCGGCAACGTGAAGATGGCCGGCGCCATCCGCATGGTGTCGGTGTCGCGCGGCCACGACCCGCGCGATTTCGCGCTGTTCGCCTTCGGCGGCGCCGGGCCGCTGCATGCGACGGCACTGGCGCGCGAGCTCGGCCTGCCCAAGGTGCTGGTGCCGGCGCGGCCGGGCATCACCAATGCGCTCGGCTGCGTCGTCGCCGATCTGCGCCATGATTTCGTTAATACGGTCAACCAGCCGGTGGCCCGTCTCGATGAAATCCAACTCCACGAGACATTGGAACGGCACCGAAACGAAGGCAAGGAGCTGATCGGCAAGGAGGCGGTGAAGCCGGAAATGATCCGCGTCACGCATTCCGCCGACATGCAGTTCGTCGGCCAGACGCATATCATCAACGTGCCGCTGCCGTCGTCTGCGGTGACACGCGAGGGACTGCAGCAACTGTTCGAGAAGGCCTATTTCGCCCGCTTCAAGGTCCAGTTGCCGGAAATCCGCGCCAATCTGGTCAACCTCAACACCTCGGTCACCGGCGTGCGGCCGGCAATCGATCTGTCCCGGCTGATCGACCCGGCTGGGCGCGCCAAAACGCTCGAAGAGGCGCGGCGCGAGATCCGGCCTGTCTGGTATGGCGGGCGCTGGTACGACACGCCGGTCTACAGCAGAGAGAAGTTGCCGCTCGACGCAACAATCGAAGGTCCGGCGATCCTCGAACAGATGGACGCGACGACTGTGCTGGAGCCCGGTGACCGGGCGCGATCGGATGCCGACGGCAACATCATCATCGATATCGGCGAGGCCTGAGATGGAAAAACTCGACGCCATCACCCTTTCGGTCATCCAGGCGGCGCTACAGCAAGTCTGCGACGAAATGGACCTGACATTTTCGCGCGCCGCCTTCTCGCCTGTCATCGCCGAGGCCAATGACCGTTCGGATGGCATCTATTCGGCGCTCGATGGTTCGCTGATCGCGCAAGGCAGCCAGGGCCTGCCGGTGTTCGTCGGCGTCATGCAGTATTCGACCAAAACGGTGATCGAGATGATCGCCGACGGTCGCTGCCTGCCGCCCGAGCCAGGCGATATCTACATCGTCAACGATCCCTATCTCGGCGGCACCCATTTGATGGATGTGCGCTTCGCCATGCCGGTCTATCGGGACGGCAAGATATTCTGCTGGCTGTCGAACACCGGCCACTGGCCCGACATCGGTGGTTCGGTGCCGGGCGGCTTTTCCGCCTCGGCAACAGCGGTCGAGCAGGAAGGCTTGCGACTGCCGCCGGTGAAATTATTCAAGAAGGGCGTGCTCGACCCTGAGATCTACGCCATCATCTGCTCGAACATCAGGGTTGCCGACCAGCGCATCGGCGACATCCGGGCGCAGGCGGCGGCACTGCTGATCGGTCAAGACCGACTGAACGGAATCCTGGATCGTTACGGAGATGAAACGGTCGTCGGTGCGATCGCCGAACTGCGCCGCCGCGCCGCCGAACAGATGCGCGCGAACATATCAGCCATTCCCGACGGCATTTACCGGTCGCAGGCTTTTGTTGATTCCGACGGCGTGGTCAACGAGCCGCTGACTATCGCGCTGGCGGTCGAAAAACAGGGCGACACGCTCAGCTTCGACTTCTCCGGTTCGTCAAAGCCCTGCGCTGGGCCGATGAACAGCGTGCTGGCGACGACCTTGTCCTCGGTCTATCTCGCCATGCGGCACATTTTCCCCGACGTGCCGATCAGCGCTGGCGCCTTCGAGCCGCTGATCGTCAAGCGGCCGGAAGGCACCTTCCTCGACGCCAAATATCCGCGGCCGGTATCGGGCTGCGCGGCTGAGGTTTCGCAGCGCATTGCCGAAGCGGTGTTCGCGGCGATGGTGCAGGCGCTGCCGGACAAGGTGACGGCGGCCCCCGCCGGCTCCAGCGGCAATTTCGCGCTCGGCGGCAACGATCCGGCCCGCGGCCGCGATTATGTCATGTATCAGATCTCCGGGGGCGGCTATGGCGGCAATGCCGGTCACGACGGCCTGACCAATGGCTGCTCGACCATAGGCATTTCCAAGTCGCCGCCGGTCGAAATCATGGAGCAGGCCTTCCCGGTGCTCTACCGCCACTATGCCTTGCGCGAAGGCTCGGGCGGCGCCGGCAAGCATCGCGGCGGTTTTGGCCTCGCCTATGAGGTCGAGATCCTGCGCGGCGACGCCCGCGCCTCCTTCGTCATGGATCACGGCCGGTTCGGCCCGCAAGGCGCGCTCGGCGGCAAGGACGGTGCGGTCAACACGGTGACCGTGTTCCGCGACGGCAAGGAACATGTGCCGCCGCATCTGTCCAAGGAGCAGGACATCGCGCTGAAGACAGGCGACCGCGTGTGCGTCGGCACGCCTGGCGGCGGCGGCTACGGCGATCCGTTGCAGCGCGATCCGCAATTGGTCGCTCGGGATGTCAAGCTCGGCTACTATACCGCAGAGCAAGCCAGAGACCTGTTCGGAGTCGTAGCGGATGAGCAACCCAAATCCCCTGGAGGCTGATCTCTCGTCTGAACTGGCCCACGCAGTCGAACGCGTCTATGCCGCTTTCGCGTCTTATCCATCGCCCCGCCACCTGCATGGCTCGCCGTACAAGGATTTGGAATCGATCTTTCGGGGAGTATCCAGTGGTCCGCTTCGGGAGCTCAGTGGTGAAAACCTCGGCGCCTATGCCGGATCGGCCATATGGACGGTCGGCGACGTCGATGACTACCGCCACTTTCTGCCGAGAGTGCTTGAACTTGCCATCCAAGGCGAACCTTCGATGGGGTTCGACGCCAACGTGATTGCCGCAAAGCTCGAAAGGACCTCCTGGCGCGATTGGCCGTTGGAAGAACAGCAGGCTGTCGAGGTGCTGTTTCAGGTTGCCTGGCGAAAAGCGATGACCATGCATCCCGATGAAGGGAACGCGGTTCCCTGGCTGGAGGGCATAGTGCTTGCCGGAATGGATGTAGCAGCTGCATTAGCGGCATGGCGTGATAGCCCTTACCCCGAGGCCATGTTGCACTGTGCGGACTTGATTACCGGCAACATCAAGACACTCGATAAGGGGCACGTGATCTTCAGCGAACAGGTCACCACATGGCTTCTATCCGACAGTCTCGCCTGGCACTTGTTCACCGTCGCGGTCGAGGCTCCCTTGCGCCCCGACGATCGCGAAAAGCTCGCTTGGGCGAGCGAGACCATCGAGAACAATCTGAACTTTCCCGGAAATTAAAGGCATTGATTGGGCCGCGTTTCGCCGGTCACGCTCTGTGGTCCAGCCTCGCGACCAGCCGGTCGCCGGCCCACTGGATGCCGCAGACCAGGATGATCAGCACAATGACAACGGCGATCATGACGGACGTCTCGAAGCGCTGGTAGCCGTAGCGGATGGCGAGGTCGCCGAGGCCGCCGGCGCCGATGGCGCCAGCCATGGCCGAGGCGCCGATAAGCGTCACCAGCGTCACCGTGAAGCCGGCGACGATGCCGGGCAACGCTTCCGGCACCAGCACCTCGCGAATGATCGTCCAGCGGTTGCCGCCCATGGCGCGTGCTGCCTCGATCAGCCCGTGGTCGACCTCGCGCAGCGACACTTCGGCGATCCGCGCATAGTAGGGCGTCGCCGCGATCGACAGCGGCACAATCGCTGCCCAGGTGCCGATCGAGGTGCCGACGATCAGCCGCGTCATCGGGATCAGCGCAACCAGCAGGATGATGAAAGGCACCGAGCGGAAGCCGTTGATGACCGCTCCGAGCGCGCGGTTCACCCACAGGTTTTCGGCGATACCGCCGCGGTCGGTGGCGACCAGCGCCAGGCCGAGCGGCAGCCCGAAAACCAGCGAGATGAGGCCGGAGGCGGCCGTCATCAGGATCGTTTCCCAGATTGAACGGACGAGAAGCTCAAACAGAACCGGCGACATGGCCAAGCACCTCCACCCGCGCTTGGCGGGCTTTCAAGAACGCGATCACCTTTGCCAGGTGAGCTTCATTGCTGCCGGCGACCGCCACGAACAGTGTCCCGACAGGCTGCTGCTGGACGTGATCGATGCCGCCATGCACGAGGCGGAACGAGCCGGGAACTGCCGAGGCAAGATCGGACAAAAGCGGGCTTCGCGCGGCCTCACCGGCCACGTCGATCCTGAGGATCGCCTTCACGCCGGCGTTCTGCGTTAGCCGGCTGGCGATCTCCGCCGGCAATTGCGGCCGGATGCCGCCGAGCAGGCTTTGTGTGATCGCCGACTTCGGATCGGCAAACACCGACCACACCGGCCCTTGCTCGACGATCCGCCCAGCGTCGATCACCGCGACACGATCGGCGATCGAACGGATCACCTCCATCTCATGGGTGATGAGCAGGATGGTCAGGCCGAGCTGCCGGTTGATATCTCTGAGCAAGGCGAGGATGGAGCGCGTCGTCTCCGGGTCCAATGCCGAGGTCGCTTCGTCGGACAGCAGCAGCGCCGGGCGCGCCGCAAGCGCCCGGGCAATGCCGACGCGCTGCTTCTGCCCGCCCGACAGCGACGCCGGATAGACTTTCGCCTTCTCCGACAGGCCGACAAGCTCGAGCAGCTCGGCGGCGCGCGCCAGGCGTTCGGCCCTGGGCCGGCCTTCGATCTTGAGCGGCAGCGCTACATTGTCTTCGACCGTCTTGGCGGACAGCAGGTTGAAATGCTGGAAGATCATGCCGATACGCCGGCGCAGCGGTTGCAATTCGCGCTCGCCGAGCCGGCTGATGTCGCGGCCTTCGATGAAGACCTGTCCTGTATCCGGCCGCTCCAGGCCGTTCAGGCAGCGTATCAGCGTCGACTTGCCGGCGCCGCTCCGGCCGATGATGCCGAGGATCTCGCCCTGGCGCACGTTGAGCGATACGCCGTCCAGCGCCGCTGTCGCGCCGAAGCGGCGCTTCAGCTCGATGAGGCGCACGACGTCGTTCGATCCGGCGGAACGGCTGCCGGCGGGATGCATGACTTCGGTGACCGAGGCGAAATGCTGGTTCATGAAAGTTCCTGTATTGGTGTCCCGCAAAACGCGATCGCGGTCCGCGTTGGAGCGCGGACCGCTCTATCATGCCGGGCTTCAGCGCTAAGTCGAGCTCGGTATCAATAGGCGCTGATGCCGGTTCCCTTGTAGACTCGGTCGAATTCGGCCTTCACCTTTTCGTTCTGGTAGGAGGCGACCAATGTCTTTACCCAGGGCTGGTTTTCATTGCCGGCCTTGACCGCGATGAAGTTGCGGTAGGGGTTGTCGGCCACCGCCTCCTGGGCGATGCGGTTCTCCGGTGTGAGGCCGCTTTTAAGCGCCCAATCCGTGTTGACCACGGCCCCGTCGAGGTCTTCCACCGAGCGCCCGACAATCCCGGCGTCAAGCTCCTTGACGACTAATTTCTTCGGGTTTTCGGCAATGTCGGTCGTCGTAGCCAGAATGCCGGTGCCTTCCCTGAGCTTGATCAGACCTTCGCTCTGCAGAACGCGCAGTGCGCGGCCCTCATTGGACGGGTCGTTCGGCACGCCAATGACGGCGTCTTCGGGCAGGTCGGCAATCTTCGTGTACTTCTTGGAATAGAGGCCGATCGGCCAGACCCCGGTATAGCCGACCGGGACGATGTGATAGCCCTGCGTCTTGATCTGGTTGTCGAGATAGGGCTTGTGCTGGAAGGCGTTGGCGTCGATTTCGCCACGCTCGAGTGCTTCATTCGGCTGGGTGTAGTCGTTGAACACCACGGTCTCGATCGTCAGCCCCCTCTCCGCCGCCTGGGCGGTGACGACGCGCCACACATCCTCGTCCTCGCCGCTCATGATGCCGACCTTGACCGCCGTCTTGTCTTCGGCGAACGACGGCGCAGCAAGGCCGACAATCGCAACCGCCGACGCGAAAAGTACAGCCAGACCGGCGCGCCGGTTTATACTTGCGGAGAGAAATGAGAGCAAAGTGTTGGTATTCCCAGACATGATCTATCCCGTCGGTTCTGAAGTCGTTGCGGCCAGGCGGAGTGCCAAGCCTTGCCGGCATCATCGGGAATGCTGACCGTCGGATCAAAGCACCGTATTTCCCGCGAAATGCGAAGCCAGGAATATTCTCTTAAAGTTTCGGGCCTGGCGAGCACAGGGCGTGCTGGGATCATGCGTTCTAAGCCAATGCTGGTTCAGAAATTGTCCGGACGTCGTCTCCGCTATGAGGCCCGCCGTGCTTCGAAGCGGCGGGCCTTTCTGCGTCCGAATGCCCAACACGGGCAGCGGTGTGGGATGTCGACAATGCTGGACGCGCCGCATGTCCCTTCAAAGCGACGCGCTTGCTCACTCGATGACCTTTACAATCCTGCGCGTGCCAGGATCGACCAGGACGGTCCGATTGTCGACGACGACATAGCGGTATTTGACGTCGGGAACCTCATGAAGCTCGACGGTATCGGGCAGTGTCGAGCCGACATTGAGCTCCACGCCGGGAAGCTGGACGGACGCCAGAGGCTGCTTTTTCACATACTCGCGTACGATCGTCTCCTGCTGCGGTTCGATGACCACGTCCTGAGCGGCAGCGGCGCCAATACCCGCAAGCAGCAAGAACCCAGCCGCGGCTGCCGAAAGATGCATTCTCATGATCGTCTCCTTTCATGGTGAGCCACCTCTGCGCTGCGCCGCGTCATGCTGTTCGCAGCGGGGTCGCTATAGGCCGGTAACGTCAGCAGGTGGAGCTTGTTCCGCCACTCGGATCGCTTGCCCTTTCCCTCCATTAGTTTGGAACAAAGTTTTTTAGCCACAGTTTTACGCGGTGAAGGGACGCGTTTTCCAAGGAGATCTCTCATGAAAGGCGTTCTGATCACCAGCATGCTAGCAATCAGCGTCAGCTGCGGGGCTGCACTTGCCCAGACGCAGCAGTCGACCGACGACCAGTCCGGCGCCAATTGTGCAGCCGGCACTGCCAATTGCCAGAACGGCGCCAAGATGGGCGAGCAGGCTCAGGGCAAGGCCGGCGCTGCAACTGATCAACAGGCGCAAGGCAACAAGAAGCTGAAGACCGATGAGCAAGCCAAAGGCAAGGCCGGCGCAACGACTGACCAGCAAGCCCAGGGCAAACCGAAACTGAAGACCAACGAGCAGGCTCAGGGCAAGGCTGGCGCCACGACTGACCAGCAGGCCCAGGGCAGCACCAAGATGAAGACCGACGAACAGGCCCAAGGCAAGGCCGGAACCACCACCACCGAGCAGGGCCAAGGCAGCACGAAAATGAAGACCGAGGAGCAGGCTCAGGGCAAGACTGGGACCACGACCACCGAGCAGACTCAGGGCAATGCCTCGACGCAGACGCAAGACCAGAGTTCGACCGCTTCCATCAACAATGTGACCGTTGAACAGAAGACGGAGATCACGCAGGTCATCAAGGAGACGAACATCCAACCGGTATCCAGCGTCGATTTCGACATCTCTGTCGGTGTCGAGGTTCCGCGAAAGAAGGTCCGGCTGCATCGCCTGCCGGCGCGCATCGTCAAGATCGTTCCGGCTTACGAAGGCTATGAGTATTTCGTGCTCGCCGACGGCCGGATCGTCATCGTCGACCCGAATACCTACAAGATCGTGATTATCCTGACCTAGTCGTGGCCCAGACGGTCTACCGTGGGTTGATGCACCAAAAAAGCCCGCCGCGCAGCTCGGGCGGCGGGCTTTTCCGTACCCGGCTCCAGCGTCTGCAAATCGCAAATCAAGGTCCGTCCTCGGGGCGAGGAGTGAGCACGGTGTGATCGATGGTGTCGGGCAGGCAGGGACTGGGCACGCAGCTTGTTCGGACTGACGCGGTGGTCATGGCATCGATATCCGTAACCAGCACCATTCTCGCGTAGTACCGCGGCCACAGCGGCTCTCCAAACAGGACGAAGACGCCGCCAATCATCAAGGCCAGCAACATGAGTGCCGTAACATTTGCAAATATCTCGCCGTAGCGCATGAAGGCAGCCTGTCCCATTCGGAAAGCGATTTCAGCCTGTGACAGCGGCGACCAGGACGGCGCCGAAAGCCGGCGCTACTATCCTTGAGGCCCCGCGAATGCCGCCTTCCATTGGATCCTCCCCGAACAAGCCGGATAAATAACGGCACTCTCGGTGCTTTGTTCCCGGCCGTGTGGCCGGACGACAGCCGCGTCACACAGGCCGTGTGTGGGGCGGCCTTTCGTTTGCAAAAGGCACTCTTCGCTCTCATTGATGCGCGGCAGCGAGGTCCTTGAGATGACGTTCGTGCATTTGCAGCACCGGCAGCGTCTTCTTGGCAAACTCCTTCATCGCCGGATCGTCGCCGGAATTCGCGTAAGCGGAAAACAGCGCCACCGCTTCCTTATGCGCCTGGGTCTGCATGTCGATATATTTCGATTGGAAGCTGTCCCCGCTGGCCTCCTTGAGTTGGTCGAGCAGCGCCTGGTGCTTGGTGTCCAGCGACGGGCCGGCTGGCGCGGTGGCCGAAGTCGTCTGACCCTTGCTGAGCGCCGCCTTGAAGTCCTCGCCGGCCTTGGTGTGGTCCGTGACCATTTGCGCCGCGAATGCCTTCACGTCGTCGGCAGTCGCCTGCGTCTGCGCAAGTCGGCTCGATTCGATTTCGAATGTATTGGCGATGGGCACGGTCTTGACGAACGTCGCGGTGTCAACCTTGCTCATGGTGTCGGTCGTTAGAGGCGTCAGCGTCGCCGATTGGGCAAAAGCAGCCAAAGGTGCGCCAGCCATCATCGCTGCCGCAGTGATGGATAGAAGGGTTTTCATGGGGGTTCTCCGAGGCTGATGTCATCCCTCCGATGGCTCAACGCGCAAGCTGCGGCGAGGTTGCCTGGTCGTGGGGGGGGGGGGGGGGGCCGCCCCCCGCCCACCCAGGGGGGGTGCGAGAAACAAAACACCGCAGCGGGGGGGCGGGTGGGGGGCGCCCCAACCGCCCGGGCGGGGGGGGGAGAGCGCGTT